>NZ_PTRH01000016.1:0-94795 GCF_002965045.1 Escherichia sp. MOD1-EC6300 | reverse complement strand
GTGGTGGGTGATGACGGGATCGAACCGCCGACCCCCTCCTTGTAAGGGAGGTGCTCTCCCAGCTGAGCTAATCACCCGATACTACGCTGGATACTACAACTAACTAGGTTAGTGGTGGGTCGTGCAGGATGACTCGACTTCGTCTCGCCCTTCGGGCCGTTGCTGACGCAACGTTATCCTTCACGTTTTACTACCGCTTCCACCTTAGCGATTGGTGGGTCGTGCAGGATTCGAACCTGCGACCAATTGATTAAAAGTCAACTGCTCTACCAACTGAGCTAACGACCCACTTTTTCGTTGCTTTCGGTTTGTTTGATATCCCGTGGCAACGGCGGCATATATTACTGATTTCAGACTTGAGCGCAACAAAAATTTCGATGTAGATCACTCAACTGCTTATGATTCGCACGACACGACCAGAAATAATGCAACTTCTGGTCGTGTGTTATGCATTACATCGCGTTCAGACGTTTTTGCGCCTGTTTTGCGCCATCAGTACCAGGGTATTTACTGATAACCTGCTGGTATACGGCTTTCGCTTTTGCGGTGTCACCTTTGTCCTGCATGATGACGCCGACTTTAAACATCGCATCTGCAGCCTTCGGTGACTTCGGATAGTTTTTCACTACCGAAGCAAAATAATACGCCGCATCATCTTTTTTACCCTTGTTGTAGTTTAACTGACCCAGCCAATAATTGGCGTTTGGCAGATAAGTTGAATCAGGGTAATTTTTGATGAAATTCTGAAATGCCACCATTGCGTCATCCTGGCGGGATTTATCCTGCACCAGCGCAATAGCTGCATTGTAATCCGTGTTTGCATCACCGCTTTTCACCGGCGCGCCAGCATTCGCAGTACCAGCATCAGCTGTCGGCGTCGTTGATGCCGCCGCACCGCTTTGATCGCCGCTGGTTGATTGCGCCGCTGCACCACCGCTGCTGAGGCTATCGATCTGCAACAGGATCTGCTTTTGCCGCTCCACGACCTGATTCAGTTGATACTGATTTTCCTGAATCTGACCACGCAGGGAATCAATATCGGATTGATTATCAGAGAGTTGTTGCTGGAGTTGGGTTAAAAGCTGGCTGTGAGCATTAGAAATACGCTCAAGTTGAGTGACGCGGTCTTCGACCGAGCCTGAGCCGACACTACTGATTGGTGCCTGAGCAAAAGCGGCCCAGGGGGCCGCTATACCAACCAGTAACGACAGACTCAATAGTTGATGTCTGAAGTTACTGCTCATGCAATTCTCTTAGTAAACCAGTACCGCACGACGGTTTTTGGAGTATGCCGCTTCGTCATGACCCAGTACTGCAGGTTTTTCTTTACCGTAAGAAACGATGGAGATCTGGTCTGCAGAAACGCCTTTACCCTGCAGGTACATCTTAACGGCGTTCGCACGACGTTCACCCAGGGAGATGTTGTATTCCGGAGTACCACGTTCGTCCGCGTGACCTTCTACGGTGACTTTGTAAGACGGGTTGCTACGCAGGAAGTTTGCGTGTGCATCCAGCATTTGAGCGAAGTCAGAACGGATATCGTACTTGTCCAGATCGAAGTAAACGATGTTGTTCTGCTGCAGCTGTTGCATTTGCAGACGAGCCTGCTCTTCGGAAGACATGTTGCCATTGCCGCCGTTCGCATCCATACCAGTGCCGGCACCCAGCATGCCTTCGCTGCCGTCATTGCTGGCGTTCTTGTTGGAAGAACATGCCGCAATTGCCATAACAGGCAGAGCAATCATCAGCCCTTTCAACACTTTGTTCAGTTGCATTTCAATGATTCCTTTACTATTCAATTAATTATTATCACAGATACGGCGACCAGGCAGGGAATTTGACCTGTCCATCAGTTGCCGGAAGACGCGCTTTGAAACGCCCATCTGTAGAAACCAAATTCAGCACGGATCCCATCCCCTGAGAAGAGCTGTAGATTACCATAGTGCCGTTAGGTGCCAGACTTGGCGTTTCATCCAGGAACGTGGACGACAGAACTTGTACGCCTCCCGTTGCCAGATCTTGTTTGGCAATGTGCTGCTGCCCACCATTGGAGCTGACCATTACCATAAATTTACCGTCGCTGCTGACATCCGCATCCTGGTTCTGCGAACCTTCCCAGGTAATACGTTGTGGCGCACCGCCGTTGATATTCACTTTATAAACCTGCGGACGACCGGCCTGGTCAGAAGTAAATGCCAGGTTCTGGCTGTCCGGGAACCAGGTCGGTTCGGTATTGTTACTGCGACCATCAGTCACCTGGCGGATCTGACCAGAAGCCAAATCCATTACGTACAGGTTCAGGCTACCGGTTTTCGACAAGGCGAATGCCAGTTTGCTGCCGTCTGGCGAGAATGCTGGTGCACCGTTGTGACGCGGGAATGAAGCCACCTGACGTACAGCACCATTTGCCAGCGTTTGAATAACCAGCGCTGAACGACCGCTCTCGAAAGTCACATAGGCCAGTTTAGAACCATCCGGTGACCATGCCGGAGACATCAGCGGCTGCGGAGAACGGTGAACGACAAACTGGTTGTAACCGTCATAGTCAGATACGCGCAGTTCATACGGGAACTGACCGCCATTGGTCTGAACAACGTAGGCAATACGGGTACGGAACGCACCTTTAATGCCGGTCAGTTTTTCAAACACTTCATCACTGGCGGTATGACCAGCATAACGCAGCCACTGCTTGTTCACTTTGTACGAGTTCTGAGCAAGTACAGTACCCGGTGCGCCGCCAGTGTCAACCAGCTGATAAGCAACATTGTAAGAGCCGTCCGGATTCGGAGTGACCTGGCCGACAACCACAGCGTCAATGCCCAGCGCAGACCATGCTGCTGGTTGTACTTCCTGTGCACTACCCGGCTGCTGTGGCAGACGAGCGCGATCTAATGGATTAAATTTACCGCTGTTACGCAAGTCAGCAGCAACGATGCCGCCAATATCTTCAGGTGCTGCACCAGGACCCGCCCACTGGAAAGGAACAACGCCAATAGGACGACCGGAATCTACACCGCTGTCGATCACAATGCGGACTTCAGCATGCAGAACTGATGCCCACAGTATGAGAAAACCAAATGCTACTCGTAATGCCTGCTTCATCATATCTCCCTTATCTGGACCGATGGCCCACGATAATTTAGCAGAATGTTAACAAACTAAAATACACAAAACTACCAGAACCCCGTGGCAACCGGTGTCTGATGTTGACCGTCGGAACAGTCAGCATCGCGATTACGGTTTGAAGTCCAATGGCGCGTTTTTGAACACTTCATATACTGCCTGGCTTGGTGGTTTCGGGATCTTCGCAAGTTTAGCTGCTGCCAACGCAGCCTGACAAAGTGCGGGATCGCCACCTTCAGGTTTGATATCCAGTAACATACCATCGGGTGCCAGTTTTATGCGCAGCGTACAGGTCTTGCCTGCATAGGACGATGCGTCATAGAACTTACTTTCGATAGCAGATTTAATCTGCCCGGCATAGTTATTGATATCGGCCCCTGATGCGCCATTGTTTTTAGTATTACCACTCCCGGCAGGCGAAGCATTGTTCCCTTTCGCCCCTCCCCCCGTTTTCGGTGCATTCTTACCAGAGCTTAGCTCACCGAAAATATCATCTGCCTCTGCGGCCGCTTTTGCTGCAGCGGCTTTTTCAGCTGCAGCTTTTGCCGCTGCCGCTTTTTTGTCTGCGGCGGCTTTTTCTGCCGCTGCTTTCTTATCAGCTGCTGCCTTTTCAGCAGCCGCTTTTTCTGCTGCTTTTTTGTCGGCTGCAGCTTTCTCTGCCGCTGCTTTCTTATCAGCTGCTGCCTTTTCAGCAGCCGCTTTCTTCTCAGCTTCTGCCTTGGTTTTTTCAGCAGCTTCAGTTGCCGCTTTTTTTCTTGCTTCAGCTGCAGCTGCTTCTGCCGCTTCCGCTTTCTTCTTCAGCGCCGCAGCGGCTGCTTCGGCTTTTTTCTGCGCTTCGGCTGCGGCTTTGGCTGCTTCTGCTTCTGCTTTTTTCTTCGCGTCTGCAGCCGCTTTCTTCGCTGCTTCTTCCGCAGCTTTTGCATCCGCTTCAGCCTTCGCTTTAGCATCTGCAGCCGCTTTCGCTGCCGCCTCTTCCGCTTGCTTCTGCTTTAACTCGGCCTGTTTTGCGGCTTCTTCAGCCTGCTTTTTCTGCTCCTGAGCCGCTAACCGCTCTTTCTCAAGTTGCTTCAGGCGTTCCTGTTCAGCCGCTTGTTTCTCACGCAGTTCTTCCGCAGCCTGCTGTTCCTTCATCTTGCGCTGCTCATCAGAACGCTTCGCGCTTGATTCCTGGCTTTGCATGCGTTTGTACTGCTCAACTACCGCACCTGAATCAACCATTACAGCGTCGATGGACGAACCACCGCCGCCTCCGGCTGAAGCTTCTATATTCTCATCGAACGAACTCCAGATCAGCGCCGCAAATAAGATGACATGCAGCACTGCTGAAATAATTATCGCCCGCTTGAGCTTGTCGTTTTGTTCGGTTGCCTTTGACACTCTCGGTTTCCAAAAACTGTTCGCCTGTTACCCGCTCTCTTTCAAGCAAGGGAAACGCAGATGTTTAGATAGGCTGCGTCATTAAACCAACCGATTTCACACCCGCACTATGTAACAAGTTCAGTGCTTTAATTATTTCATCGTAAGGCACATCTTTTGCGCCACCGATCAGAAAGACCGTTTTCGGGTTGGCCTTGAAACGGCTGGACACTTCCGCCACCACCTGCTCTGGTGGTAAACGCTCCAGGCGATCTTTCTCAACCACCACGGTGTACTGACCAATACCAGACACTTCAACAATCACTGGCGGATTATCGTTACTGCTCACCGCCTGTGATTCAGTAGCGTCTGGCAGATCGACCTCCACGCTCTGGGTGATGATGGGCGCTGTCGCCATAAAGATCAGCAACAGCACCAGCAGTACGTCCAGCAACGGTACAATGTTGATTTCGGACTTGAGATCGCGACGACCTCGTCCACGCGCTCTGGCCATGGCTTACCCCTTGTTGCTCTCGCTAACGGTAAACGCCTGGCGGTGCAGAATCGCGGTAAACTCTTCCATAAAGTTGTCGTAATTCAGTTCCAGTTTGTTTACGCGCTGGTTGAGGCGGTTATAAGCCATTACCGCCGGAATTGCGGCGAACAGACCAATTGCCGTCGCAATCAACGCTTCTGCGATACCGGGCGCAACCATTTGCAGTGTTGCTTGTTTTACCGCCCCGAGGGCGATAAAGGCGTGCATGATCCCCCAGACCGTACCAAACAGACCAATATACGGGCTGATGGAGCCAACCGTACCGAGGAACGGAATGTGCGTTTCCAGATTTTCAAGTTCACGGTTCATGGAAATACGCATCGCTCGCGACGCCCCTTCCACTACGGCTTCCGGCGCATGGCTATTGGCACGATGTAGGCGCACAAACTCTTTGAACCCGCTGTAAAAGATTTGTTCCGAACCAGTGAGATTATCCCGTTTCCCCTGGCTCTCTTGATAGAGGCGAGAAAGTTCGATTCCAGACCAGAATTTATCTTCAAACGCTTCGGCTTCGCGCGCCGCTGCGTTAAGAATACGGGTCCGCTGGATAATAATGGCCCAGGATGCGATTGAAAAACCAATCAAAATCAACATGATAAGTTTAACCAGAAGGCTAGCCTTCAGGAACAAATCAAGGATATTCATGTCAGTCACTGCTTAAACTCCGCGACAATAGACTTGGGAAGCGCACGAGGCTTCATTTTGAGTGGGTCAACGCAAACAACCAGAACCTCTGCTTCATTCAGCAAAGTATTCTCGGCGTTGACAATACGTTGCGTGAAAACCAAAGAGGTGCCACGCATTGATGTTATTTCAGTCTGTATTTCGAGCATATCGTCGAGCCGCGCAGGTGCATAATATTCCACCGTCATTTTACGCACCACAAAGGCAACGCGTTCAGCCATCAGCGCCTGCTGACTGAAGTGATGATGACGCAGCATCTCTGTGCGTGCTCTTTCATAAAAAGCGACGTAACTGGCGTGGTACACCACACCACCGGCATCGGTATCTTCATAGTAGACGCGAACCGGCCATCGAAACAGCGTTGTATTCACTTTACATCCCGGTAATGCAACAAAAGTTAGAGCTTTTAAACGCTGCTACTATACGCGCGCGATTGAGGTTTGGGAATGAGGGCAAGTTAAGGGAGCGTAAAAATTTATGGGCCTGAAGCGGCCCATAAATTTTTAAAGAGAATTCTGATTTAAAAGAAGAAGAAAATCAGCCCGACAATGAGAACAATATCGGCAAGCAAAGGGCAAAAAATCCCTTGCCAGAGAACCTTCTGCGGACGAAAGCCCACGCCGTGAATAACACCAGCACAGACGGCCCACATCAGCAATAAACCATGCCAGATTTCCAGTTCACTGGTCTTCGCGGCGAAACGTGACGGGTCCCAAAACATACATCCTGCTAACAGAAGCGCCATCACGAAGGAAAGCGCCCGCAGGGGGCGCTTGTCCATTACCGCATACAAGGTTGCGATAATCTTACTCATCAGATGTCTTCTTGACCGGCTTTGCCTGATTCGACGTGCTCAAGCGCCAGCGCGGTGATTACCCCAAACGAACAGGCAAGAAGCGTTCCCAGAATCCATGCGAAATACCACATTTTTAGCTCCTTACTTAGTACAGAGAGTGGGTGTTACGTTCAATATCTTCTTTGGTGATACGACCGAACATTTTCCAGTAGCACCAGGCGGTGTAGAGCAGAATGATCGGTACCAGAACCACCGCAACCCAGGTCATGACGTTAAGCGTCAGCTGGCTGGAAGTTGCATCCCACATTGTCAGACTTGCGTTCATCATGGTGCTGGACGGCATCACAAACGGGAACATTGCAATACCGGCAGTCAGGATGATGCAGGCCAGCGTCAGGGAGGAGAACACAAACGCCCACGCCGCTTTATCCATACGTGCAGTCAGAATGGTCAGCAGAGGCAGAACCACACCCAGTACCGGAATAGCCCACAGAATCGGCGTATTGTTGAAGTTCACCAACCATGCGCCAGCTTCACGAACCACTTCTTTATTCAGCGGGTTAGATGCCGCGTAATGGTCCATTGTTGATTTCACAACATAACCATCGATACCGTACATCACCCATACGCCAGCCAGTGCGAAGCAGACCAGTGTCACCAGTGCCGCCACCTGAGCCGTTGCACGGGTACGCAGGTGCAGTTCGCCCACGGTACGCATCTGCAGATAGGTTGCGCCCTGAGTAATGATCATCCCTACGCTCACCACGCCAGCCAGCAGGCCGAACGGGTTAAGCAGCTGGAAGAAGTTACCGGTGTAGTACAGACGCAGATATTCATCCACGTTGAACGGTACGCCCTGCAACAGGTTACCAAACGCCACGCCAATCACCAGCGGCGGAACGAAGCTACCAATGAAGATGCCCCAGTCCCACATGTTACGCCAGCGGGTTTCTTCAATCTTGGAGCGGTAGTCAAAACCGACCGGACGGAAGAACAGAGACGCCAGCACGAGGATCATCGCCACATAGAAGCCGGAGAACGCAGCGGCATAGACCATCGGCCAGGCAGCAAACAGAGCGCCACCCGCAGTGATCAGCCATACCTGGTTACCGTCCCAGTGTGGTGCGATGGAGTTAATCATAATTCGACGCTCGGTGTCGTTACGACCGAGGAAACGGGTGAGCATGCCCACCCCCATGTCGAAACCGTCAGTGACTGCAAAACCAATCAGCAGAACGCCAACCAGCAGCCACCAGATAAAACGCAATACTTCATAATCGATCATTTGACGACTCCTGTCTTAGCGTGCCGGCTGAGTAGTCGTGGAAGACTGCTCAAAGTGATAGCGACCGGTTTTCAGGCTGCTTGGGCCGAGGCGTGCAAACTTGAACATCAAGAACAATTCTGCCACCAGGAACAGGGTATACAGGCCACAAATCAGCACCATCGAGAAGATGAGGTCGCCTGCGGTCAGTGACGAGTTCGCTACAGCTGTCGGCAGCACTTCACCGATAGCCCAAGGTTGGCGACCATATTCAGCCACGAACCAGCCCGCTTCTACAGCAATCCACGGCAACGGAATACCGTACAATGCAGCGCGCAGCAGCCATTTTTTCTCGCCAATACGGTTGCGGATGACACTCCAGAAAGAGAGCGCGATGATTGCCAGCAGCAGGAAGCCACACGCCACCATGATACGGAACGCGAAGTACAGCGGCGCTACACGTGGAATGGAGTCTTTGGTTGCCTGTTGAATCTGCGCTTCAGTCGCATCCGCCACGTTTGGCGTGTAGCGTTTCAGCAACAGACCGTAACCGAGGTCTTTCTTCATGCTATTGAACTGGTCACGAACCGCCTGGTCAGTAGAACCAGAACGCAGTTGCTCGAGCAGAGAGTACGCCTTCATCCCGTTACGGATGCGTTCTTCATGCTGCACCATCAGCTCTTTCAGGCCGATAACCGGGGTATCCACGGAACGCGTTGCAATGATGCCCAGCGCGTAAGGGATCTGGATCGCAAATTTGTTCGTCTCCTCTTCCTGATCAGGAATGCCGAACAGAGTAAAGGCAGCAGGTGCAGGTTGCGTTTCCCACTCGGCTTCAATAGCAGCCAGTTTGGTTTTCTGCACGTCGCCCATTTCATAACCGGATTCATCACCCAGAACAATAACAGACAGAACGGCAGCCATACCGAAGCTGGCAGCGATAGCAAAGGAGCGTTTAGCAAAGGCGAAGTCACGACCTTTCAGCATATACCATGCGCTGATACCGAGGATGAACATCGCGCCAGTCACATAACCAGACGCTACCGTGTGAACGAATTTCACCTGAGCAACCGGGTTAAGCACCAGCTCGGAGAAGCTCACCATCTCCATACGCATAGTTTCAAAGTTGAAATCGGATGCGATTGGGTTTTGCATCCAGCCGTTCGCAACCAGAATCCACAGTGCGGACAGGTTTGAACCAAGCGCCACCAGCCAGGTGACACACATATGCTGAACTTTACCCAGACGATCCCAACCGAAGAAGAACAGACCTACAAAGGTGGATTCGAGGAAGAAGGCCATCAGACCTTCGATTGCCAGCGGCGCGCCGAAAATATCCCCTACATAGTGGGAATAGTAAGACCAGTTAGTCCCGAACTGGAACTCCATGGTCAGACCGGTTGCCACACCCAGAGCGAAGTTGATACCAAACAACTTGCCCCAGAACTTGGTCATATCTTTATAAATCTGTTTGCCGGAAAGGACGTAGACCGTTTCCATAATGGCCAGCAGGAACGCCATACCGAGCGTCAGTGGCACAAAAAGGAAGTGGTACATCGCGGTCAAGGCAAACTGTAAGCGCGACAGTTCGACTATATCTAACATCATGACTCCTTGCTCATCGCATGAAGACTCCGAGAGTGAACCCCGTTAGAAAGGGTCACACGCATGCCCCAATACAAAATTATTTGCTCGCCTCTATCGCTGCCTTTTCCTCAAAAGTGGAAAAGACAATGATAAAAAGTTACAAATATGTTAATGAATAAACCAAATTGATCCCGTAATTATATTACGCCGCAAAATCCTTACAATAAACAGGTTTTTATTGAGCAAATTTGCATTTTTCGACAGTGATCAATTTATAGCGAAATTGTCACGACCTCACCAATTTGATCTACGACAATTTATCGTGTTTTGCAGATTTTTTTCAAGAATTAAAAATTGATTTATATCAAAACCAATCAAATATGTTAATTATGTATAAACCATAGACCATTGGTAATTTTATTGTTAATTTATTGTGAAATATTTATGTAACACAATTATTACAATAAAAAGACATAGATAAAAAACCAGTGTTTTATTTAACAGAATCGCCTTATCAACTTTTTATAATACCAATTGATTAGAGTAGCCAATTTGTTGCTATTTTACATAACATATTTTTATCAAAGTTAATTGATTGTTGCCTTTATGAGCATCGCCGTAAGACCGCCATGTTATTGTTTCATTTGTAATAATCACCAATAAGTATCGATGAGAGAGATATCGCTTAACAGAGGCGACTGTGTCTGCATGAACACAGGCAACTTTCGCCTGATAAACGAAAAATGAGCGATTTTTGCAAGTTAGTTTTTCTATTGCCGGGTACGCTGAGCGCCTCGCTTGATTACAATGAGGTTGCTGCCATGGGTCTTGATAATATAGGTTCTGTTGTCAATCGCTTCTCTGGTTGGCCATCAAATGATCCTCTAAAAACAGATAACGAATCAATGACATCACCCGTGACTGTGCAGGTAATAAAGTTGATTGCCGCCATCCTTGACCCACATCGGATAGTCGTTGGTATCGATACACTTTATACAACGCAGCGCAAAACATTTACCTCAGAGGGTCAACAACTCATTGAATCAGCATTGAAAACACTTAATGTGATGAATTTAAATAACCTGGAAACAGATCGTGATGAGGAGGGTAACTATCTGGCTTTTGGATATAACGTTGACACTCCTGACAGAATAACCGTTTCTGCTTATAATGAAAAAAAACCTTTCTGTTATGGCCAATGTCTTTTAATACAGGATGAAGAACCAGATTTATTTAACCTGGTAAAAATTAAAACCTTTGAAGCCAGGCATAATTATGTTTCTAAATTGATGAGCGATCCGGAATTTATGTTTAAATTCAGTTATAGCGCCCAACAAAATAGATTAGAACCTCATCTTCTGGTTCCCACTTATTTCCCTCTGAAAACAAACCAACCGGTTACGCTAGAGGATGTACTGATACTTTATCGTTTCTTTAAAATGAATGGCGATTTTAATATATTAACATCAGATGAATACATGAGTATCATGACACCTCTGATGAAGTGTGAGCGTAGTATCCACGACCATAACAGGTATGTGACGGGCAAAGATGCTCTTCTTCTGGACAATCCTCCGTCTGGTAACCAGATATATTTCCATATTTCCCCTGACGAATCAGCAACACTTGTCCTTTATTTTTCAGACAATAACCTTGAATCCTTCGTCTTTGAAAATGATATTCCGAGCCAGTATCGACATTTCAAAATGTTTACCAATTTAGCACTAGTTATTGATCAGTTAACCGACGCCAATCAAATACTTTAATTTTCTATACAGCCCTGTGTAAAATATTGCTAAACAGTGCCCGGGGTTGATTTTTATTCCTCACGGTGATATTTAAATCATGACACCATCTCAGCTCTCTTTTAATACTCTTCCTGTCAATGCAACATGCACTTCAGAGATAACAGTAAACACACAAAAATTCTCTGACATCCTCTACTCAGTGGGGTATTCCCTAAAGGATCTGGCTTATCTGAGCAGATGTCTGGCATCATTACACCCGACACTCGCCAAAAACATTTATGAAACGGAAAATCTCAGCGATCAAAAATTACTTTATATAGATTGCCGTAGTACAAATGAAATCAAGATAAATATCTTTTTGGGTCAAAAAAGAGAAGAATTAATCGAAATTAGTTCTGATACAGTCATTTTTTCGATACTGTCTTCATTGATTGACTCAGTTATTTCTGAACATCGACATCAAATCCCCGTTAACGATTCAAATAATTCTGAACTATTTTATGAGGATTATACTGATTAAATCCACTCTGTACGAACCTGTCCTGCATTTATGCCAGAAGTATTAGAATCTTTGCTTAACGTTACTCATACAGTAGCACCTTCATGTGCCTCTCTTTTTTACGAAAAATCAAAAGAGCTAACAAAAGTCATTCTTCGCATGAATCATTAATTATTTGTTATTTTCAACATTATTTTTACATTAAGCATATATGAATTGCAGTGAAATTCGACTTAACTTTTATGAAATGCATTTACTCATGGCTAAAGCCACGTCACAAAAATGCAAATTAGAAGTTGATCACAATTATCTCAATCCATCAAATCAAGTTAATTTTAAAAATTTAACATCCATGACATTAGTTGACATAACACGCTGAATTAAAATGAGAATTTAAAAAAACACTTTAAACAATCATTTCCCGAAAGACATTTTGAAAATAGATCAATTGCAACATTACGGTCAGATAAAGACACTCCTCTGATATTAAACCTGTGCCGTTATGAACGGCCATAAATACGACGTGTGTAACTTAATTTACTCTCTGTCTTACAAAGGATTACCCATGAAGAAAGCAACACTTGTGATTGGCGTTATTGGCGCGGACTGCCATGCAGTAGGCAATAAAGTTCTGGACCGCGTTTTTAGCAACCATGACTTCAGAGTCATTAATCTGGGCGTAATGGTCAGCCAGGACGAATATATTGATGCTGCCATTGAAACTGGCGCTGACGCGATTGTCGTCTCCTCTATCTATGGGCATGGCGATATCGATTGTCTGGGCATGCGCGAACGCTGCATCGAGCGTGGGCTGGGTAACATCCTGCTCTATGTGGGCGGTAACCTGGTGGTCGGAAAACATGACTTCGCTGACGTGGAAACCAAGTTCAAAGAGATGGGATTTGATCGCGTCTTTTCCCCAAGTCATGACTTAGAAGATGTTTGTCAGCTGATGGCCCACGATATCAACCAACGTCATGACGTTGATACTCGCATTCTTGAAGAGGCAATCTGATGCAAATCGTCTCTGTCGATATTGGATCGACGTGGACCAAAGCAGCCCTCTTCACCCGGGAGGGGGACGCGTTAACGTTGGTTAACCACGTTCTGACCCCAACCACCACCCATCATCTGGCGAAGGGGTTTTTCTCCAGCCTGGACCAGGTGTTAAACGTAGATGATGCCCTCCCCCTGTTAAACAGTGGTGAGGTTGCATTGAAGTATTCCTCCTCTGCCAAAGGTGGGCTGGCGGTTGCCGCAATGGGAATAGTGCCTTCTATCACTCTGGAAACCGCGAAAGTAACCGCTCACTCTGCGGGTGCTAAAATTGCGCAATATTACGCCTACAAGCTGAACCGCCGTGATATCCAGGCACTGGAAGAAACGCAGCCCGATATTCTCTTGTTCACCGGCGGCACCGACGGCGGAGAAGAAAGCTACGGACTGAATAACGCCCGTGTGCTGGCAGAATCCAAACTCGACTGCGCCATTATTTATGCCGGAAACCGGGATATTCAGGACAAGGTGCAGGAGATCCTCGGGCATAAAGACCTGACCATCGTCGACAACGTTCTGCCCGATCTTGACCATCCGAACCCTTTAGCTGCACGCCAGGCTATCTGCGACATATTCCTTAAACGCATCGTTAAAGGGAAAGGGCTGGATGTCATTGTTGATAAAACAGGCGAAGAACCAATGCCGACACCATGGACGGTCTTTGAACTGGTTAAGGCAATCAGTAACGTCGATCACAGCTGGAAAGAGTTCATGCTGATCGACATGGGCGGCGCAACCACCGATGTCTATTCCGCCTGTGCCAACACGCTCTCGCCCGACACTGTTTTACATGGCGTACCGGAACCCTTCGTAAAACGGACGGTGGAAGGCGATCTGGGAATGCGCGTCTCGGCAATGGTGGTTGGTGAAAGTGCGAAAGAGTTAGTCAGTGTGAATTTTGCTCAGCAACCCGCACAGTTGGACGCTTTTTATCATTACCTCCGTCATCTAGTCGCTCATCCCGACTACTTACCCGCGAATGCAGATGAAAAATATTTCGATACCGTCCTGGCCGGACTGTGTGTGGGTTATGCCACCGAAAGACATGCGGGCACCAAAAAAGAGGTCTGCACCTGCGTCGGCAATGTCGATTTACAGATGGGACGTGACCTGACAACCGTGCGTAAAGTCGTGGGTTCCGGCGGATGGCTCTCGCGTGCCAGTCAGTTCGATATGCATCACTGGTTGAAATACCGCGAGTTAAACGACGACGGTAAACGCATTCTCTTACCGACCGAATTTGAATATTACCGCGATTCCCGGGGGCTATTACCACTGCTGGCAAACGTCGCCAGAGTCGATCCGCTGGCCGCCGCGCGCACCAGTATTCAATGCTTAACCCTATAACAATTAAGGCTGCAATCAATGGAACTTCGAAATAAGAAATTAACCCATGACGAATTCATGACCGAGCGGCAACAGGTATTGAAAACCTGGGAAACCGGCAAGGATGTTGAAAACTTTGAAGATGGCGTTAAATACCAACAAACCATTCCTGAGCATAAACGCTTCTCTCTTGCCCTGCTGAAAGCAGACAAGGAAGGTAAAACCCTTAGCCAACCGCGCGCAGGCGTGGCGCTGATGGACGAACACATCGAACTACTGAAAACACTACAAGAAGAGTGCGATCTGCTGCCGAGCACTATCGATGCATATACCCGTCTGAATCGGTACGAAGAAGCTGCTGTAGGGATTAAAAAATCCATCGAAGCCGGAACCTCTAAACTGAACGGTTTACCGGTAGTTAACCACGGCGTCGCAGCTTGCCGTCGCCTCACCGAAACTCTGCAAAAACCGCTACAGATCCGCCACGGCACGCCAGATGCGCGTCTGCTGGCTGAAATCTCGATGGCCAGCGGCTTTACCAGTTATGAAGGCGGCGGCATTTCCTACAATATTCCGTATGCCAAGCGCGTAACGCTGGAAAAATCGATCCGCGACTGGCAGTACTGCGATCGTTTAATGGGGATGTACGAAGAACACGGGATCCGCATCAACCGCGAACCGTTTGGCCCACTAACGGGTACGCTGATCCCGCCGTTTATCTCGCACTCTATCGCAATAATCGAAGGCTTGCTGGCACTGGAACAGGGTGTGAAGTCTATCACCGTTGGTTATGGTCAGGTCGGTAGCCTGACGCAGGATGTTGCGGCGATCCAGTCTCTGCGGGAACTTGCACACGAATATTTTCAGAGCTATGGCTATACCGACTACGAATTAAGTACCGTGTTTCACCAGTGGATGGGAGGCTTTCCGGAGGACGAATCGAAAGCGTTCGCCATTATCTCCTGGGGTGCTGCAGTCGCGGGGATGTCTGGTGCTACCAAAGTCATCACCAAAAGTCCGCACGAAGCCTGGGGCATCCCGACTGCTGCTGCCAACATTCAGGGGCTAAAAGCCTCCCGCCAGATGCTCAACATGGTCAACGAGCAGAAATTCCCGCCGTGCCCGGCGGTTGAACTAGAAATTGAACTGATTAAGAGCGAGGTTCGCGCTGTACTGAACAAAGTGTTCGAACTGGGTAATGGTGATATTGCGCGCGGTACGGTGCTGGCATTTGAAGCGGGCGTACTGGATGTGCCGTTTGCACCAGCCGCCTGCAACGCGGGCAAAATTCTTCCGGTCCGTGACAACACCGGCGCGATACGCGTACTGGAAGCCGGAGCCGTTCCATTGCCAAAAGATATTCTCGACCTCCACCACGATTACGTTGCGGAACGCGCGCGCTTTGAAGGACGCCAACCGACATTCCAGATGGTTGTAGATGACATCAATGCTGTATCCCACAGTAAATTAATAGGAAGACCATAATGAAAATAAAACAGGCCCTTTTTACCGCTGGCTACTCCTCATTCTATTTCGATGATCAGCAGGCGATAAAAAACGGAGCGGGTCACGACGGCTTTTTCTACACCGGAGAGCCGGTAACACAGGGGTTTAACGCCGTACGTCAGGCCGGGGAGTGCGTTTCGGTTCAGTTGATTCTGGAAAACGGTGCGGTCGCCGTAGGTGACTGTGCTGCCGTACAGTATTCCGGGGCAGGCGGTCGCGATCCACTGTTCCTCGCAGAGCACTTTATTCCGTTCCTCAACGACCATATCAAGCCATTACTGGTAGGCCGCGATGTGGATGCTTTCCTGCCGAATGCCCGTTTCTTCGACAAATTGCGTATTGACGGCAACTTGCTGCATACCGCCGTACGTTACGGATTATCACAGGCGCTGCTTGATGCTACCGCGCTGGCAACCGGCCGTCTGAAAACTGAAGTGGTCTGTGATGAATGGCAGTTGCCACGCGTGGCGGAATCCATTCCATTATTTGGTCAGAGCGGCGACGATCGATATATCGCCGTCGATAAGATGATCCTTAAGGGCATCGACGTGCTGCCCCATGCGCTGATTAATAACGTCGAAGAGAAACTGGGCTTTAAAGGTGAAAAACTGCGCGAATATGTCCGCTGGTTGTCAGATCGCATTCTGAGCAAGCGCACCAGCGCACGCTACCACCCTACCCTGCACATCGATGTATACGGCACTATCGGTCTGATCTTCGATATGGATCCGCTTCGCTGTGCGCAATACATCGCCAGTCTGGAAAAAGAGGCGCAAGGCCTGCCGCTCTACATTGAGGGGCCGGTCGATGCCGGTAACAAGCCCGATCAAATCCGCCTGCTGACCGCGATTACCAAAGAGCTGACGCGCCTCGGTTCCGGCGTGAAAATCGTGGCCGATGAATGGTGTAACACCTACCAGGATATTGTTGATTTCACTGATGCCGCCAGTTGCCACATGGTGCAAATCAAAACCCCGGATCTGGGCAGTATTCACAACATCGTCGATGCAGTTCTTTATTGCAACAGCCACAGCATGGAAGCGTACCAGGGCGGCACCTGCAATGAAACTGATGTCAGTGCCCGCACCTGTGTCCACGTCGCCCTTGCTGCTCGCCCCATGCGTATGCTGGTAAAACCAGGGATGGGCTTTGACGAAGGCCTCGATATCGTCTTCAACGAAATGAATCGTACTATCGCGCTGTTGCAGGCTAAGGATTAACAAATGGCTCGTTCTTTTAAAGTCTTATCGCCAACGGCAATCCTCGGGTATGGATTCCCGGAAGAGAGCTTCCGCAAAGCGATGGCAGAATCGCCCGATCTGATCGCCGTTGATGCAGGCTCTTCCGATCCTGGCCCCCACTACCTCGGGGCGGGCAAACCGTTTACCGATCGCGCAGGGGTCAAGCGCGATCTGCGCTATATGATCACCGCAGGCGTGCAAAATAATATACCGGTGGTGATCGGAACGGCCGGCGGTTCTGGTGCCGCTCCACACCTGGAGTGGTGCCGAGAAATAATTCATGAGATTGCCCGGGAAGAGCACCTCGCGTTCTCGATGGCGCTGATCCCGGCAGACGTTGACAAAGCCATCGTCCACCAGGCGCTGGATAACGGCAAAATCACAGCGCTGGATTTTGTCCCGCCGTTAACCCACGACGCGATTGACGAAAGTACGTATATCGTCGCGCAAATGGGCATCGAACCCTTCCAGCAGGCGCTGAAAGAAGGCGCGCAAGTGGTGCTGGGCGGGCGCGCTTACGACCCGGCCTGCTTTGCTGCGCTACCGATCATGCAAGGCTTTGATGAAGGTCTGGCGCTGCATTGTGGGAAAATCCTTGAATGCGCGGCAATCGCCGCAACGCCCGGCTCAGGCTCTGACTGTGCGATGGGCATCATTGATGACAACGGCTTTACGCTGAAGACATTTAATCCGAAGCGTAAATTTACCGAAACGTCAGCGGCTGCACACACACTGTATGAGAAATCCGATCCCTACTTCCTGCCAGGACCTGGCGGCGTGTTGAACCTGAAAGGCTGCACATTTAAAGCGGTCAATGACGGCGAAGTGTACGTCAGCGGTTCTAAGCATGAAGAAACGCCGTATGCCCTGAAACTGGAAGGTGCGCGGCGGGTGGGCTTCCGCTGTCTGACCATCGCAGGAACGCGCGACCCGATCATGATCGCCGGGATCGATAAAATCATCGATGAAGTCAAAACCAGCGTTTCGCGTAACCTGTCGCTCGACGATGACAGCATTCGCATCAATTTCCACCTGTACGGCAAAAACGGGGTGATGGGCGACCATGAACCGATGCAAACTGCCGGGCATGAGCTGGGGATTGTCCTTGATGTAGTTGCACCGACCCAGGATATTGCCAATAGCGTTTGCTCGCTGGTGCGCTCTACCATGCTGCACTACGGCTATGAAAACCGCATCGCTACCGCAGGCAACCTGGCGTTCCCGTTCTCCCCTTCTGATATCCAGGGCGGGCCGGTATACGAATTTTCCATATATCACCTGATTGAAGCCAACGACGCTCTGCGTTTTGATTTCCATATTGAACAGGTGACGCCAGAAGGAGTTCAGGCATGAAACAGTCAATTGTCTCACTGGCGCAAGTCATTCGTTCGAAAAATGCCGGACCTTACGAACTGGTTTTAGATATTTTATTTAAAACGAAAGAAAACTATGAGCGAGTAAAATCATCAGGGCAATTAACCCCAGAACTGATTGCGCGCTTATATCATGTTGAACCTGACTTTATTCATCGTATTGTCTGGTTTGATCCTTCTAACGCAGTAAAAATTGTCATGCCACGAGATATTATCTCCGGGAATGTAGGTGACAATGATGTCTATGGCGCACAGCAACATGCACCTTTATTAAATATGAGTTTCGATTTGTAAAAATCCGAACACTTTTAGCCAACTGACATCCCGTCACTTATTGCAGCTCAACACTTCAGCTATTTGTAAGGTTGTTATAGCAGGTAGATGCCTGAATCTCTATTCAGGCATCCACTTCTCCTGATTCTGATTTATCGCCGTGCACCTGATGGAGGAAAAAATGAAGAAAATAAGTTTAACCACGATGATTCTTTTGGCGCTGGTACTTGGAATGATTATCGGCGTAGTGCTCAATAACACTGCTTCACCGGAAACAGCAAAACTCTATGCGCAAGAAATATCGATATTCACGACGATTTTCTTACGACTGATAAAAATGATTATCGCTCCGTTAGTGGTCTCTACCCTGGTGGTAGGTATTGCTAAAATGGGCGATGCCAAAGCCCTTGGTCGTATTTTTTCTAAAACACTCTTTTTATTTATTTGCGCCTCATTGCTGTCAATTGCCTTAGGCTTGATAACGGTAAATTTCTTCATGCCAGGCACAGGAATTAATTTTGTTGCACACGGTGCCGAAACCACCGGAGTGGTCGCGTCAGAACCCTTTACACTAAAAGTATTTATTTCGCATGCTTTCCCCACCAGCATTGTCGATGCCATGGCGCACAATGAAATTTTGCAAATCGTGGTGTTCTCAATTTTCCTCGGCTGTAGCCTGACGGCGATTGGTGAGAAAGGCAGCGCCATCGTTCACGCCTTAGATTCGCTGGCACATGCCATGTTAAAGCTCACTGGCTACGTCATGCTCTTCGCTCCCCTGACCGTATTCGCCGCTATTTCAGCATTGATTGCTGAACGAGGACTGGCAGTTATGGTGAGCGCCGGAATCTTTATGGGTGAATTTTATTTCACCATGTTATTACTTTGGGTGCTGCTTATCGGTCTGGCCATCGTTTATGTCGGCCCCTGCATCAGACGCCTGACCCGCGCCCTTTCAGAACCCGCCCTGCTGGCATTTACCACATCCAGTTCTGAAGCTGCTTTTCCGGGAACGCTTGAAAAACTGGAGCAATTTGGCGTTTCCCCCAAAATTGCCAGCTTTGTCTTACCCATTGGCTACTCATTTAATCTCGTTGGATCAATGGCCTACTGCTCCTTCGCCACAGTTTTCATCGCCCAGGCCTGCAATATCCATTTATCCATCGGTGAGCAAATCACCATGCTGTTGATCCTGATGTTGACCTCGAAAGGAATGGCTGGCGTACCACGCGCCTCAATGGTGGTTATCGCCGCCACGCTCAACCAGTTCAATATTCCGGAAGCGGGGCTGATCTTGCTGATGGGCGTTGATCCGTTCCTTGATATGGGGCGTTCCGCGACAAACGTCATGAGCAACGCAATGGGCGCTGCGATGGTGAGTCGGTGGGAAGGCGAACATTTCGGCGAGGGCTGTCGGGGTAAAGCATTAAAACCCAATGAATCGAACGTTGCTCTGCCCTGAGGGGGATCTTAAGCAATCAGAAGCCAATGACTACGCATTTTTATAAGCCGGATCATGAAGTTAGACGGCAATTAAGTAACACTAACGTTTAAGGTGAAAAGTGAAATATGTCCAAACCATTTATCTGGCAAGAACCGTTTCTACAAAATAAAGACGGTACAGAATATACATTAATTAGCGATCAACATATTACAGTAACGGAATTAGACGGCGAAGAAGTAATAAAAATCGCTCCTGAAGCATTAACGCTGCTTGCCCGGCAGGCATTTTATGAAGCCTCTTTTTTCTTACGTTCCGCTCATTTGCAACAGGTCGCCAGCATTCTTAACGATCCGCAGGCCAGCAGTAATGATAAATACGTTGCGTTGCAGTTATTACGTAATGCTGAAGTCTCAGCAAAAGGGGTATTACCCAACTGTCAGGATACCGGCACCGCAACTATTGTTGCCAGTAAAGGGCAACAGATATGGACGGGAGGTAACGACGCTGAAGCCTTAAGCAAAGGCATTTACAGTACTTTCCAGGAAAATAATCTGCGCTTTTCACAAAATGCGCCGCTGGATATGTATACCGAAGTCAATACGCAAACCAATCTTCCGGCGCAGATTGATATCAGCGCTGTCGCTGGTAATGAGTACCATTTTCTCTGTGTTAATAAAGGGGGCGGCTCCGCCAATAAAGCCGCACTTTATCAGGAAACCAAATCCTTATTGCAACCAGAAAAACTGACCGCATTTTTAATCGACAAAATGAAATCGTTGGGCACGGCCGCCTGCCCGCCCTACCACATCGCCTTTGTCGTCGGAGGGCTTTCAGCCGATCAAACCTTAAAAGTTGCCAAGCTGGCCTCTACGAAATATTACGACAATTTGCCCACCAGCGGAAACGAGCAGGGACAAGCATTCCGTGATATTGAGCTGGAAAAAGCGTTGCTCGAGGCCAGTCAGCAATTTGGTATTGGTGCGCAATTTGGGGGTAAATATTTCGCTCATGATATTCGCGTCATTCGTCTGCCGCGTCACGGTGGCTCTTGCCCGATAGCTATGGCGCTCTCCTGTTCTGCCGATCGCAATATCAAAGCAAAAATTAACAAGCATGGTATCTGGCTGGAAAAACTCGAACACAATCCGGGGCAATATATTCCAGCCTCACTGCGGGAAGAAAATCACGCGCAACATGTACAGCTGGATCTAAACCGTCCGTTGCGTGACGTGATGCAGGATCTCGCCAGATTACCGGTAGGTACCCGCGTGTCGTTAAGTGGTCCCATCGTAGTGGCGCGCGATATCGCCCACGCAAAAATAAAAGCGCGGCTGGATAGCGGCGAATCGATGCCGGATTACCTGAAGCATCATATTGTCTATTACGCTGGCCCGGCGAAAACACCGGAGAACATGGCCTGCGGTTCACTGGGTCCAACCACGGGCGGTCGAATGGACGGTTATGTCGAAACCTTCCAGGCGGCTGGCGGCAGTCTGGTAATGTTATCGAAAGGTAACCGCAGCCAGCAGGTCACCGATGCCTGTCACAAACATGCAGGCTTCAATCTGGGAAGTATTGGCGGTGCAGCTGCGTTACTGGCGCAAGAATATGTCAAAAGTCTGCGTTGCCTGGAATACCCGGAGCTGGGTATGGAGGCGGTGTGGATGATGGAAGTGGAAAATCTGCCCGCATTCATCCTGGTTGATGATAAAGGCAATAATTTCTTTAGCCAGTTTGAGCAGCAACACCGCTGCGCCAGTTGCCCTGCGGGACATTAAGGAAAATGAATGGAAGCGCGAATTTCAACTGAACGGCATGTGCAGCGCCAACAGAAATTGAAGGAACAGGTCGATACGCGCGTCGCGGCGGCGATAGAGAAAAAAGGGATCTTGATTGTTTTCACCGGCAACGGCAAAGGGAAATCCACTGCCGCGTTTGGTACTGTGACGCGCGCGGTGGGTCATGGCAAAACGGTGGGGGTTGCGCAGTACATCAAGGGGCAATGGGACAACGGCGAATACAACCTTCTCCAGCCGCTGGGGGTTGAGTTTCATATTATGGGAACCGGTTTTACCTGGGAGACTCAGAACCGGCAAGCGGATATCGACGCGGCGAAAGAGGTCTGGTCGGAAAGCAAACGGATGCTGGCTGACAAGCGTTACGACTTAGTGGTGCTTGATGAGCTGACCTATATGCTGGCTTACCATTATCTGGACACCGAAGAAGTGATCACTTCTCTGCAAAACCGCCCGGCACAACAAAGTGTCATTGTCACCGGACGCAGTTGCCACAGTCAGATATTAAAAATGGCGGATACGGTCAGCGAAATCCGCCCCGTCAAACATGCTTTTGATAACGGCATTCAGGCGCAGCCGGGTATCGACTGGTAATAACTGCGCCTGGCATCCAGCCAGGCGCAGGTTTTACATCTCCTGCGGTACGACCGATTTCGCCAGCAACCATTCACGAAATTGCTGCAAGTGCGGCGAGTCAGACTTCTCTTCCTGCCACGTCATAATAAAACGATTACCGGTACGAATAGGCACATCACAGGGAATCACCATATCGCCACTATCCAAATCATGTTGAATAGCGAACCGTGGTAACAGCGCCACGCCGAGATTAGAGCGCACGGCGGCAATCAGCATTGAAAGCAAATCGAAACGTGGTCCGTTATTGACCAGCGGACTGCTAACGCCAGATAAAGCAAACCACTCTTCCCAGCCAGTAATACGGGTGCTTTGATGCAGAAGTGGTAACTCAGTAAGCAGTTCTGCCACTGACAGTTTTTGATCGGACATTGCAAGCAAACTGCCGCTGCATACCGGCAAAATCTCCTCTTCAAAGAGATATTCTACTTCCGCCCAGGGCGCGCAAAAATTTTCGCGCATAATGACAGCATCGTACTCCCGATTAAGAAAATCGCCGTTATTAGCTAAAGAATGAATATTAACAATAATATCGGGATGTAACTTTGTGAATTCATGTAAATTTGGGATTAACCAGTGGGTACTAAACGTAGGATTAACGGCAAGTTCAATAACCTGAACCGTAGGCTGCCAGGTCATAATCGTATTGGTATCGCGCTCCAATTTATTTAATGTTTCTTTTACTATCCCCAGGTAATACTTCCCTGCATCATTAAGAAAAATGCGTTTTTTAGAGTGTGAAAATAACGGAGTATGTAAAAATTCCTCCAACGCACTTACTTGTCTGAATACTGCACTTTGGGTTAACGCTAACTCCTCTGCCGCTCTGGTATAACTTTCATGACGTGCGACGACCTCAAAAGTCACCAGCAGCTCCGTTTTAGGTATTTTTCCTCGCATAATGCCGTCCCTTAAAAATAGTTTAAACCATCAAAAATACATTACTTATTACGAAGTAATGGTAACCAAAGCAGCAATAAATAATTTATAAGAATCATGATTAACATTTATAACCCAGTAAGCCTGGCGTGACAATTATCTTAATCAGATAATAATAATCCGAAAAGCACAGCACCTTTCGGATTATCAGGAATTACATTAAGTGAAAATTATTAAATTGATATCATTTATCATATCTGTGGATATAATGATAAACAATCAACATAGATTTTATTTTTGATTTATAGCATATCCCTCTAAGAATTTTTGCGATGCTTCAATATCCGGGGTAAAGACCCGATCCTGACTGACAAATGGCACGACTTGACGATAAGCGGTGAACATCGCTTTTGTTGATTTGCCTAACGCCAGCTGTGGATCGGCTTGCAAGCGCAAATCAATCGCCTGGGCAGAATGCATCAGTTCAATGCCATAAATGACATTCAAATTATCAACAACCTGTTTCAATCTTCTCGCCGCGTGGTCGTTATTGGCACCCGTATCTTCAATGCCTCCGGCTACCGGTTGAATATCGAAAGAAACCGGGTTAGCGAGATCGACATTTTCCGCATGCAGCGCAACAAACGGGATATGTAATGAACCGAAGCCATGACCTTTATTACCTGCTGCCGACAGGAAGCGTGACAAACCGGTAAAGTGATCATCTTCAAGATGCAGCGAGCGGCGCATACTGTTATGTGAAACATGCACTAACGCCACGGTCAGACGCTGGGTGGCAAGCGCAACCGGTAACGATTCGAAATTCGCCGTCGGGAAGATCCCACCGCTGATTGCCCCATCTTTAACAAAATATTGCGCGACCTGACTGGAGTCCTGATACGCTTTGTCTGCATTCAGCACGGTTGCCGGGTTGTCATCGGAACTGTTGATCTGCACGGTAATGGTATCTTCAGCATCGCGCAACGCGCGCATTGCCTCAGAAATGGTATACACCGTCGTTCTGAACGATAACGGATCCTGCAATGCACGTTTGTCATCCTTATGCCATAAATAAGAACCACTTAACGCATCGCGAATCTCTTTAGCGGAATCAGCCAACTGCGGGAAAGGACGCACGGCGATCGACTGCGGCAGTACCGGCGCGACATTGCCATTCAACGCTTCGAGGCTCATGGCGAAAACCACCGGACTGACATTCAGCACCTGGCGTGCCGACCGTACCGCTTCAATTGCATATGCTGTTCCGACACTGTTGTTCGACAAAATCGCCAGCATATCTTTACCCTGCGGGACCAGTGGTTTAAGCCCCACTTTCACCAGCGCATCGCCACCACTCATTTCCACGCCATTAACCCGCGCTTTCCACTCGCCCATCATCACCAGACCAACGTGTGAAGCGAGCATAATATCCGCTGCGCCGATACTTCCCCGCGCCGGAATTAACGGCGTAACGCCTCGATTAATAAACTCGGCATACAACTCGGCAATATAAGGCTGCGCGCCGGTTTGCCCATGCAACATAGTATTTAAACGTAACACCATTGAGAGACGGGCAAGATAATCCGGCAACATCGGACCGACGCCCGCAGAATGGGCGCGCAGCGCGGCAGCATTAAATTTTTTCGATGCGTCAATCACCTCAGGCGTTAAATTTCCTTTGGCATCAAATATGGGCTGATCTTTATTTAGCCCCACGCCCACGGTTAAGCCATAAACAGGCGTACCTGAATGCGCGGCAGTCATCACCAGATCATAACTTTTTTCCATGCGCTCCATGGCGTTCGACGCGATTTTGACGCCGTTATCACCTAATGCAATTGACCAGGCCTGGTCAATAGAGAGATGTTCGCCATCCAGCGTAATGGTTGATTTTGCCATCGCGATGGAGCAAACGCTCCAGAGCACAACGGTGACAGTGACTCTGCGTATCAATCCTTTCATTGTGTTTCCTTATTTTGATGAGTTTAACAACGGATTACTGCAACAACCTCTTAATTTGTTTTATCTGTTTTTCCTCGACGGACAATAGTGGCAGCCAGGCGAGCGGCAACCTTCGCGGTCAAATTATCGCGGTCCAAATCTGGGTTCAGTTCGGCAATATCCGCAGCAATCAACTTCTCGCTACCGGCAATTAAATTCACAATAGCCTCAGCAATATTTAATGGCACGCCTAACGGCGAAGGCGCAGAAACGCCAGGAGCCTGATAACCCGGTAAGACATCAAGACAAATCGTTAAATAAATGGCGTCACACGCCTGAATATCTGCCGAGAGCGCATTAACAATCTCATGCAAACCACGTTCAAATTGCAGAGATTCATCCAGCCAATAACGCACACCAGGACAATCAGCACGATCAAATAACGCCTGAGTGTTGGCATAACGGCTTATTCCCAGCACGCGATAATGAAACGGTTTGCCATGCTGCGCATTCCACTCCTGCATCTGCCGAAACGGCGTACCCGAATTGGCCTTTTCCGCCATCCGCAAATCAAAATGCGCGTCAAGGTTGACTATCAGCAGTCGCCGAATATCCGGACGCGACTGCATAATCCCCTGAAATGTTCCCCATGCCACTTCATGACCGCCGCCCAGAACGACCGGCAAACTGCCGCGCGCAATTGCCATAGCCACGTTTTCCGCCAGACGGTTTTGTGCGGGTTCCAGCGCGTGGTCTTCGCTTTGCACGTCACCCATGTCAAAAATAGCGCCTTCATGGAGCACTGGCATATTGCCCAACATGCTGCGTAATGCGCCCGGTCCGCCTGCTGCGCCCGCTCGCCCACCGTTACGTTGCACCCCGTCATCGACGGCAAAACCAATCAGCGTACTGCCTCCATGACTTTGTTCGGTAAACGGTTTTACATGCTGATGCCAGCGGGTGCTGACGCCAGTTTCCTGCGAGTCAACACGTCCACTCCATGCCATAAATGTTTGCTTCATTACCAACTCCTTTTTCCGCCGACAATCAGCCCCAGACAAGGCTGATGTCCAAACCAGTAAGCCAGCTCACGCGGATGATTAAGATCCCAAACAGCCATATCCGCCCGTAGTCCCGGCGCAAGTTCACCCCGATCAACAAGTCCAAGCGCTTTTGCCGCATGACGTGTAACGCCCTGAACGGCTTCCAGCGGGGTCATGTGAAACAGCGTACAGGCCATATTGATCATCAACTGCAATGACATGTTGGGAGACGTTCCGGGGTTATGATCCGTGGAGATGGCAATCGGCACACCTGCGGCCCGCAGAGCGACAATCGGCGGCAGATGGGTTTCGCGCAGGAAGTAATAAGCACCGGGAAGCAAAACCGCCACTGTTCCAGCCGCTTTCATGGCGGCGATCCCCGACTCGCTCAGGTACTCCAGATGATCGCAGGAGAGTGCAGAAAACGCCGCTGCCAGCGCCGCGCCTTGCTGGTCAGAAAGCTGTTCGGCATGCAGTTTTACAGGTAATCCATAGCTTTGCGCTTTACTGAAAACGCGCCGTACCTGCTCTGGAGTAAAGGCGATGTTTTCACAAAAAGCATCAACTGCATCAATCAGCCCCTGTTCATGCAACACGCACATCCAGTCGCAAAGCGCCGTAATGTAATCATCACTGCGCCCGGCAAACTCTGGCGGCAGGCTGTGCGCCCCGAGAAACGTAGACTGAATATGTAACCCGGTAGATTGCTGCAAGCGGCGGATCACGCGTAAACAACGCGCTTCATCTTCCAGCGTTAAGCCATAACCCGATTTGATTTCAAGCGTACTGACGCCTTCACGTTGCCAGTTTCGCAGTCGCTGCGCCGCCAGTTCAAACAGCTGTGTTTCGCTGGCTGCCCGCGTGGCATTAACCGTAGATAAGATCCCGCCGCCCGCTCTGGCGATATCTTCATAAGCCACGCCTTGCAACCGCATCTCAAACTCGTTCGCCCTCTGGCCGCCATACACCAGATGTGTATGACAATCTACCAGACCGGGTGTCAGCAACTTACCCTGTAGATCGTGTTCTTCTGTAATATCAGCCGTCAGTTCACGGGGGATCTGCGTGGCCTTCCCAAGCCAGACAATCGAGTCACCGCGGCTGATTAATGCACCGTTTTCAATCACCCCCCAATCATTAGCCGAAAGCGTCGTCAGGGTGGTATTTCGCCAGAGCGTAAATGCACTCATAAGGATTTTTCCCCTCGTAGATAATAAATCCACCAACCCGCCAGCTCGCCGACGGAGACTTTTTGCTGTGGTACGAAACGCCAGGAGTTGCCATCAGGCGCAAACCGCCATAACAACGTATTCGCCGTTACAAACACCCTGTTCTCGCCGCTTATCCACTCCCCTTCACACAGCGTGAACAGCCCCGCTTGCGCATGCGCCGGAGGGAGCCAGTCAATGACGCTTTGCACACGACGCATCCCCGCATCGCCTTCCCGCGCCATAATATTCAGATCGCGAACCCCGCCGCCCAGCAGCTGACAATCAGGCATTGCTTCTCCAGGGAAAATTAAGGCGGGATCGTGACGTTGCAGGTTGATGATCGAATCGGCAAACGTTAGCTTCACCCCTTCCCCGTCGAGGATCGCGAGGCCACGAACCACGCCAGGCCACGCTGAAAAAGGGCCATCCTGACTGACATTCGCCATACTGATGCGCAACAACCAGTTTTCATCATCGGGCCAGGCAAGCAGCTGTCGGGTAAACCCCCCGCCGTTGCGCCACGGTTGCAGCGGCTTATCCATTGCAGAAATCAGCATCGGTTCCATATTAAGACTCGGGATAAATCGTATAAGCAGGAACGCAGGTGGTGCGTTTGGCCCACGGGTAATAGATAACGGCGGTAATTAACAAGCCGACAATCCAGGAGATATCCGCCCCATCCATCAGGACAGAAATGGGTCCCTGATACAGTTTTTGATTCAGGAAGGGGATCTGCACCAACACGCCTACGCCATAGCACGTCAAAGCGGTTTTGTTATACGCGCCATAACGCCCTTCCGGGGTATAAAGCGCTGGAATATCGGTTTTACCTTGTGAGATGAAGTAATAATCGATGAGATTAATGGCACTCCACGGAACAAATACCGTCAACAGTAGCAGAACGAAGTTTTTGAAATTATTCAAAAAATCTGCGCTTGCCGCCAGCGCGACGACCATCGACAACAGCACGAACCCTACAACGTAGGCAGCACGAACACGCTGTGAAACCTGACTGCGATCATTAAAGGCGCTGACGGTCGCCAGAATCGACATAAAGCCACCGTAGGCATTCAAACAGTTCACCGTCAGTTTGCCGCAAACAATCACCATATAAATCAGAATGGCGAAGGTGGGTCCGGCTAACTCGCCCATAAAACCAACCTGATCCTTCAGGAAGTTAGCACCACAGGCCGCAACAAGTACGCCAAACGTCATGGCACATTGCGCACCAAGCGTGGTTCCCAGAAAGGTGGCAAAGAAGATTGATTTTGCTGGCGTATCAGAGGGTAAATAGCGGGAATAATCAGAGGCGTAAGGGGCAAACGTTAATTGCCATCCGGCAGAGAGAGCAATCGTTAATAAAAAGACCGACAGACTAAATGGCTTTTGACCAAATGCCGCAGCCACATCGTAGTGACCGCTAAGTTGAGTGGCCAGGTAAATAAACCCCAGAATACTTAATATCCCTGCAACACGGCCAACGACGTGAATTAGTTTATAACCGACCAATGCGATCATCGCGGTCAGCATGCCGAAAATAATAATTCCGGTCGATGCCGATTCGAAACCAAATATCCGGTTAATCGCCTGACCGGATAATACTGTACCCGTCGCGGCAAATCCAAGGTACATAATAATCACCATCAGTAACGGTAGCGCCGCTCCTTTAACGCCAAAGCGGATACGACTGGAGATCATCTGGGGTAATCCCAGCTTTGCCCCCTGCGACGAGTGCAATGCCATTACTGCACCACCAATAATATTACCGATTAATAAACCAATTATTGCTGACATAGCTTCGGAGCCAAAAATAATCGCTAACGCGCCGTCCACCACTGCGGTAATTTGTAAGTTAGCACTTAGCCATAAAGTAAACTGACTAGATGGCGCGCCGTGGCGAGCAGACTCAGGAACGGCGTTAATCGTATTTGATTCTAATACTGGCTTTTTACTGCGGATAGGGCTGCTTGATTCCATGAAAAAGTCTCCTGCAAAATGAGAGGTCATTTTTTGAAACAGCAATAGAGGGTCGGGAGATATTTCTCTCGACGATGTAAAAATATTTTTTGATAATTATTGTTATACAGGCGAATTATTCTCCGCCTGTATTAGCGCAAATATTAAATGACGGCGTTAATATTTAGCGAATCATCGGTAATTTCAGACCATAGTTTTTGGCACATTCAATTGCCGCTTCATAACCCGCATCCGCATGACGCATAACCCCGGACGCACAGTCATTCACCAGCACACGCGCCAGACGTTTTTCGGCTTCTTCGCTACCATCGGCAACAATAACCATCCCGGCGTGTTGTGAATACCCCATCCCGACGCCGCCGCCATGATGCAGGGATACCCACGTTGCTCCCCCTGCAGTGTTGAGCAAACCGTTGAGCAACGGCCAGTCAGAAACCGCATCACTGCCATCAAGCATGCTTTCGGTTTCGCGGTTCGGGCTGGCGACAGAACCGGTATCAAGATGATCGCGCCCAATCACAATCGGTGCTTTTAGTTCACCGTTGCGCACCATTTCGTTGAATGCCAGCCCCGCCAGGTGACGCTCACCAAGCCCCAGCCAGCAAATACGTGAAGGAAGTCCCTGGAAGGCAATGCGCTCGCGCGCCATATCCAGCCAGCGATGCGTCAGTACGTTATTGGGGAACAACTCTTTAATTTTGGCATCGGTTTTATAGATATCTTCCGGGTCGCCAGACAGCGCCACCCAACGGAATGGACCTTTGCCTTCACAAAACATTGGACGAATATAAGCCGGAACAAAGCCCGGGAAATCAAAGGCATTTTGCAGACCTTCGTTGAAGGCCACCTGGCGGATGTTGTTGCCATAATCGACAACCGGGATCCCCATCGCCTGGAAGTCCAGCATCCCCTGAACATGTGCGACGCAGCTCTGTGCCGCTTCTTTTTGCAATCTGGCGTGTTGCTGTGGATCCTGCTGTGCAGCGCGCCATTGTTCTACGCTCCAGCCCATCGGTAGGTAGCCATAAACCAGATCGTGAGCGGAAGTCTGGTCGGTTACCAGATCCGGCTTAATCGCCCCCTGATGCGCACGTTTCACCAGCTCAGGAACAATTTCCGCCGCATTGCCCAACAGCGCGATTGAAACAGCGTCTTTGCGCTCGGTATGGTATTTAATCAGCGCCAGTGCATCATCAAGATCTTTCGCTTGTTTATCGACATAACGGGTACGCAGTCGGAAGTCGATGCTACTTTGCTGGCACTCGATATTTAATGAGCACGCCCCCGCCAGAGTCGCCGCCAGCGGTTGTGCGCCACCCATACCACCGAGCCCCGCGGTCAGGATCCATTTTCCACTCAGCGAATTGTTGTAGTGCTGACGACCCGCTTCAACAAAGGTTTCGAACGTTCCCTGCACAATGCCCTGACTACCGATGTAGATCCACGAGCCAGCGGTCATCTGGCCGTACATGAACAGACCTTTACGATCCAGTTCATTGAAATGATCCCAGTTGGCCCATTGCGGTACCAGGTTAGAGTTGGCAATCAATACGCGCGGCGCATCGGTATGCGTTTTAAACACGCCTACGGGTTTACCGGACTGAACCAGCAGTGACTCATCAGCTTCCAGATTTTTCAGTGATTCAAGGATCTTGTCAAAACACTCCCAGTTACGTGCCGCACGACCAATACCACCATACACCACCAGATGCTGTGGATTTTCGGCAACGTCGGGATCAAGGTTGTTCTGCAACATCCGGTAGGCTGCTTCAATTTGCCAGTTTTTGCAGTGCAGCTGCGTACCGTGTGGCGCATGGATTACACGGCTGGTATCAATACGCGGGTCTGAAGGCTTACTCATGAATCTTCTCCTGTTACTTGATAAAATTAAACGCTGTAATCGGTCAGAAAAAACGAACGAATGAATATAGAAACGGTTTCTATAATTCCCGTTTATCATTTTGTATTATTAATTCATTTAGTGAATATTGTTTGTCTTGGTATATTCACTATGAATATAAATTCAAAACCACCAACGCGTTGTATGCGAATTCAATATGCTTAATTTAACTTGTCGAAAAAGTGATATTGTTGGCAAAATATTTTCTAATTTGAACATATGAATATGATGAGATTGCAAGATGTCAGTAATTTAATTATCTAAGAAATGCGTTAATAACGACCAGATATTAGCGTAACAACAGGTGTTCCGACACCACACAGTGCGCATAACACAATGATATTTAAAATAAGATCTTCATTATTCGTCATAAAGACATGTTTTATTATCATTAATAATCCATTTGTTTTCATCCCACTTTTGATAATTAAAAAACGGCAACAATGGCTAGTTACCCGACGTAAAAATAGGCGTAAAAATAAATCTTAAAATATATCCACTGGAAATTATCATTTTTCATATTTTACAATCTGGCGTCGATAACTTACCCCTTTTATAACACCCCCGTTTGTTAATAGTCTTTTTTATCTTGTATTGATCGTCATTGCTGCATACACTACGCGCGTTTTCTTTCCCTTTTGCTGGCTGCTGACCGGAAAGACAAAATTACCCTCGCAATACAGGGGGTTGATTAACGTCTATATTTCAGGACAGCGTTATGCATCATCTTTCAAGGCTTGATAAAGCCTTTCTGCGCAAAGGGATCCAACTTTCCCGCGCCAACAATATTGTTTCATTATGTCGTCCATCAGGAGCCAGTGCCCGCGTACTGCTGCCGGACGAACTGCCGCTGGAAGAAAAAGCAGTGACACAACTGCTTGATTTTGCAGAAGTGAAGATACCAGGCCATCCAGGTTACGTACGCCAGACGTGCGCGACGCCAGATTTTCATCCCGGCAATGGCGTCCCCGTTGGCGCGGTGGTGGCCTCAACGCCGGATTTAGTCATTCCCGCCGCCATCGGCACCGATATTTCTTGTGGCATGCGGCTGCTGACGACCGGATTAACCCTTGAGCAAGCCGAAGCGAATAAAGAAATAATCACTCAGCGGTTAACACAAGTGTTACTGCAGAATGAGCGCGATGTTCCGTTATCCGCACGAGCGTTCACCGCGCTTTTTGATGGCGGACCGGCAGATTGCATGTCGGCCTTGCCATCAGCAGGTCTCTGGACACGTACAAATATCCCCCGGATGACGCAAGAGATTGACCGCTGCATTGGGCTTAACGAGCATAACAGTCATTCGCGTTATGCCCCCACCTGCCCTGCTGGCAACGGACCGCGCATTACTCCGCGATCCTTGTCTTGGTACGCCGGGTTCAGGTAATCATTTTATTGAACTTCAGGTCGTTGATAGCGTGGTTGATCGCCATGTAGCCTGGCAACAAGGGCTGAAAACAGGCGATATTGTGGTGATGATCCACAGTGGATCGCGAGATGTTGGCTTTTACGTCGGAAGACGCTGGATGGATCGCGCCCGTGCTGAATGGCCCACCGGACATAAACATCCACAAAGCGGGTTATATGGTCTGGCAGGCGGACTGGCGGAGGAATATCTACAAGCGATAGGAATGGCGGCGCGTTACGCGTGGTTAAATCGCGTGACAATTGCCGAAATGGTGCGCGTATGTCTTGCCAATCTCTTTCATCAGGACAATTCGCATCTGGTGGTGGATGTGCCACATAACATCATCCTTCGCGAGCATGAAATGAATATTCATCGCAAAGGCGCAACACCGGCACGAGTGGGCAATCTGGCGTTAATCCCCGGTTCAATGGGCGATTATTCGTGGCTTGCGGTTGGTTGCGGCAACCCGGAGTGGCTGTGGTCATGCAGTCACGGAGCAGGACGCAGCCAGCGTCGGCAGGCCATGCGCTCACGCGCGACTGAAGAGTCAACGCTGCCGTGGCAATGCGTCACATTGCGCGAAGAACGACGTCTTGAAGAAGCGCCAGCGGCTTATAAAGATATTGGTCCGGTTATCGAAGCCCAACAAGAAGCCGGATTAATTCAGCCTGCGGTCAGATTTCGACCGTGGTTAACGTTTAAGGCATAAAAAAGGCCATCATACGATGGCCAACCATGTCGAAACCGACAGCCCTTCGCCATTCCTGTAGAGGGAAGCGGCGAGGGCTATTTCTTATTACAGATATTTATTTCAGAACAGTTTTCAGTGCTTCACCGATATCCGCCAGGCTGCGAACGGTTTTCACGCCTGCGGCTTCCAGAGCAGCGAATTTCTCATCCGCAGTCCCTTTCCCACCGGCAATGATGGCACCCGCGTGGCCCATACGTTTGCCTTTCGGCGCAGTTACACCAGCGATGTAACCTACAACTGGCTTGGTAACGTGCTCTTTGATGTACGCAGCCGCTTCTTCTTCAGCGCTACCGCCGATCTCACCGATCATCACGATCGCTTCGGTCTGCGGATCTTTTTCGAACATTTCGAGGATGTCGATAAAGTTAGAGCCAGGGATCGGGTCGCCGCCGATACCGACACAGGTCGACTGACCGAAACCGTAATCCGTGGTCTGTTTAACCGCTTCATAGGTGAGTGTACCGGAACGGGAAACGATACCCACTTTACCCGGTTTGTGAATGTGACCCGGCTGGATACCGATTTTGCATTCACCCGGAGTGATAACGCCCGGGCAGTTCGGGCCGATCATACGAACGCCTGCTTCATCCAGTTTCACTTTCACGGTCAGCATATCCAGCGTCGGGATGCCTTCAGTGATGGTGATAATCAGTTTGATACCTGCGTCGATGGCTTCCAGAATGGAGTCTTTGCAGAACGGAGCCGGTACGTAGATAACAGAAGCGGTAGCGCCAGTGGCAGCAACGGCTTCACGCACGGTGTTGAACACCGGCAGACCGAGGTGGGTAGTACCGCCTTTACCTGGGGTTACGCCGCCAACCATTTTAGTGCCGTATGCAATGGCCTGTTCAGAGTGGAAAGTCCCCTGGCTACCAGTAAAGCCCTGGCAGATAACCTTGGTGTTTTTATCAATTAAAATGGACATTATTTCCCCTCCACTGCGGCAACAACCTGCTGAGCTGCATCCGTCAGACCTTTTGCTGCAATAATATTCAGGCCGCTGTCAGCCAGTTTCTTCGCGCCGAGTTCGGCGTTGTTACCTTCCAGACGTACCACGACCGGTACGTTAACACCCACTTCCGCTACCGCGCCGATGATACCGTCAGCGATCAGGTCGCAACGAACGATACCACCGAAGATGTTAACCAGAACGGCTTTCACTTTGTCGTCAGAGAGGATGATTTTGAACGCTTCGGTTACACGTTCTTTGGTTGCGCCACCGCCAACGTCCAGGAAGTTAGCTGGTTCGCCACCGTGCAGTTTAACGATGTCCATGGTACCCATCGCCAGACCTGCGCCGTTAACCATACAACCGATGTTACCGTCCAGCGCAACGTAGTTCAGTTCCCACTGTGCAGCCTGTGCTTCACGTGGATCTTCCTGCGACTGGTCGCGCATTTCGCGCAGATCAGGCTGGCGGAACAGTGCGTTGCCATCAGCACCCAGTTTACCGTCGAGGCAGATCAGATCGCCCTGTTTGGTGATGACCAGCGGGTTGATTTCGATCAACGCCAGGTCGCGCTCCAGGAAAATGGTCGCCAGGCCCATGAAGATTTTGGTGAACTGCTGAACCAGTTTACCTTCCAGACCCAGTTTGAACGCCAGCTCGCGTCCCTGATACGGCATCGGGCCAGTCAGCGGATCAAGCGCAACTTTGTGGATCAGGTGCGGAGTTTCTTCCGCCACTTTTTCGATTTCCACGCCGCCTTCGGTGGAGGCCATAAAGACCACGCGACGGGAACTACGGTCTACAACGGCACCAAGATACAGCTCTTTAGCGATATCGGTCGCTGCTTCAACCAGAATCTGGTTAACCGGTTGGCCATTAGCATCTGTTTGATACGTTACCAGACGCTTGCCCAGCCAGTTTTCTGCAAAAGCACGGATGTCTTCTTTGCTGTTTACAACTTTCACACCGCCCGCTTTACCGCGGCCACCAGCGTGAACCTGACATTTCACTACCCACGGACCGGCACCGATTTTTGAAGCGGCTTCTTCTGCTTCGCGCGGAGTAGTACAGGCATAACCCACCGGTGCTGGTAAGCCATAGCGGGCAAACAGTTGTTTTGCCTGATATTCATGTAAGTTCATGTGTTCTGTCCATCCTTCAGTAATCGTTATCTTTTAAACCGTAGACCGAATATTTCGTATCGCTTCCGGGTATTGTCGGTCACCCGTAGGCCTGATAAGACGCGTCAGCGTCGCATCAGGCTTCAATTGCCGGAGAAAGCGATAATGCCTCATCCGGTCTACAGTGCAGGTGAAACTTAAACTACTACACGTCCAGCAGCAGACGCGTCGGATCTTCCAGCAACTCTTTGATCGTTACCAGGAAACCCACGGACTCGCGACCATCGATCAGACGGTGATCGTAGGACAGCGCCAGGTACATCATCGGCAGGATCTCAACCTGACCATTCACTGCCATCGGACGATCTTTGATAGCGTGCATACCCAGAATTGCGCTCTGCGGCGGGTTGATGATAGGCGTAGACATCAGGGAACCGAACACACCACCGTTGGTGATGGTAAAGTTACCACCGGTCAGATCTTCAACCGTCAGCTTGCCGTCACGGCCTTTAACTGCCAGCTCTTTAATTTTCTTCTCGATGTCTGCCATGCCGAGGGTATCGACATCACGCAGAACCGGCGTCACCAGGCCACGCGGCGTAGATACCGCCATGCTGACGTCGAAATAGTTGTGGTAAACCACATCATCGCCGTCGATAGAAGCATTCACTTCCGGGTAACGTTTCAGGGCTTCAACCACCGCTTTCACGTAGAAGGACATAAAGCCCAGACGGATGCCGTGACGTTTTTCAAACGCTTCACCATACTGCTTACGCAGATCCATAATCGGCTTCATGTTGACTTCATTGAACGTGGTCAGCATGGCGGTGGAGTTTTTCGCTTCCAGCAGACGCTCTGCCACACGCTTACGCAGGCGAGTCATCGGAACACGTTTTTCGCTACGTGCAGCCAGAGCCGGTTGCGCCGCCGTAGCAGCTGCTGCCGGTGCAGACTCTTTCGCCGGGGCTTTCGCCAGATGTTTTTCCACATCTTCACGGGTCAGACGACCACCTACACCGGTGCCTTTAATGGCGCTGGCATCAAGATTGTGTTCAGCCAAAAGGCGACGGATCGCAGGGCTTAACGCATCGTTGTTTTGCTCTTCCAGAGACGCCTGTTGGCGTTGTGCCGGAGTTGACGCTTTCTCTTCAGATTTGGCGCTGGTTTCTTTACCGGCGCTGTTGCCTTCACGCAGGCGACCAAGGATCTGACGAGACGTTACGGTTGTACCTTCATCTTCCAGAACCGCATCCAGAATGCCGTCTGCTGATGCCGGTACTTCCAGTACCACTTTGTCAGTTTCGATTTCTACCAGCACTTCATCACGTACGACTGCGTCGCCGGGTTTTTTATGCCAGGTTGCGACGGTGGCATCGGCTACGGATTCAGGCAGGTCAGGGACCAGAATATCTACGCTACTCATTGTGTATCCTTTATTTATTCGACGTTCAGCGCGTCATTAACCAGATCTTGTTGCTGTTTCTGGTGAACGGACATATACCCTACCGCCGGAGAGGCGGAGGCCGGGCGGCCTGCATAACGCAGAGAAGCCCCAAACGGAATCACTTCACGGAAATGATGCTGGCTGCAGTACCATGCGCCCTGGTTGAGCGGCTCTTCCTGGCACCAGACAAAATCCTTGACGTGAGCAAACTGCTGCAACACTTCCTGCATCGCTTTATGCGGGAACGGGTAGAGTTGCTCGATACGCACAATGGCGACATCGTGTTGATTGTTCTTACGGCGTTGTTCCAACAGGTCGTAATAAACCTTACCAGAACACATCACTACGCGCTTCACACCCTTAGGATCAAGCTCGTCGATTTCACCAATGGCAGGCAGGAAGGTGCCGTTCGCCAGTTCTTCGAGGCTGGAAACCGCCAGCGGATGACGCAGCAGGGATTTCGGCGACATCACCACCAGCGGACGACGCATCCCGCGCAGCGCCTGACGACGCAGCATATGGTAAACCTGTGCCGGGGTAGACGGTACGCACACCTGCATGTTTTGTTCAGCACAAAGTTGCAGATAACGTTCCAGACGCGCGGAGGAGTGCTCCGGCCCCTGCCCTTCATACCCGTGCGGCAGCAGCATTACCAGACCACACATCCGGCCCCATTTCTGTTCGCCAGAGGAGATGAACTGGTCGATAACCACCTGCGCACCGTTAGCGAAGTCACCAAACTGCGCTTCCCAGATGGTCAGCGTACGCGGCTCTGCGGTGGCATAACCGTATTCAAACGCCAGCACTGCTTCTTCAGACAGTACGGAGTCCCAGACGCGGAACGCGCCCTGGCCATTATGGATATGTTGCAGCGGCGTGTAAGTGGAACCGTTGGACTGGTTGTGGATCACCGCATGGCGATGGAAGAAGGTACCGCGACCGGAGTCTTCACCCGACAGGCGGACCGGAATGCCTTCATCAACCAGCGTGGCGTAAGCGAGGTTTTCCGCGCCGCCCCAGTCGAACAGTTTCTCACCGGCAGCCATTGCCTGGCGATCGCCATAAATCTTGGCAACGCGAGACTGCATTTCAACCGCTTCCGGCACCGTACTGATACGTTTCGCCAGTTCCTGCAGGCGCTTCATCTCAACTTTGTTCGGGTACTCTTCGTCCCATTCGTGGTTGAGGTACGGCGACCAGGTGAAAGAGTGCATGTTCATCGGACGCCACTCTGCTACCACGCAATCGCCAGCATCCAGCGCATCGCGGTACAGGTTAACCATCTCGGTGGCATCTTCCAGCGTCGCGACTTTTTCCTGCTCCAGCTTGTCAGCGTAGATTTTGCGCGGCGTCGGATGTTTTTTGATTTTCTGATACATCAGCGGCTGAGTTGCACTCGGCTCGTCGGCTTCGTTGTGGCCGTGACGGCGGTAGCACACCAGGTCGATGAAGACATCACGTTTAAAGGTGTTACGGAAATCGAGCGCCAGACGGGTCACAAAGGCAACGGCTTCCGGATCATCCGCATTAACGTGGAAAATCGGTGCCTGTACCATCTTGCCGATATCAGTACAGTACGGCGTAGAACGGGCATCCAGCGGGTTAGAGGTAGTGAAACCGACCTGGTTGTTGATAACGATACGTACCGTACCGCCAACTTCATAACCACGCGCTTTCGACATGTTCAGGGTTTCCTGAACCACGCCCTGCCCGGTCACTGCGGCATCACCGTGGATGGTGATTGGCAGCACTTTGTTGCTGCTCGGCTCATCGAGTCTGTCCAGACGGGCGCGAACAGAACCGATAACTACCGGGCTTACAATCTCAAGGTGAGACGGGTTAAACGCCAGCGCCAGGTGAACCAGGCCGCCATCGGTCTGGAAGTCAGACGAGAAGCCCATGTGGTATTTCACGTCGCCCGTGCCGAGGTGTTCTTTATGTTTACCGGCAAATTCGTCGAACAAATCTTGCGGTTTTTTACCCAGCACGTTAACCAGCACGTTCAGACGACCACGGTGCGCCATCCCAAGAACCACTTCACGGGTGCCGCTGTTGCCAGCATGGCGGATCATCTCTTTAAGCATCGGGATTAACGCATCACCGCCTTCCAGCGAGAAGCGTTTTGCGCCAGGGAATTTTGCGCCGAGGTAACGTTCAAGGCCTTCAGCGGCGGTCAGTTCGCTTAAGAAGCGTTTTTTCTCTTCGCTATTGAAAGTCGCGCGACCAGACTCGATACGCTGTTGGATCCAGCGTTTTTCTTCGGTGCTGGTAATGTGCATGTACTCGGCACCAATCGGGCCGCAGTAGGTTTGCTTGAGGGCTTCCAGCAGCTCGCCGAGTTTCATGGTTTCTTTGCCGCTGGCAAATGAACCGACGTTGAAGGTCTCCTGGAAGTCTGCTTCGGTCAGATCGTGGAAAGACGGATCCAGATCGGCCACTTTATCTTGCTGCCACAGTCCCAGCGGATCGAGATTCGCATGCTGGTGACCGCGGAAGCGGTATGCGTTAATGAGCTGCAGGACTTTAACCTGCTTCACATTGGTGTCAGGGTCGGAGATCGTTGAAGAGTAACGTGAAGCGTCTTTCGCCAGGCGGCGGAAATATTCACGCGTTTGAGAGTGGAATTGATCCGGTTTGACTCCCGTACCAGGTAACTGCTGGAACGTCGAACGCCAGTTAGCGTCAACCGAGTCAGGATCGGTTAAGAAGTCTTCATAGAGCTGTTCTATCCAGCTCTGGTTTGCGCCAGAGAGGTAAGAAGAGTCCAACCAGGCTTTCAAAGCGCTGTTCTGCATCGTGATCCCTTAAGCATCTTTTTTATGCTTACTTCGCCGTGGATACTACCACGCACAGTGATGTGCGTGCCGGGGTTCACTTGCGAGCTCTTGTCTACGTAGTGGCTCGCGAAGGAACCTTTAAAAACTGTCTTAGTGTCAGGGGCAGTTTTTAAAGATTTCCTGCATTTCTTTTGTAGGCCGGATAACGCATTCACGCTGCATCCGGCGCTGTTTGCCTGATGCGACGCTTGCGCGTCTTATCAGGCCTACGATTCCTGCATTTCTTTTGTAGGCCGGATAACGCATTCACGCCGCATCCGGCCCTGGTTGCCTGATGCGACGCTTGCGCGTCTTATCAAGCCTACGATTTCTGCATTTCTTTTGTAGGCCGGATAAGGCGTTCACGCCGCATCCGGCACTGGTTGCCTGATGCGACGCTTGTGCGTCTTATCAGGCCTGGGTTTACGCATTACGCTGCAACAACATCGACTTGATATGGCCGATGGCGCGCGTCGGGTTCAGCCCCTTCGGACATACACTGACGCAGTTCATGATGCTGTGACAGCGGAATACGCTGAATGCATCGCTCAAACCGTCGAGGCGGCTGTCAGTCTCGGTATCACGGCTATCGATCAGGAAACGATATGCCGCTAACAAGCCTGCCGGGCCGATAAACTTATCGGGATTCCACCAGAAAGACGGACAAGAGGTTGAACAACATGCGCAGAGAATACATTCATACAGCCCGTCGATTTTTTCGCGCTGCTCTGGCATCTGTAAATGCTCACGAGCTGGCGGATTTTGTCCATTATTCAACAGGTAAGGCTTAATTTTCTCATATTGCGCATAGAATTGTCCCATGTCTACCACCAAATCGCGGATCACTGGTAAACTTGGCAGCGGGCGAATCACAATCTTCTTGCCCGGCTGGTTGAGTGCCGAAATCGGGGTAATACAGGCCAGACCATTCTTGCCGTTCATGTTCAGACCGTCGGAACCGCACACACCTTCACGGCAGGAGCGACGGAACGACAGGCTGGGATCTTTCTCTTTCAACTGGATAAGCGCATCCAGCAGCATCATGTCGCGACCTTCTTCCGCTTCCAGGGTGTAATCCTGCATACGCGGAGCATCATCAACATCCGGGTTATAGCGATAAATTGAAAACTCGAGTCTCATTTTCCTGTCTCCGCATTAGTAAGTACGAATCTTCGGCGGGAATGCCGGGCGCAGTTTCGGTTCCATGTTGACGCTTCGGCGCGTCATGGATTCCGACTCTGGCAGATACAGGGAGTGGCACAGCCAGTTTTCATCATCACGATCCGGGAAGTCGAAGCGGCTATGCGCGCCACGGCTTTCGGTACGGAAGTTGGCAGAAACAGCCGTTGCATACGCCGTTTCCATCAGGTTATCCAGTTCCAGGCATTCAACGCGCTGGGTGTTGAACTCGCTGGAAGTGTCATCCAGACGGGCATTTTTCAAACGCTCGCGGATCACTTTCAACTGCTCAAGCCCTTTTGCCATCGCATCACCTTCACGGAAGACCGAGAAGTTATGCTGCATACATTCTTGCAGTGCTTTACGAATCGCCACTGGATCTTCACCATTACGGTTGTTGTTCCAGCGATTCAGACGATCCAGAGACGCTTCAACATCAGACTCGCTGGCATCGCGCAGTGCGCCCTGCTCGGCAATAGACTCTTGCAGATGCAGGCCCGCTGCGCGACCAAAGACCACCAGGTCCAGCAGCGAGTTGCCGCCAAGACGGTTAGCGCCGTGTACCGATACACAAGCGATTTCACCTACCGCGAACAGCCCCGGAACAACCACATCTTCGCCTTTCTCGTTCACCGTCAGCGCCTGACCGGTCACTTTGGTCGGAATACCGCCCATCATGTAGTGACAGGTTGGGATAACCGGAATCGGCTCTTTCACCGGATCGACGTGTGCGAAGGTACGGGAGAGTTCAAGGATACCCGGCAGACGGGATTCGAGAACTTCTTTACCCAGGTGGTCGAGTTTCAGTTTTGCATGTGGCCCCCATGGACCATCACAGCCGCGACCTTCACGGATTTCGATCATGATGGAACGCGCCACCACGTCACGGCCCGCCAGATCTTTGGCATTCGGCGCATAACGCTCCATAAAGCGTTCGCCATGTTTGTTCAGCAGATAACCGCCTTCACCACGGCAACCTTCGGTGACCAGTACGCCCGCACCTGCTATACCGGTCGGGTGGAACTGCCACATTTCCATATCCTGCACCGGTACACCTGCACGGATAGCCATGCCGACGCCATCTCCGGTGTTAATGTGCGCGTTGGTGGTGGACTGATAAATACGCCCTGCCCCGCCGGTTGCCAGCACAGTCGCACGGGCTTTGAAGTAAACCACTTCACCGGTTTCGATGCACAGTGCGGTACAACCAACTACCGCGCCATCCTGGTTCTTCACCAGATCCAGCGCATACCACTCGGAGAAAATGGTGGTGTGGTTTTTCAGGTTCTGCTGATAAAGCGTGTGCAACAGTGCGTGACCGGTACGGTCAGCTGCCGCCGCAGTACGTGCCGCTTGCTCGCCACCGAAGTTTTTCGACTGGCCGCCAAACGGACGTTGATAGATACGACCATCATCAAGGCGCGAGAACGGCAGGCCCATGTGTTCCAGTTCCAGAATCGCTTCCGGCCCGGTTTTACACATATATTCAATCGCGTCCTGGTCACCGATATAGTCCGACCCTTTTACGGTGTCGTACATATGCCATTCCCAGTTATCTTCATGGGTATTACCCAGCGCAACGGTAATGCCGCCTTGCGCAGAAACGGTATGGGAACGGGTCGGGAAGACTTTGGAGAGCAGCGCACAGGTTTGGCCGCTCTGGGAAATTTGCAGCGCCGCGCGCATACCTGCGCCACCGGCACCAATCACAACTGCATCAAATTCTCTGACTGGCAATTTCATCACACACCCCACACCACAACGAATCCATAAATCACGTAAACCACCAGTGCAACGACAATCACCAGTTGCAGCATCAGGCGCAAAGCCAGTGGTTTAACGTAGTCGGTCAACACCTGCCACATGCCGATCCAGGCATGGATCAAGATAGAAAACAGCGCCAGCAGGGTGAACACTTTGGTGAACGCAGAGGCGAAGAAACCAATCCAGACTTCATATGTCAGCTCGCCAGTGGTAGCGAAAAAACCGACCATATAAATGATGTAAAGCGTCAGGACGATAGCGGTAGCGCGAACGAGGATGAAATCATGTACGCCATTGCGTCCTAATGCGGAGGCGTTGCTTACCATACGAGGACTCCTGCGAGAAGTGAAAGCACGACAGTAATAACAAAGGAGATTTTGGCGGAGCGTTTACCCGCTTCGAATGTTTCTTCCAGATAGCCAAAATCCATCATCATGTGGCGAATACCTACGACGACGTGATACGCCAGAGCGGTAAGGATGCCCCACATGATAAATTTGACGAAGAAGCTGCCCATAATCGCGGAAGCTTGCTCGAAACCTTCAGGGGAAGAGAGGCTGGTACCCAGAAGCCACAGCAGGATGCCCACTGCAACAAAGGTGATCACACCGGAAACGCGATGGAGAATGGACGCTATCGCCGTGACGGGGAACCGGATGGTCTGTAGGTCCAGATTAACAGGTCTTTGTTTTTTCACATTTCTTATCATGAATAACGCCCACATGCTGTTCTTATTATTCCCTGGGGACTACGGGCACAGAGGTTAACTTTCTGTTACCTGGAGACGTCGGGATTTCCTTCCTCCGGTCTGCTTGCGGGTCAGACAGCGTCCTTTCTATAACTGCGCGTCATGCAAAACACTGCTTCCAGATGCGAAAACGACACGTTACAACGCTGGGTGGCTCGGGATTGCAGGGTGTTCCGGAGACCTGGCGGCAGTATAGGCCGTTCACAAAATCATTACAATTAACCTACATATAGTTTGTCGGGTTTTATCCCGAACAGTGATCTGGGTCACGATAACAACATTTATTTAATTTTTAATCATCTAATTTGACAATCATTCAACAAAGTTGTTACAAACATCACTAGGAAAAGCATATAATGCGTAAAAGTTATGAAGTCAGTATTTCACCTAAGATTAACTTATGTAACAGTGTGGAAGTATTGACCAATTCATTCGGGACAGTTATTAGTGGTAGACAAGTTTAATAATTCGGATTGCTAAGTACTTGATTCGCCATTTATTCGTCATCAATGGATCCTTTACCTGCAAGCGCCCAGAGCTCTGTACCCAGGTTTTCCCCTCTTTCACAGAGCGGCGAGCCAAATAACAAACGGGTAAAGCCAGGTTGATGTGCGAAGGCAAATTTAAGTTCCGGCAGTCTTACGCAATAAGGCGCTAAGGAGACCTTAAATGGCTGATACAAAAGCAAAACTCACCCTCAACGGGGATACAGCTGTTGAACTGGATGTGCTGAAAGGCACGCTGGGTCAAGATGTTATTGATATCCGTACTCTCGGTTCAAAAGGTGTGTTCACCTTTGACCCAGGCTTCACTTCAACCGCATCCTGCGAATCTAAAATTACTTTTATTGATGGTGATGAAGGTATTTTGCTGCACCGCGGTTTCCCGATCGATCAGCTGGCGACCGATTCTAACTACCTGGAAGTTTGTTACATCCTGCTGAATGGTGAAAAACCAACTCAGGAACAGTATGACGAATTTAAAACGACGGTGACCCGTCATACCATGATCCACGAGCAGATTACCCGTCTGTTCCATGCTTTCCGTCGCGACTCGCATCCAATGGCAGTCATGTGTGGTATTACCGGCGCGCTGGCGGCGTTCTATCACGACTCGCTGGATGTTAACAATCCTCGTCATCGTGAAATTGCCGCGTTCCGCCTGCTGTCAAAAATGCCGACCATGGCCGCGATGTGTTACAAGTATTCCATTGGTCAGCCATTCGTTTACCCGCGCAACGATCTCTCCTATGCCGGTAACTTCCTGAATATGATGTTCTCCACGCCGTGCGAACCGTATGAAGTTAATCCGATTCTGGAACGCGCGATGGACCGTATTCTGATCCTGCACGCTGACCATGAACAGAACGCCTCTACCTCCACCGTGCGTACCGCTGGCTCTTCGGGGGCGAACCCGTTTGCCTGTATCGCAGCAGGTATTGCTTCACTGTGGGGACCAGCGCACGGTGGTGCTAACGAAGCGGCTCTGAAAATGCTGGAAGAAATCAGCTCCGTTAAACACATTCCGGAATTTGTTCGTCGTGCGAAAGACAAGAATGACTCTTTCCGCCTGATGGGCTTCGGTCACCGCGTGTACAAAAACTACGACCCGCGCGCCACCGTCATGCGTGAAACCTGCCACGAAGTCCTGAAAGAGCTGGGCACGAAGGATGACCTGCTGGAAGTGGCTATGGAGCTGGAAAACATCGCGCTGAACGACCCGTACTTTATCGAGAAGAAACTGTACCCGAACGTCGATTTCTACTCTGGTATCATCCTGAAAGCGATGGGTATTCCGTCTTCCATGTTCACCGTGATCTTCGCTATGGCACGTACAGTTGGCTGGATCGCCCACTGGAGCGAAATGCACAGTGACGGCATGAAGATTGCCCGTCCACGTCAGCTGTATACCGGCTATGAAAAACGCGATTTTAAAAGCGACATCAAACGTTAACTGCTGATTCCTAAGCAGTAAATTCTGTTAACCCGCCTTTAAAAGGCGGGTTAATTTTTATCTACCTAAACACAAAAAAATGTAAAAATAAAATTAATTAACCGGCTGACATTAATATTGCAAAATAATAGAATTGTTCATTTTATCGGCAAAATAATAAATTTTAATTAAGGTATCTGCTTTTAGTTACATTTATAACCTCATGAAAATGAGGTATATCTCTCTCATTCCCCCCGATAACATTCATTAAATTATTAATTCATCACATCAATTAGTTAACCTTGCATTTAATATAATTAATAATATTTTTAAGTAAAACTAAAAACATTCGACAATCAAATAAGATATTCTGATATCGCTATACTTTTTCTATTTCTGTAAAGGACTCAGTTATGTTTAAAGGACAAAAAACATTGGCCGCATTGGCCGTATCTCTGTTATTCACTGCACCGGTTTATGCAGCTGATGAAGGTTCTGGTGAAATTCACTTTAAAGGTGAAGTTATAGAAGCACCATGTGAAATACATCATGATGATATTGATAAAGAAATTGAGCTAGGTCAGGTGACCACCAGCCACATTAATCAGTCTCATCACAGCGATGCGGTTGCTGTCGACCTGCGTTTAATCAACTGCGACCTGGAAAACTCTAATAACGGTTCCGGTGGTAAGATTTCCAAAGTTGCGGTCACCTTCGATAGCTCAGCGAAAACTACTGGCGCAGATCCGATACTCAACAATACCAGCACTGGCGAAGCCACCGGTGTCGGCGTGCGTTTAATGAATAAGGATCAAAGCAATATCATTTTAGGCACTGCTTCTCCGGATATCGACCTCGCACCAACGTCCAGTGAACAAACACTGAACTTCTTTGCCTGGATGGAACAAATTGATCAAGCGACACCAGTAACGGCAGGGGCTGTTACAGCGAATGCAACCTACGTACTGGATTATAAATAAGCGTTATTGGGCGGCATCACTGCCGCCTTTCTTAAAATATTTATCTGGTATGGACACCGTGAATATTTATCGACTCTCTTTTGTATCCTGCCTGGTCATGGCGATGCCTTCCGCCATGGCGGTTGAATTCAACCTGAATGTCCTCGACAAATCGATGCGTGAGCGCATTGATATTTCATTATTAAAGGAAAAAGGTGTCATTGCTCCCGGTGAATATTTTGTCAGCATTGCGGTAAATAATAACCAAATCAGTAATGGGCAAAAAATTAACTGGCAAAAAAAGGGTGACAATACCATTCCGTGCATCAATGATTTATTGGTCGATAAATTTGGCTTAAAACCTGAAGTCCGTCAGTCGTTACCCCTGATTAATCAGTGCGTCGATTTTAGCTCCCGACCAGAAATGCTCTTCAATTTTGATCAGGCCAGTCAGCAACTGAATATCACCATCCCACAGGCCTGGCTGGCGTGGCACTCAGATAACTGGACTCCACCCTCCACATGGAAAGAAGGTGTCCCCGGTGTCCTGATGGATTACAACTTGTTTGCCAGCAGCTACCGCCCACAGGATGGCAGCAGCAGCACTAATCTTAACGCCTACGGAACAGCCGGAATTAACGCGGGGGCATGGCGCTTACGCAGTGACTATCAGTTGAATCAAAATGATGGCGATGATAACCATGAGCAGTCAGGCGAAATATCACGTACCTATCTTTTTCGCCCGCTACCGCAATTAGGTTCAAAATTAACCCTCGGCGAAACGGATTTTAGTTCCAATATTTTCGACGGTTTTTCTTATACCGGCGCGGCACTGGCGAGTGACGACCGGATGTTACCGTGGGAACTGCGCGGCTACGCTCCACAAATTAGCGGTATTGCACAAACCAATGCCACCGTCACCGTGAGTCACTCAGGGCGAGTTATTTACCAGAAAAAAGTCCCGCCAGGCCCGTTTATCATTGATGATCTGAATCAGTCCGTCCAGGGGACGCTGGATGTCAAAGTGACGGAAGAAGATGGTCGGGTGAACAATTTCCAGGTTTCGGCAGCATCGACGCCTTTCCTTACGCGCCAGGGGCAGGTTCGCTATAAACTTGCTGCCGGTCAGCCGCGAACATCTATGTCTCATCAAACTGAAAATGAAACCTTTTTTAGCAATGAAGTTTCCTGGGGGATGCTGTCAAATACCTCGCTGTACGGCGGCCTGCTGATTTCGGGTGACGACTACCATTCTGCCGCAATGGGTATCGGGCAAAATATGCTCTGGCTTGGTGCATTGTCGTTTGATGTCACCTGGGCCAGTAGTCAGTTTGATACTCAGCAGGACGAGCGGGGCTTAAGTTACCGCTTTAATTACAGCAAACAAGTGGATGCCACTAACAGCACGATTTCGCTCGCCGCTTATCGCTTCTCAGATCGTCATTTTCACAGCTACGCCAACTATCTGGATCACAAATACAACGACAACGATGCGCAGGACGAAAAACAGACGATCAGCTTATCCGTGGGGCAACCAATTACCCCACTGAACCTCAATCTGTACGCCAACCTGCTGCATCAAACCTGGTGGAATGCAGACGCCTCCACGACCGCCAACATCACGGCGGGTTTTAATGTTGATATTGGTAACTGGAGAGATATCTCGATCTCGACGTCATTCAATACAACCCATTACGAAGATAAAGATCGCGACAACCAGATTTACCTGTCGATTTCGCTTCCCTTCGGTAACGGTGGTCGGGTCGGTTATGACATGCAAAACAGTAGCCACAGCACCACACACCGCATGTCGTGGAACGATACGCTGGATGAACGAAATAGCTGGGGGATGTCTGCTGGACTACAATCCGACCGTCCGGACAATGGAGCCCAGGTGAGCGGTAACTATCAGCACCTGAGTTCAGCGGGTGAGTGGGATCTTTCTGGTACTTATGCTGCCAATGACTACAGTTCTGTTAGCAGCAGCTGGAGTGGTTCTTTCACGGCGACGCAATATGGTGCAGCCTTCCATCGCCGCAGCTCCACCAATGAACCACGCCTGATGGTCAGCACCGATGGCGTGGCAGATATTCCGGTTCAGGGCAATCTCGACTACACCAACCATTTTGGCATTGCAGTGGTACCGCTGGTTTCCAGTTATCAACCTTCCACCGTGGCCGTGAACATGAACGACTTACCCGACGGCGTGACGGTGACAGAAAACGTCATCAAAGAAACGTGGATTGAAGGCGCAATAGGTTACAAATCACTGGCATCCCGTTCCGGTAAAGACATTAACGTCATCATTCGCAACGCCAGCGGTCAGTTCCCTCCCCTCGGTGCGGATATCCGTCAGGATGGCAGCAGCATTAGCGTGGGGATGGTTGGCGAGGAAGGACACGCCTGGTTAAGCGGAGTCGCTGAGAATCAAAAGTTTACCGTGGTCTGGGGTGATAGTCAGCGTTGCTCGATCCATCTTCCTGAACATATGGAAGACACCGCAAATCGCCTGATTTTACCTTGTCATTAATTAAGGAAATGAAAATGACATTTATGAAAGGACTTCCCCTTTTGTTGTTGGTTACCAGTCTGTGTAGCCACGCTGCACTACAACCCGATCGCACTCGCATTGTGTTTAACGCTAATGATAAAGCCACCAGCCTGCGAGTAGATAATCGTAGCGATAAACTCCCCTACCTCGCTTATTCCTGGCTCGAAAATGAAAAAGGGGAGAAAAGCGACGATCTTCTGGTCGCCCTGCCACCGATACAACGTCTGGAACCGAAAGCAACAACGCAGGTGCGGATAGTCAAGCAAGCCTCGACCGCGAAATTACCGGGCGATCGCGAAACGCTATTTTTCTACAATATGCGTGAAATTCCTCCCGCCCCGGAAAAAAACAGCGACCATGCCGTTCTGCAAGTCGCCATCCAGAGCCGTATCAAGGTGTTCTGGCGACCGTCTGCATTACGCAAGAAAGCAGGAGAAAAGGTCGAACTGCAGTTACAGGTCAGCCAGCAGGGCAATCAGCTTAGCTTAAAAAACCCTACTGGCTATTATCTGACCATCGCGTATCTTGGGCGAAATGAGCAAAGCGTTCTCCCGGGCTTCAAAACTGTGATGATTGCGCCTTTTAGTACAGTAAGCACAACCACTGGAAATTATAGTGGCAGCCAGTTTTATCTCGGTTATATGGATGATTATGGCGCATTACGCATGACAACGCTCAACTGTAACGGGCAATGCCGTTTACAGGCTGTGGAGGCGAAGAAATGAGTGCTGGCAAGGGATTGTTGCTCATCATCTGTCTGTTATTTCTACCGTTAAAATCTGCGCTTGCCCTGAACTGTTACTTTGGTTCATCCGGTGGTTCGGTAGAAAAATCGGAATCTATTCAACCATTTGCTGTACCAGGGAATGCCAAACCCGGCGATAAGATCTGGGAGTCTGACGATATTAAAATTCCCGTCTATTGTGACAACAATACCAACGGCAACTTTGAGAGCGAGCATGTCTACGCCTGGGTAAACCCGTACCCGGGAATTCAGGATCGCTATTATCAACTCGGCGTAACTTACAATGGTGTTGATTATGATGCTAACCAGGGAAAAAGCCGCATCGACACTAACCAGTGCATCGACAGCAAAAACATTAATATTTATACCCCTGAGCAGATCATCGCGATGGGATGGCAGAACAAAATTTGCTCTGGTGATCCCAATAATATTCATATGTCGCGTACGTTTCTCGCTCGCATGCGGTTATACGTCAAGATACGAGAGATACCGCCGCATGATTATCAAAGCACGCTCAGCGATTACATTGTGGTGCAATTTGATGGCGAAGGAAGCGTTAATGAGGACCCTACCGCCCAAAACCTGAAATATCATATTACCGGTCTGGAAAACATTCGGGTATTGGATTGCAGCGTCAATTTTTCTATTACCCCAGCCAACCAGGTCATTGATTTTGGTAAATTTAATGTACTGGATATCCGGCGACACAACATGACAAAAACATTCGGTATTAAAACGACAAAATCACAAAACGATCAATGTACCGACGGATTCAAAGTCAGCTCCTCGTTTTATACCGAAGAAACGTTGGTTGAAGAAGATAAAGCATTGCTGATTGGTAATGGTCTGAAGCTACGTTTACTGGATGAAAACGCCTCGCCCTATACCTTCAACAAATACAGCGAATATGCCGACTTCACCAGTGACATGCTGATCTACGAAAAAACCTATACGGCTGAACTTTCGTCTATTCCCGGCACTCCCATTGAGGCTGGCTCCTTCGATACCGTGGTGCTTTTTAAGATTAACTATAACTAATTTCCCATGATGCCCTTTGCAACCGAAAGGGCATCTCTTTCAGAAAATTGCTGATTTTCCCCTTTTCCTTGATTGCTGTTATTTTTTCCTGGCCCGGCTTTCTTTATGCTGTATCGATACACCAAAGAGAAAATAATGAGGAAGCGAAGGATGCCAGTTTTGCAGTGGGGAATGTTATGTGTGCTTTCACTTCTCCTTTCTATTGGCTTCCTCGCGGTACATCTTCCGGCGGCACTATTACTTGGGCCAATGATCGCCGGAATCATCTTTAGTATGCGCGGAATTACTCTGCAACTTCCCCGATCCGCTTTTCTCGCCGCCCAAGCCATTCTTGGTTGCATGATTGCGCAAAACCTCACTGGTTCGATTCTCACCACGCTAGCCGTTAACTGGCCGATTGTGCTAGCCATTTTACTCGTGACGCTGCTTTCCAGTGCCATCGTGGGCTGGTTACTGGTGCGCTATAGCTCACTGCCTGGAAATACCGGTGCCTGGGGTTCTTCGCCAGGCGGCGCGGCTGCGATGGTTGCTATGGCACAGGATTACGGCGCAGATATTCGTCTGGTGGCGTTTATGCAATACCTACGAGTGCTGTTCGTCGCGGGGGCGGCGGTACTGGTTACGCGGATGATGTTGGGTGATAACGCTGAAGCGGTTAACCAGCAGATCGTCTGGTTCCCGCCAATGAGCATTAATCTCCTGCTTACGATTTTGCTCGCGGTCGTTGCCGGTACGGCGGGATGCTTGCTACGTCTTCCTTCCGGCACGATGCTCATCCCGATGCTGGCAGGCGCGCTGCTCCAGTCTGGTGAGTACATAACCATCGAACTACCGGAATGGCTTCTGGCGATAGCCTATATGGCAATTGGCTGGCGGATTGGTCTTGGTTTCGATAAACAAATATTACTGCGAGCATTGCGTCCACTGCCACAAATCCTGCTGTCGATTTTTGCTCTGCTGGCTATTTGTGCGGGTATGGCGTGGGGGCTGACCCGGTTTATGCATATTGATTTTATGACTGCCTACCTCGCCACCAGTCCCGGCGGGCTTGATACCGTGGCGGTCATCGCCGCAGGGAGCAATGCCGATATGGCGCTTATTATGGCGATGCAAACCCTACGCCTGTTCAGTATTTTGCTGACGGGGCCAGCCATTGCGCGGTTTATTTCAACCTATGCGCCGAAGCGGTCGGCCTAGTGCTGGCAGCCTGGACACCAGTAAAACGGGCGCGAGGACAACGTGGTTTTCTCAATGATGCTGCCACAACGTTCGCACGGTTCGCCATCACGATGAAAAACCTTAAAGCGAAACAGCGCCCCATGATGTTTATTCTCATCCACCTGCCCCCGCGTAGCGTAAGAAAGTCGAGGAATCTCCAGTAACGCGTGTGCGAGTGCATCCAGTTGCGCCGCATTGAGATCTTTCGCTTTATGATTGCCGGTTAACCCCACCTGCCAGAGGATCTCCACCCGCAAATAATTGCCAAGCCCAGCCAGAAACGCCTGATCGAGTAGTAATCCAGCAAACTGACGGTTACGAAAGCGCGGCGACAATAACCGTTCTTTCACCATTTCCGGCGTCAGATTCGGGTCGAGTACATCGGGGCCAACGCGTTGTAAAAACGGATGCGTGGTCAGTTGTTCCGGAGTCAACATCTCAATATCCGAGGCGCTATAAAGTAGAATGGTTTTGTCGACAGTTTGCAGTTTTACCCGCAATACTCGCGTGGTCTGCGGCTCTTCGCCGGTATCAACCACGCGCCAGACGCCGTAAAGCTGATTATGGCTGTAGAGCGTTAACCCGTTGGAAAAATGAGTTAACAACGCCTTACCTCGCGTTTCCACATGGGTAACGTGTTGACCGATAAGTTGTGATTGATAAGGTTTTAACTGCGGGAAGGCAAACCAGACATCAGTTAGAGGTTTGCCTTTGATCGCCGCCTCCAGGTTATCCGCTGCACGGCGGATCTCCGGGCCTTCAGGCATGGTGATATCCTTTTTTCATTCTTTATTAAGCGGGGTTATGCTGCGACAACAATCCCCTTTTCGGCAAATGTAGAGCGTAGTCGGCGGGCGAACGCCAGTGCGTGTTCTCCATCGCCATGCAGGCAGACCGTTTGCGCCGTGACCGTTGCCCATTCGCCGTTGATACTTTTGACTCTGCCGTGTTGCACCATCTCCAGCGTCTGCGCCAGCGCCTGTTCTTCGTTTTCAATCAACGCGCCAGGCTGACTTCGCGGTACCAGTGAGCCGTCAGCCTGATATCCGCGATCGGCAAATACTTCCTCGCGCGTTGTCAGGCCATATTGCTTGCCTGCACGAATCAGCTCGCTTCCCGCCAGCCCAACGAGAATCAACGCCGGATCGCAAGCGTAAACTGCTCTGGCAATGGCGTCTGCCAGTTGTGCCTCTTTCGCCGCCTGGTTGTATAACATGCCGTGCGGTTTGACGTGACGCATCACGCCGCCTTGCGCGCGAGCAATAGCGGCCAGCGCACCAATTTGATACAGCGTTTGGGCGTAAACGGTTTCCGGCGGCAATTGCATGGCGCTACGGCCAAAATGTTCCCTGTCCGGAAAGCTCGGGTGAGCGCCAATGGCGACACCATTTTGTATGGCGTCACGCACACAAGCCTGCATGGTTTGTGCATCGCCTGCATGAAATCCACAGGCAATATTGGCAGAGGAAACCAGCGTTAATAGCTCTGCGTCGCTGGCACAGCCTTCGCCCAGATCGGCGTTCAGGTCAATTTTCATTGTGCAGCCGCCACGCTAATTGTTCGAAATAACGTTGCTGATCTTGCCGCGCTTTCAGTGCCTCTTCCAGTGAACACTGGACAAAATGAATCGGCTGACCGAGCGGAATTTGCGCCAGATGGTACATATCAGCCTCAATGATACAGGCAATACGCGGATAACCACCGGTGGTCTGTGCGTCGTTCATCAATACAATCGGCTGGCCGTTATGCGGCACCTGCACCACGCCCGGCAACAAACCATGAGATAACAGTTCGCGATCGGTGGTGCGTTTTAAAATTTGCCCCTGTAAGCGATAGCCCATACGGTTACTTTGCGGACTAAGCTGCCACGGCGAACGCCAGAATGCATCCTGCGAGGCGCGATCGAACTCATGATATTCCGGCCCCGGCAAGGCGCGAATGCGGTTGCCCCACAGCAGCTGTTTAACGCCCTGCGCTTCCATAAAATCACGCTTCGATTTACCCATCGGGAGTCGGTCACCATCCTTCAGTAAACGGCCTTCCAGCCCACCAATCCCCACTTTGAGATCGGTACTGCATGACCCCATTACCGGCGGAACATCAATACCACCCGCGACCGCCAGATAACTGCGCATCCCGTGCTGCGGGCGTTTAAGCGTTAAACGCTGGCCTGCTTTCATCGGCAATCGCCAGCCAGTCCAGACGGCATTATCATCCAGCCGCGCTTCGCAACCTGCCCCCGTCAGGGCAAACCAACCATCAGTTTCGAACTCTACCGTTAACTGACCGAGCGTTATCTCCAGCGCGGGGGCATTGGCGTCATTACCCACCAGCAGGTTAGCAATGCGTAACGCAGGCATATCCAGTGCGCCGCAGTGGCTGATACCCGACTGGCGAAAACCGTGACGACCGCCATCCTGCACAGTGGTATACATGCCCGCACGAATAATCTTCAGCATACTCCCTCCTTCTGCGGTACAAAGCGCACGCTGTCTCCCGGACGTAATAAGATGGGTTCGTCACGCGCCGGATCAAACAGGCTGAGTGAGGTATGACCAATCAACTGCCAGCCGCCCGGCGTTGCCAGCGGATAAACACCGGTCTGCGGCCCGCCGATCCCGACAGAACCTGCCGGAACGAGCAAGCGCGGTTCAGCGCGCCGTGGCGTGTGTAGTTGTTCCGGCAAACTCCCGAGATACGGGAAGCCCGGTTGAAAACCTAAAAACCAGACCACGTATTCCACAGAGGAGTGCAATTCAACAACCTGTTTTTCGCTCAATCCACAATGCGCCGCGACCACCGCCAAATCCGGTCCGCCTGCGCCACCGTAAACTACCGGAATTTCAATAAAACGAGACTCCGGCTCCAGCGCCTCACTCTCCTCCCACCAGCGTTGCAAACGCTCTATGGCATCCAGCGCCAGCGACTCAGGATTACGCAAAATCACCGTGATATTGTTCATGCCGGGAATGGCTTCAACCACATTCGGCATATCCACCAGACGCTGCGCCAGTCGCCAGATCCGTTTCTGGCTAGCCAGCGTCACCGGCGGTTCCAGTTCCAGCACTACCGCCGTTTCACCTATCAGATAACAACGCGCTCGTTGCACTTTCGATCCCTCTGATTATTCGTTATGCAGGATTAGGAATATCAATAAAGGTCACATCAAGATCGGTATTTTCATTCAGCCACTCACTCAATGCGCGAATACCACCGCGTTCAGTGGCATGGTGACCCGCAGCATAAAAATGCAATCCCTGCTCGCGGGCTGAATGAATGGTCTGTTCAGAAACTTCGCCAGTAATAAAAGCATCCACGCCAAAACGCGCGGCGCTATCGATAAAACTTTGCCCGCCGCCCGTGCACCAGGCAACGCGCTGAATCACCTCAGGTCCGGTATCTCCACACCATAACGGCTTACGTCCCAGACGCGCTTCAATCCAGGAGGCTAGTTCCAGTCCCGGCACAGGCATGGTCAGCTCGCCCCACGGCACCAACGGCTCAATTTCGCCCATGACCGTGATCCCCAGTAACGCCGCCAGCTGTGCGTTATTGCCCAGCTCAGGATGTGCGTCAAGCGGCAAATGCCAGCCATACAGGTTGATATCATTCGCCAGCAAGGTTTTTAAACGGTTACGCTTCATGCCGCGAATGACCGGAGATTCGCCTTTCCAGAAGTAGCCATGATGCACAATGACCGCATCCGCGCCCAGACGCACTGCCTCATCGAGCAAAGCCTGGCTGGCGGTGACACCGGTAACAATTTTTTGCACCGTCTCTTTGCCTTCCACCTGCAAACCATTCGGCGCGTAATCACTAATCGCCGCGCTGTTCAGTTTTTCGTTAATCAGTTGTTCCAGTTCGGTGTTTTTCATCTTCGCGCCTTCCGTATTCTGATAGCTACACCGTTAACATAGCGTTACCTCGCCTGTTCGTCGATAGCCAATCTTTTGACATATTAAGAAACAAACCCGACGCCAAAAGACGCAAATTGTTTATATCATCACGCTTCAGCTAATGTATATTTATGCAATCAGACAGCATATTGCACAAATAATCAGATCTGTATCAAAGTTTTAACTTTAAGGAAACACAAGCACGCCGCGCAACTATTACGTGACGTTGCAGTTAATTGTGGAATTATTATGAATAAACACGCATCACAGCCGCGCGCTATTTACTATGTCGTTGCGCTGCAAATCTGGGAATATTTTAGCTTTTACGGCATGCGTGCCCTGCTGATTCTCTATCTCACTAATCAACTAAAATACAACGATACTCACGCCTACGCGTTATTTAGCGCCTACTGTTCGCTGGTGTATGTCACGCCAATCCTCGGTGGCTTTTTGGCGGATAAAGTTCTCGGCAACCGTATGGCGGTGATGCTGGGGGCGTTATTGATGGCGATCGGACATGTGGTGCTGGGTGCCAGTGAGATCCATCCGTCATTCCTCTATCTGTCCCTGGCGATTATCGTTTGTGGCTATGGTCTGTTTAAATCCAATGTCAGTTGCCTGCTCGGCGAGCTGTATGAGCCAACCGATCCGCGTCGTGATGGCGGTTTCTCGCTGATGTATGCAGCGGGTAACGTGGGGTCTATTATCGCACCTATCGCCTGTGGCTACGCCCAGGAGGAGTACAGTTGGGCGATGGGCTTTGGTCTGGCGGCGGTTGGCATGATCGCGGGTCTGGTTATCTTCTTATGTGGCAATCGTCATTTTGCTCATACCCGCGGTGTTAACAAAGACGTACTGCGTGCGACAAACTTTCTCCTGCCCAACTGGGGATGGCTGCTGGTTCTACTGGTCGCAACGCCTGCGTTGATTACCCTACTGTTCTGGAAAGAGTGGTCGGTATACGCCTTGATTGTCGCGACTATCATTGGCCTTGGCGTTCTGGCAAAAATTTATCGCAAAGCAGAAAACCAGAAACAGCGTAAAGAGCTGGGGCTGATTGTGACGCTCACCTTCTTCAGTATGTTGTTCTGGGCCTTCGCACAACAGGGCGGTAGCTCGATTAGCCTTTATATTGATCGCTTCGTTAACCGCGATATGTTTGGTTATACCGTTCCGACCGCTATGTTCCAGTCGATTAATGCTTTCGCGGTCATGCTGTGTGGTGTGTTCCTGGCGTGGGTGGTTAAAGAGAGCGTCGCAGGTAATCGTACCGTGCGCATCTGGGGAAAATTTGCTCTTGGCCTCGGCCTGATGAGCGCCGGATTCTGCATTCTGACCTTAAGCGCCCGCTGGTCCGCTATGTATGGTCACTCTTCTCTGCCACTGATGGTGTTAGGCCTGGCGGTGATGGGATTTGCGGAACTGTTTATCGACCCGGTTGCTATGTCGCAGATTACGCGCATTGAAATCCCCGGCGTGACCGGCGTATTAACCGGTATTTATATGCTGCTTTCCGGCGCGATTGCGAACTATCTGGCGGGCGTGATTGCCGATCAGACATCGCAAGCTTCGTTTGATGCTTCCGGGGCGATCAACTACTCCATCAATGCATATATTGAAGTATTTGATCAAATTACATGGGGCGCACTGGCGTGTGTAGGACTGGTACTGATGATTTGGCTGTATCAGGCGCTTAAGTTCAGAAACCGCGCGCTGGCGCTGGAGTCTTAACAGGCCAGCACCGATGCCTGATAAGACGCTTAATGCGTTTTATCAGGCACCTTTCTTCGCTTCTTCATACGCTGCCAGCGTTCGCAGCCTTGCCTCTTTGTGGTCAACTATCGGTTGCGGATAATCCAGCTTCACACCTGCTTTCTCTGCCCACTTCCACGGTTCATGCACCGCTTTCCCTGGTACATCGCGCAACTCTGGTAGCCACCGGCGAATAAACTCGCCCTCGCGGTCAAATTTCTCGCCCTGGGTTGTCGGGTTGAAAATACGAAAATACGGCGCTGCATCAGTACCCGTAGAAGCCGCCCACTGCCAGCCACCGTTATTGGCTGCCAAATCACCATCAATCAGCTGCGACATGAAATACCGCTCGCCTTCGCGCCAGTCGATCAACAAATCTTTCACCAAAAAGCTTGCTGTAATCATCCGTAGCCGATTATGCATCCAGCCAGTGCTGTTAAGCTGACGCATGGCCGCATCAACAATCGGGTATCCCGTTTTGCCTTCCTGCCAGGCCTTTAAATGCGCGGGATTACTTTGCCACTGTACGCGATCGGTCCAGGCAATAAAGGGGCGATGCTTACACAGTGACGGGTGATACGTCATCAAATGACGGTAGAACTCGCGCCAGATCAGCTCATTAAGCCAGACGCTACCAGCCCCGCCATCCAGCGCATGCGGCTGTTCCGCCAACAGGCGATGCAGACACTGGCGAGGCGATAACCTACCCGTTGCAAGGCTTGCAGACAAACGGCTGGTGCCTTCCACTGCCGGAAAATCACGCTGCTGATCGTACTGACTCGCACCGTTCTGGCAAAACTGGCGTAATTGCGCAATCGCCGCTTTTTCTTCCACCGGGAAATGCGCGGTATCGAATGACTGACGAGGGTAATTCAGCGTAATAGATGGCGCGGGATCTAATGATCCGCTACTCCGAACTTTTGGCGCAGCGACGCACTCCGGCATCCCTTCCCGCAGCCGTTTCAGCCAGGCGTTTTTAAATGGCGTAAAGACTTTGTACATCTCATGATTGCCAGTCATCACCGCCCCCGGCGGCAGGATCACGCTGTCATCAAATCCTTCACACACCACGTTACGCAGCGTTCTCTCAACCTGCACATCCCGCGCCCGCTCATTCACCTCATACTGATAGTTATAAAACAGATGGGTAACACGGTTTTCCGCGCACACCTGTTTAACTATTTCGACGCTGGCGGCAAAGTCATCCACTTCATGAAACAGCAAAGGAATGCCTTTTTCCGCCAGCGCGATTTGTAGCCCGTTCAGTTGTGCATTGATAAATTCAGCCTGACGCGGCGACATATTATGCGCCGCCCACTGGCGTGGTGTAGCGATATACAACGCCAGCACGCGTGCAGACGAATTGCGGCAGGCGGCAGCAAGCGCGAGATTGTCGTGCAGACGTAAATCCTGGCGAAACCAGACCAGATGGGTAGTCATAAAACTCCTGCATGGCGCAAGTTAATCACCCGCGGCCAAAGTTCGAAATAACGCTGCTCTGAAAGCCAGGCGTCAGGATAAAGCGCCATATAGTGTTTGATACGCATCAGCGGCGCAAGAAGCGGTTGCTCGCCACGGCGATAACTGTCGATAAGCGCCGCCAGCTGCTGGCGTTCTGTGGAATCAATATGTGGGCGAAAATAACCCTGAACGTGCATCAAAACGTTGGTGTGATCGCGCGGGTTGGCGGGATGAGAAAGCAAAACAATTACGCGTTGGCGGTACTGGTTGTAATAGTCACCCAGATTTTGCCACTGGTGAATATCAGCCACAAACGGGCCAAGTTTGCGGTATTCCGGCTGGGAATGAGCCAGAAAGACGAGTTTATAGCGGCTGTGATAATCGAGAAGCGCCCCGCGCGTTAAGCCTCGCTCTTTAAGACGGTGTAACTCATGCAAAGCAAAAATGCGGATAAGGGTGCTGTCATCAAAAAGTTGTTGATTCATTACTACTCCTGGGCGGTTTACAGGAGTAAGTGTAGACGGCGGTACTGAAAAAACGAAACGAATAAATGATAACAGTAAAAAAATTCAATTATTCATAATAAATTTCATGGTGGCAAGAAATAGTTTCTTTTCTTCATCACTCATGGCAGCAACGTTTAACATGTTGTCATCAAAATTATTGATGATATTTTTTAATTTCAGTAACTGCAAAGGAGAAAAATAGTCACTCCCGATGAGATTACTCAATACCAGCAATAGCTCCCCATCATATAAATAGCCCACCATAAGATTAATCTCTATCATCTCAATTGCTTTTTGTACAGCAAGCGCCGGTAAGATATTCTGACGAAGCATTTTGGCAATATCATTTTCATCCAGTTCATCGGGTGTTTTATCTAATAAAGAATTATACCAGTTTATTAAACCACTTTTGAAAGCGAACGAATCATATTGCAGGTGATAAATCTGTTTTAGGGTTTCTTTATTTTTCAATTTATAGTGCCTTTGTTTGCTATAATTTTTCTGAAATAACATCAGCGAGTTTGCTCAGGTGCAGGGATGACCGAAATTGTCATGTATTTTTTCAGTCTGGCTTCTCGTTTCACACCTTTCGGATCTGAACCAAAAGGAAGCGTCAAGCATGGTGAGTCAACGGTTTGGATTGTCCAGAGAGAATCACCAATGAATCTGAAATTGATGCTATCCGCTGTAACGGATAATCCCTCAAAACTTCCCGTCGCATACTCATTACCCAAACGTACGGTCTCTTTAACTCCATCGTTAACATCGATAAGGACAATTGTCAGTGATTCCTCAAAAATAACGTCATCCGTCAGAAAAAGGATATAACGCTGGTCATTAACCTGAATTGCCGCTTCCAGTATTTGCCCTGGTACAATAATACCTGTGTTATTGCCATTGAGCACAACGTCAGACTGAGCCTGAGATAAATCAGTCGCTTTGTGAACCTTGACCAACGATATCGAATTAACCTGTTGCATAATCAATTCCACAAGCGCCCCATTTCCCATGCGGCAAGTGCACCGCCGACAAAGCCGCCAATAAGTACGCAAACAGGTGCACCTGGACCACACACCAATCCTGCCATCGCGCCGCCTGCGACAGCTCCGGCAATAATATTCATCCGGGTACGACTGCCAGTGGTTTTAACAGATTTGCGCTCACCGTTACGTATCCTGCCACCACTCAGGTTGCAGACGCGGCAGTCACAGCCTTGACGGTGTTGAAACTAAAGTTCAGGTGATAGTCTGATGTTCATAGTTTGAGCATTATCCCCTGACAGAATCAAATCAAGCAGTGTCAATGATCACGTGTATATATCATTTAAAGCATTATCAAGCCAATCTTCCATGTTTTTAATTTTAGCCCGCGCATATAAATCATTCATAACATCCTCATAACTCTGTCCATCATTGACCATACAATTAGCTGTATGAGGCAGAACATGTATAAAATCAGACAATATAAAACAAGCCTTTGAATTTCCAGAGTTAGCTGCAATTCTGATATCAATCAATCCTCTGGCAATCAATTTAAGAATAACATCTTGCATTTTAATTTCCATATCATTCAGTTAAATTTCAGTAGTAAATCGTCTATCAAAAAAAGATGAAATTAACATTCATAAATTTATTACAATATGAAAATCAAAAATATACATCATCAGCTTCTACCGAAAACTCCATGGCTCCTAAGGCACCTAAATCAATACTAAATATAGTATCACTTTCCTTAGCACTCCCAACATAGATAAAATAGCCTAAATCTCCGTCTTGACCTATCAAAAAATAGTCAGGTTCCACTTGTTGAATATCATATGTTTCATTTCTTTCAATAAGATCAGAATAGTTATATAAATATAATGTTTCGTGCTTCTTATTAGTTATTTCATAGGTCTCACTATCTTTAATTTCTTCTATCAAAAAACGTTTATACACTGGAGGAAACTTGATTGACATGTCAAATTCAATTTTATTTATATATTCTATAATTTTATTCATGTTAAGAATACCTGAAAGATTATTTATTGATTATCTTGATGAATATATCTTCACTTTTTATTTTCATTTACTCATCGCGGAAATACACATTGCCTTGTAGACAAGCGCTAATAATACGTTATGAACCTGACTTCCGCCAGACAATCAATCAATGAATTCATTACGCCGTAGTGTTTTAGAAAGACACTTTCTGACCAGATGGTGAACCATATACTACATCGCGCATTATAAAAAAACCGCCAGCGTTTCCACTAGCGGTTTTCAATGTTTTCAAAACTCAGCAATCAGTAAAAATCACCGGTTGCCTTTTCGGCCTGATCCATCCACACCGGTTTATCGCTGGTTTTCGACCAGACGCGGTGCAGGTAGCTGTAAAAGCGGGCGCGGTCTTTCCAGAAAAGCATGAAAGGCAGCGCCAGAACGCCCGCTGCAACCGCATAAGTACGGCGTAAAAAGATAAGCCATGCAGGATATTCTCTGTAAAGTTCCATACTTTTCTCCCCCTTTTGTATCTACCCGGTGAATGGCACCGGAAAAATGAATTTGTTTATCTGATGAAAATAGTACCGCCTTTTGTGTAATTTTACTACTCATCCGACCACTTATTTTTGCTTATTGATGGTTTATTTACATTCATCCCGTAATTAAGTTACATAAAAGTTAAATTAATACTAAACATTAGTTAAATCATGGCTTTTGCCATTTTTATACTTTTTTTACACCCCGTCCGCAGATTTTTGCGAAATCTTTGCAGCCAGAATTCTACCCTTCCGGTATCACTTTTAGGCCACTGGAGGTGCACTGTGAGTGCAGGCGTGATAACCGGCGTATTGCTGGTGTTTTTATTACTGGGTTATCTGGTTTATGCCCTGATCAATGCGGAGGCGTTCTGATGGCTGCGCAAGGGTTCTTACTGATTGCCACGTTTTTACTGGTGTTAATGGTGCTGGCGCGCCCTTTGGGCAGTGGGCTGGCGCGGCTGATTAATGATATTCCTCTTCCTGGTACGACGGGCGTTGAGCGCGTACTCTTTCGTGTACTCGGCGTGTCTGACCGTGAGATGAACTGGAAGCAATATCTCTGTGCCATTCTCGGCCTGAATATGCTGGGGCTGGCAGTGCTGTTTTTTATGTTACTCGGTCAGCACTATCTGCCGCTTAATCCGCAACAACTGCCGGGGCTGTCGTGGGATCTGGCGCTGAATACTGCCGTCAGCTTTGTCACCAATACCAACTGGCAATCTTATAGCGGTGAAACCACGTTGAGCTATTTCAGCCAGATGGCGGGCTTAACGGTACAAAACTTTCTTTCTGCCGCCAGCGGGATTGCGGTGATTTTTGCCCTCATCCGCGCGTTTACCCGCCAGAGCATGAGCACACTCGGCAATGCCTGGGTCGATCTGCTACGCATCACGTTATGGGTGCTAGTCCCTGTGGCGTTGTTGATCGCACTGTTTTTTATTCAACAAGGTGCGCTGCAAAACTTTCTGCCCTATCAGGCGGTGAATACCGTTGAAGGAGCGCAACAGCTGTTACCCATGGGGCCTGTAGCTTCTCAGGAAGCGATCAAGATGCTCGGTACTAACGGCGGTGGCTTCTTTAATGCCAACTCGTCGCATCCGTTTGAAAACCCAACCGCACTGACCAACTTCGTGCAGATGCTGGCGATCTTCTTGATCCCAACAGCGCTGTGCTTTGCCTTTGGTGAAGTGGCAGGCGATCGCCGCCAGGGGCGCATGTTGCTGTGGGCGATGTCGGTGATTTTTGTCATCTGCGTAGGCGTGGTGATGTGGGCAGAAGTTCAGGGTAATCCTCATCTGCTGACGCTGGGTGCGGACAGCAGCATCAATATGGAAGGTAAAGAAAGCCGTTTCGGCGTGCTGGTCAGTAGCCTGTTTGCGGTCGTGACTACGGCGGCTTCCTGTGGCGCGGTGATTGCGATGCATGATTCGTTTACCGCTCTCGGTGGCATGGTGCCGATGTGGCTGATGCAAATTGGTGAAGTGGTATTCGGCGGTGTCGGTTCTGGTCTTTACGGCATGATGCTGTTTGTTCTGCTGGCGGTATTTATTGCCGGGCTGATGATTGGTCGTACGCCGGAATATCTGGGTAAAAAAATCGACGTACGCGAGATGAAACTGACCGCACTGGCGATTCTGGTCACCCCAACGCTGGTACTGATGGGCGCAGCACTGGCGATGATGACCGACGCCGGACGTAGCGCCATGCTCAATCCTGGCCCGCATGGTTTTAGCGAAGTGCTGTACGCCGTGTCGTCCGCCGCTAACAACAACGGCAGCGCCTTTGCCGGATTAAGCGCCAACTCTCCGTTCTGGAACTGTTTACTGGCGTTCTGCATGTTTGTCGGTCGCTTCGGGGTGATTATCCCGGTGATGGCAATTGCCGGTTCGCTGGTGAGTAAAAAGAGCCAACCCGCCAGCTCCGGCACGCTGCCAACGCACGGCCCGCTGTTTGTAGGCCTGTTAATCGGCACCGTGTTGCTGGTTGGCGCACTGACCTTTATCCCTGCCCTGGCGCTTGGTCCGGTGGCGGAATATCTCTCCTGATGATATTGAGTGAGCACTGAATATGAGTCGTAAACAACTGGCGCTATTCGAACCAACACTTGTCGTTCAGGCGCTGAAAGAAGCGGTGAAAAAATTAAACCCGCAGGCGCAATGGCGTAATCCAGTGATGTTTATCGTCTGGATCGGCAGTCTGTTAACCACCTTTATTAGCATTGCAATGGCAAGCGGCGCGATGCCTGGCAATGCGCTGTTTGGCGCGGCAATTAGCGCATGGCTGTGGGTCACCGTACTGTTCGCTAATTTCGCCGAGGCGCTGGCAGAAGGCCGCAGTAAAGCGCAGGCTAATAGTCTGAAAGGAGTGAAAAAAACCGCCTTTGCCCGCAAACTGCGCGAACCGAAATATGGCGCTGCGACAGACAAAGCTCCTGCCGATCAGCTGCGTAAAGGCGATATCGTGCTGGTAGAAGCGGGCGATATTATCCCCTGCGATGGCGAAGTCATTGAAGGGGGCGCATCGGTCGATGAAAGCGCCATCACCGGGGAATCGGCACCGGTGATCCGTGAATCCGGCGGCGATTTTGCCTCCGTCACCGGCGGCACGCGTATTCTTTCTGACTGGCTGGTGATTGAGTGTAGCGTTAACCCCGGCGAGACATTTCTGGATCGGATGATCGCGATGGTGGAAGGCGCGCAGCGACGTAAAACGCCGAACGAGATTGCCCTGACCATTCTGCTGATTGCCCTGACTATCGTCTTTTTACTGGCAACCGCCACGCTGTGGCCGTTTTCCGCGTGGGGCGGTAATGCAGTCAGTGTAACGGTACTGGTGGCGCTGCTGGTCTGTCTGATTCCAACCACCATCGGTGGCCTGTTGTCAGCGATCGGCGTCGCCGGGATGAGTCGGATGCTGGGCGCGAATGTGATTGCCACCAGCGGGCGTGCAGTTGAAGCGGCGGGCGACGTGGACGTCCTGCTGCTGGATAAAACCGGTACCATCACCCTCGGTAACCGTCAGGCATCAGAGTTTATCCCTGCGCAGGGCGTAGAGGAAAAAACGCTGGCCGACGCAGCACAACTGGCTTCGCTGGCCGACGAAACGCCGGAAGGCCGCAGTATTGTGATCCTCGCCAAGCAGCGTTTTAACCTGCGCGAGCGCGATGTGCAGTCGCTTCACGCCACTTTTGTACCGTTTACTGCGCAAAGTCGAATGAGCGGGATCAATATCGACAACCGTATGATCCGTAAAGGTTCTGTCGATGCCATTCGCCGCCATATTGAAGCTAACGGTGGTCACTTCCCTGCCGATGTCGATCAAAAAGTCGATCAGGTTGCGCGTCAGGGGGCCACGCCTCTGGTAGTGGTGGAAGATTCCCGCGTGCTGGGCGTTATTGCGCTGAAAGATATCGTCAAAGGCGGCATTAAAGAGCGCTTCGCCCAGCTGCGCCAAATGGGCATAAAAACGGTGATGATTACTGGCGATAACCGTCTGACTGCCGCCGCCATTGCCGCGGAAGCGGGCGTCGATGATTTTCTCGCTGAAGCGACACCGGAGGCCAAGCTGGCATTGATCCGTCAGTATCAGGCGGAAGGCCGTTTGGTGGCGATGACCGGCGACGGCACCAACGATGCTCCGGCGCTGGCGCAGGCAGATGTCGCGGTAGCGATGAACTCCGGTACTCAGGCGGCGAAAGAAGCGGGCAATATGGTGGATCTCGACTCTAACCCGACCAAGTTGATCGAGGTGGTGCATATTGGCAAACAGATGCTGATGACCCGTGGCTCGCTGACCACCTTCAGCATTGCCAACGATGTGGCGAAATACTTCGCCATTATTCCGGCGGCGTTCGCGGCAACGTATCCGCAGTTAAATGCGCTGAACATCATGCGCCTGCATTCGCCCGACTCCGCCATTCTCAGTGCGGTCATTTTCAACGCCTTGATTATCGTCTTTTTGATTCCCCTGGCGTTAAAAGGCGTGAGTTATAAACCGCTTACCGCTTCTGCCATGTTGCGCCGTAACTTATGGATTTACGGTCTGGGTGGGCTGCTGGTGCCGTTTATTGGTATCAAAGTCATTGATTTACTGCTGACCGTTTGCGGTCTGGTGTGAGGTTTACCATGCGTGGATTACGTCCGGCATTATCAACATTTCTCTTTTTGTTACTGATTACTGGCGGTGTTTACCCGCTGCTGACCACCGCGCTGGGGCAATGGTGGTTTCCCTGGCAGGCCAATGGTTCGTTGATTCGCGAAGGTGATACGGTGCGCGGCTCGGCATTAATCGGGCAGAATTTTACCGGCAACGGCTATTTTCATGGTCGCCCGTCGGCAACGACAGAAATGCCCTATAATCCACAGGCTTCTGGCGGGAGCAATCTGGCGGTCAGTAACCCTGAGCTGGATAAACAAATCGCTGCACGCGTTGCCGTATTACGGGCTGCTAACCCGGATGCCAGCACGAACGTTCCGGTTGAACTGGTGACGGCGTCGGCAAGCGGGCTGGACAATAATATTACCCCGCAAGCGGCGGTCTGGCAGATTCCTCGCGTGGCGAAAGCGCGTAATCTCAGCGTTGAACAGCTCACGCAGCTGATCGCAAAATACAGCCAACAACCGCTGGTGAAATATATCGGCCAGCCGGTCGTCAACATTGTCGAACTCAATCTGGCGCTGGATAAGCTTGATGAATAACGAACCCTTACGTCCCGACCCCGATCGTCTGCTGGAACAAACTGCCGCGCCGCATCGGGGGAAGCTGAAAGTTTTTTTCGGTGCCTGTGCAGGCGTCGGGAAGACCTGGGCGATGCTGGCAGAAGCCCAACGACTGCGGGCGCAAGGGCTGGATATTGTGGTTGGCGTGGTTGAAACTCACGGACGGAAAGATACCGCCGCAATGCTGGAAGGGCTGGCTGTTCTGCCGCTAAAACGCCAGGCGTACCGTGGGCGGCATATCAGCGAGTTTGATCTCGATGCCGCCCTCGCCCGCCGTCCGGCGCTGATCTTAATGGACGAACTGGCGCACAGTAATGCGCCAGGTTCTCGTCATCCTAAACGCTGGCAGGACATCGAAGAGCTGCTGGAAGCGGGCATTGATGTTTTCACGACCGTCAACGTTCAGCATCTGGAAAGCCTGAACGATGTGGTCAGCGGCGTCACCGGAATTCAGGTGCGGGAAACCGTGCCCGATCCCTTTTTTGATGCTGCCGACGACGTAGTGCTGGTGGACTTGCCCCCGGACGATCTGCGTCAACGGCTGAAAGAAGGCAAAGTCTATATTGCCGGGCAGGCGGAGCGCGCCATTGAACATTTTTTCCGCAAAGGCAATCTGATCGCCCTGCGCGAACTGGCACTGCGCCGTACTGCCGATCGCGTAGATGAGCAAATGCGCGCCTGGCGGGGGCATCCTGGCGAAGAGAAAGTCTGGCACACGCGCGACGCGATTCTTTTATGTATTGGGCATAACACCGGCAGCGAAAAACTGGTCCGCGCGGCGGCGCGGTTGGCGTCACGGCTGGGGAGCGTCTGGCACGCGGTGTATGTTGAAACCCCTGCCCTGCACCGCTTACCGGAGAAAAAACGTCGGGCAATTCTCAGCGCCTTACGTCTGGCGCAGGAGCTGGGCGCGGAGACAGCAACACTTTCTGATCCGGCGGAAGAAAAAGCCGTAGTGCGTTATGCCCGTGAACATAATCTCGGCAAGATTATTCTCGGTCACCCGGCCTCGCGCCGCTGGTGGCGTCGGGAAACGTTTGCTGACCGACTGGCGCGCATCGCCCCCGATCTCGATCAGGTGCTGGTCGCGCTTGATGAACCACCCGCCCGCCCGCTTAATAACGCGCCGGATAGCCGCTCTTTTAAAGACAAGTGGCGGGTACAGATTCAGGGGTGCGTGGTTGCCGCCGCATTATGTGCCGTTATCACCTTAATTGCCATGCAGTGGCTGATGGCGTTTGATGCCGCCAACCTGGTGATGCTGTATCTGCTTGGCGTGGTGGTGGTGGCGCTATTTTATGGACGCTGGCCTTCGGTGCTTGCTACCGTCATTAATGTGGTGAGTTTCGATCTCTTTTTTATCGCCCCACGCGGCACGCTCGCCGTCTCTGATGTGCAGTATCTGCTGACTTTCGCGGTGATGTTAACCGTCGGGCTGGTGATCGGGAATCTTACTGCTGGCGTACGTTATCAGGCGCGGGTAGCCCGTTACCGCGAGCAACGCACACGACACTTATATGAAATGTCGAAAGCTCTGGCTGTGGGACGCAGTCCGCAGGACATCGCCGCCACCAGCGAACAATTTTTTGCTTCCACGTTTCATGCCCGCAGCCAGGTGTTGTTGCCCGATGACAACGGTAAATTGCAGCCGTTGACACATCCGCAAGGAATGACGCCGTGGGACGATGCCATCGCGCAGTGGAGTTTTGATAAAGGCCTGCCTGCGGGCGCGGGCACCGACACGTTACCCGGTGTGCCATACCAGATTTTGCCGTTAAAAAGCGGCGAGAAAACCTACGGGCTGGTGGTGGTGGAACCGGGGAATCTGCGCCAGTTGATGATCCCGGAACAGCAACGCCTGCTGGAGACGTTTACGTTGTTAGTCGCCAATGCCCTGGAACGCCTGACGCTGACCGCCAGCGAAGAACAGGCGCGGATGGCAAGCGAACGAGAACAGATCCGCAACGCCCTGCTGGCGGCGCTTTCGCATGATTTACGCACGCCGCTTACGGTGCTGTTCGGTCAGGCAGAAATCTTAACGCTCGATCTGGCAAGCGAAGGATCGCCTCACGCCCGCCAGGCCAGCGAGATTCGTCAGCATGTGCTGAACACGACCCGACTGGTGAATAATCTACTGGATATGGCGCGAATTCAGTCCGGCGGCTTTAATTTGAAGAAAGAGTGGTTAACGCTGGAAGAAGTGGTCGGCAGCGCGCTGAAAATGCTGGAACCGGGTTTATCCTCGCCCATCAATCTTTCTCTGCCAGAACCGCTGACCTTAATCCACGTTGACGGGCCACTCTTTGAACGGGTGCTGATTAATCTGCTGGAGAACGCGGTGAAATACGCGGGTGCGCAGGCCGAAATTGGTATCGATGCCCACGTTGAGGGCGAAAATCTACAACTGGATGTCTGGGATAACGGCCCCGGTCTTCCGCCAGGTCAGGAGCAGACGATATTCGATAAGTTTGCTCGTGGAAATAAAGAGTCGGCAGTGCCGGGTGTAGGGCTTGGGCTGGCAATTTGTCGGGCAATTGTGGATGTACACGGCGGCACCATTACCGCGTTCAACCGACCGGAAGGTGGTGCCTGTTTTCGTGTTACACTTCCCCAGCAAACTGCCCCTGAACTTGAAGAATTTCATGAGGATATGTGACAAACGTTCTGATTGTTGAAGATGAACAGGCTATTCGTCGCTTTCTGCGCACGGCGCTGGAGGGTGACGGTATGCGCGTTTTTGAAGCCGAAACGCTGCAACGGGGGCTGCTGGAAGCGGCGACTCGTAAGCCAGATTTGATTATTCTCGATCTCGGCCTGCCAGACGGTGATGGGATTGAGTTTATCCGCGACCTGCGCCAGTGGAGCGCGGTGCCAGTAATTGTGCTTTCCGCCCGCAGCGAAGAGAGCGACAAAATCGCCGCGCTGGATGCCGGAGCGGATGATTACCTGAGTAAGCCATTTGGCATTGGTGAATTGCAGGCCCGTCTGCGCGTCGCATTACGCCGCCACTCCGCCACCACCGCGCCCGAGCCGCTGGTGAAATTTTCCGATGTTACCGTCGATTTAGCTGCCCGCGTGATTCACCGCAGTGAGGAAGAGGTGCATCTCACCCCGATTGAATTCCGCCTGCTGGCGGTGCTACTCAACAATGCCGGAAAAGTGCTCACCCAGCGCCAGCTTCTCAACCAGGTGTGGGGACCAAACGCGGTCGAACACAGCCACTATTTGCGTATTTATATGGGGCATCTGCGACAAAAACTGGAGCAAGATCCCGCCCGCCCTCGCCATTTTATTACTGAAACCGGTATTGGGTATCGGTTTATGCCATGAATTATTATTCAATAAATACGCTTAACTAATTATTAATTTATTATTAAACCTGCCCCGAAAATTATTATTTGGCAGGTTTAATTTCTTAATGAAAATATAACCTACGAAATTGCAACATTTAAACAACAAAACAGCATCTAATATGGCGCTATTCATAATTAACGATTTATTATTTGGGGTGTGATCGTTTTTTGTTGATCTTCTTCACAGTTTATAGCCTTTTCATGGATAGAATAACTCTACCTTCAACTGACACAGCAAAAGGTAAAGGTAAATGGAAAATAATAACCGCTTAATGCCTCATATAAGGCGGACAACCCATATCATGAAGTTTGCCCATCGTAATAGTTTTGACTTTCATTTCTTTAATGCCCGTTAGTCTTCTGACTAAAGGGCACCCCAGCGTACAGGTCTCCCTGACTTTAAGCATTACAGGTTAATACCTGTATCCCTCGGTGCTCATATACTGCTAACCCTTTTAAACTCTAAATAATTCAAGTCGCAGCACTAGCAACTTGAAGTATGACGAGTATAGCCAGTTACCGGGCTGGTCTGGGTTATTGCATCTGCAAAAAGCAAACTACTGATTTATTTATCAGCGGTGGAGTTTTGCTTTTTTTCCGGCGTGATCGATTTCTCCTTTGAGAAATTGAGGACCTGCTATTACCTGAAATAAAGAGATGAACAAAATGTCAGAATTAAAAATTGCCGTTAGTCGTTCTTGCCCGGATTGTTTTTCCACTCATCGTGCATGCGTGAATATTGACGAAAGTAATTATATTGACGTTGCCGCCATTATTTTATCAGTCAATGATGTTGAACGTGGAAAACTCGATGAAATAGACGCTACTGGCTATGGCATTCCTGTTTTTATTGCAACGGAAAATGAAGAACGTGTACCAGCAGAATATCTGCCACGTATTACTGGTGTCTTCGAGCATTGCGAATCACGGAAAGAATTTTACGGACGTCAGTTAGAAACCGCCGCCAGCCATTATGAAACGCAGCTGCGCCCGCCCTTCTTCCGCGCACTGGTCGATTATGTCAATCAGGGCAATAGCGCTTTTGACTGCCCGGGTCATCAGGGGGGTGAGTTTTTCCGTCGCCATCCGGCAGGCAATCAGTTCGTGGAATATTTTGGCGAAATGCTCTTCCGCTCCGACTTGTGTAATGCCGACGTAGCAATGGGCGATCTACTGATTCATGAAGGTGCGCCATGCATTGCACAGCAACATGCGGCTAAAGTGTTTAATGCCGATAAAACGTACTTTGTTTTAAACGGCACCTCCTCTTCCAACAAAGTGGTTTTAAACGCCCTGCTAACACCGGGTGATCTGGTGCTGTTTGACCGCAATAACCATAAGTCTAACCACCACGGGGCCTTGCTACAGGCTGGTGCAACACCGGTTTATCTGGAAACAGCACGTAACCCGTATGGTTTTATCGGTGGTATTGATGCGCACTGCTTCGAAGAAAGTTATCTGCGTGAACTGATTAGAGAAGTTGCACCGCAACGGGCAAAAGAGGCGCGTCCGTTCCGCCTCGCTGTGATTCAGTTAGGCACCTACGACGGTACTATTTATAACGCCCGCCAGGTGGTGGATAAAATCGGTCATCTGTGTGACTACATCCTGTTTGACTCAGCATGGGTCGGCTATGAACAGTTTATTCCGATGATGGCGGACTGTTCGCCGCTGCTACTGGAGCTTAATGAGAACGATCCGGGTATTCTGGTTACGCAATCTGTACATAAGCAGCAGGCTGGTTTTTCTCAGACTTCACAAATTCATAAAAAAGACAGCCATATCAAAGGGCAACAGCGTTATGTACCGCACAAACGCATGAACAACGCCTTTATGATGCACGCCTCCACCAGCCCGTTCTATCCGCTGTTTGCCGCACTGGATATTAACGCCAAAATGCATGAAGGTGTCAGCGGTCGTAATATGTGGATGGATTGTGTGGTTAACGGTATTAATGCCCGCAAATTGATCCTCGATAACTGCCAGCACATTCGTCCGTTCGTTCCTGAACTGGTGGATGGTAAACCCTGGCAATCGTATGAAACAGCGCAAATTGCGGTTGATCTGCGCTTCTTTAAATTTGTACCCGGTGAGCACTGGCATTCTTTTGAAGGTTACGCAGAGAATCAATACTTTGTCGATCCGTGCAAACTGTTGCTGACAACCCCAGGTATTGATGCACGTAACGGCGAATACGAAGCGTTCGGTGTACCCGCGACGATTCTTGCTAACTTCCTGCGCGAAAATGGCGTAGTGCCGGAAAAATGCGATCTTAACTCCATCCTCTTCCTGCTGACTCCGGCAGAAGATATGGCCAAACTGCAGCAACTTGTTGCCCTGCTGGTACGCTTCGAAAAACTACTGGAAGCTGATGCGCCTCTGGCGGAAGTATTGCCTTCCATCTACAAACAGCATGAAGAGCGCTACGCCGGTTATACCCTGCGTCAGTTGTGCCAGGAAATGCATGATTTGTATGCCCGTCACAACGTGAAACAACTGCAAAAAGAGATGTTCCGTAAGGAACACTTCCCACGCGTCAGCATGAATCCACAGGAAGCCAACTATGCCTACTTACGCGGTGAAGTGGAATTGGTTCGTCTGCCGGATGCAGAAGGCCGTATCGCAGCCGAAGGTGCGCTTCCTTATCCTCCGGGTGTGCTGTGTGTTGTTCCGGGTGAAATCTGGGGTGGTGCTGTTCTGCGTTACTTCAGCGCTCTGGAAGAAGGGATCAACCTGCTGCCAGGTTTTGCACCGGAGCTGCAGGGTGTCTATATCGAAGAACATGATGGTCGTAAGCAAGTTTGGTGCTATGTCATCAAGCCTCGTGATGCGCAAAGCACCCTGTTGAAAGGGGAAAAATTATGAGTCAGGCTAAATCGAACAAAATGGGCGTCGTTCAGTTAACCATACTGACGATGGTCAACATGATGGGCTCCGGCATCATCATGCTGCCGACAAAGCTTGCCGAAGTTGGGACAATCTCAATAATCTCCTGGTTGGTGACAGCCGTAGGCTCAATGGCGCTGGCATGGGCATTCGCAAAATGCGGTATGTTCAGCCGTAAATCAGGCGGTATGGGCGGTTATGCCGAGTATGCTTTCGGTAAATCCGGTAACTTTATGGCGAACTATACCTACGGCGTCTCGCTGCTGATTGCTAACGTGGCGATTGCTATTTCGGCAGTTGGTTACGGCACCGAACTGCTCGGCGCGAGTTTGTCACCAGTGCAGATTGGTCTGGCAACCATCGGAGTGCTGTGGATTTGTACCGTGGCTAACTTTGGTGGTGCGCGCATTACCGGGCAAATCAGTAGCATTACCGTGTGGGGGGTCATTATTCCGGTGGTAGGCCTGTGCGTTATCGGCTGGTTCTGGTTTAGCCCGACACTTTACGTTGATTCCTGGAATCCGCATCATGCACCGTTCTTCAGTGCGGTAGGTTCTTCCATCGCCATGACGCTGTGGGCTTTTCTTGGTCTGGAGTCTGCGTGTGCGAATACTGATGTAGTGGAAAACCCGGAACGTAATGTGCCAATCGCGGTACTCGGCGGTACGTTAGGTGCGGCGGTGATTTATATCGTCTCCACCAACGTGATTGCCGGGATTGTGCCCAATATGGAGCTGGCAAATTCAACGGCACCATTTGGTCTGGCCTTCGCGCAAATGTTCACACCGGAAGTGGGTAAAGTCATTATGGCGCTGATGGTGATGTCCTGCTGCGGTTCACTGCTTGGCTGGCAGTTCACCATTGCCCAGGTGTTTAAATCTTCATCTGATGAAGGCTACTTCCCTAAAATTTTCTCCCGTGTAACCAAAGTGGATGCACCGGTTCAGGGGATGTTGACCATTGTGATTATTCAGAGTGGATTGGCACTGATGACCATTAGCCCGTCACTGAACAGCCAGTTCAACGTGCTGGTTAACCTGGCCGTGGTGACCAATATCATTCCGTATATCCTGTCGATGGCGGCATTAGTCATTATTCAGAAGGTCGCCAATGTGCCACCATCAAAAGCGAAAGTAGCAAACTTTGTTGCCTTTGTTGGTGCGATGTACAGTTTCTATGCGCTGTACTCATCCGGGGAAGAAGCCATGCTGTACGGTTCCATCGTGACTTTCCTTGGTTGGACACTGTATGGTCTGGTATCACCACGCTTTGAACTGAAAAACAAACACGGTTAAAAAAAGCGAAATAAAAAAGGGCGATTGAATGATCGCCCTTTCTGTTTGTTGACAAAGAGTTCGTTATTTATGCCGCATCCGGCAGGTGTAGGGTCCAAACGCGGTCGAACACAGCAACTATTTGCGTAATTATATGAGGCATTTGCGACAAAAACTGGAACAGGATCTCGTCCGCCCCGCCATTTCATTACTGAAACCGGTATTGGGTATCGGTTTATGCTTTGAAAAAAGTGGCAATGTATGGATAAAGTCATTTTTTATTCAAATATAAGGAACTTAATATTTAAAAAATGTCCCATACAATGCCTCATCATAAATGACACCGTAGCACACAAGGAGCAAGTAGCGATGCGTGAAGTGAGTCAGTTAGTAAATACTGAAGATTCAGCCTGGACAATAATCCAGAATTGGTTAAAAGAAGCCACAAACCATGCCGAACTCTTACCGGTTAATAAAGATTTAGCCGAAACCGCACTTTATCAATTACAGGTTACAACAAAATCACCGATGGGTGCGCTTGTCTATGGCTCCGGAGGTCTGCTGATTGATAACGGTTGGTTACGCATAGCAGGCTCTGGTCACCCCCGGTTACCACGAGATCCAGCAAGTTGGACACAACGCCCTGAATTCGCAAGCGTGCGGGCTTTACCCATCGCCGATGATGTCGCAGGGGGAATTTTTGCTCTTAATGGTGGCGATCTTGGGGAAGATACTGGCTGCGTTTATTATTTTGCGCCAGATACGCTGAGTTGGGAAAGTCTGGAGGTTGGATATTCTGAGTTTCTTCAGTGGGCATTATCCGGTGATTTAGATACCTTCTATGAAAATGTACGCTGGCCGCAATGGCAAGAAGACGTAATAAAATTATCGGCAACGGAAGCCTTCACTTTCTACCCTTTCTTATGGGTACAAAGTGAAGAAGCAAGAACAAGAAAAGTTATTTCGCTTACTGAACTCTGGGAAATGCAGTATCAAATGAAAGAAACAATCACGCAATAAGACATGTTCAGGTCCGGGTTTCATTCCCGGACTCGCTATTTTAATGTGTGTTTATCGCTTTCAATTCTTGCTGGCAATTTTCTGACTGACAGCGTCGCAACTCAATAATCCCGACATGCATCATCGAGCCAAAAAATCCGCTTTCGCTGACATAATCCTCATTAACTATCGGTCGAGTGCCGGGCTTACCCTGGCAAATCCCCATAAAAAATGAGGTGTAGCATTGCCATTCAGGATTTAAACCGGTCTTTTCTTGTGCTGACATATCATGAAGATAAGTAAGTTCTTTTTCGTTCCCGCCTGACAACTGCCAGCGGCGGGTATTATCAGGTAAGTTATCGCCACGGCAATTTGTCTTACACCGGGAAGGCGCAATATTTACCGCAATGCTACCCGTTAATCCTCTGGTTTTATCTTTAGGGGTCAGTAACCAGTCACCAGCTAATGATGATTGTTCAGGTTGGGCGCATGCTGTCAGCAGTAGTGTGGCGGTAATTAATGCCACTCTGACGACCAGACTCCTTTTGGTCTTCATTCGGAATTCCCTTGAGCTATTCAGTTTGTTGGCAAAGTACTCGTTGTTCATGCCGGATGCGGCGTGAACGCCTTATCCGTCCTACAAAATAGTGCAAATTCAATATATTGCACCATCCTCGTAGGCCTGATGAACGTAGCGTATCAGGCTATCATAAGTAAAAAGGGCGATCTTCCGACCGCCCTTTTTCTTATTTAATGTGTTTACGCGTTTTTCAGAACTTCGCTAACAATCTCAACCGCTTCTTTCTCGATCTGCTTGCGATGTTCTTCACCGAGGAAGCTTTCGCAGTAGATTTTGTATGCGTCTTCCGTGCCTGACGGACGCGCGGCGAACCAGCCGTTGTCAGTCATCACTTTCAGACCGCCAATAGAAGCACCGTTGCCCGGTGCCGCCGTCAGGCGCGCGGTGATCGGGTCACCAGCCAGGGTGCTGGCGCTCACCATTTCCGGAGACAGCTTAGACAGCGCCGCTTTTTGTGCGGAAGTCGCAGCTGCCTGCAAACGGTTATAGCTCGGCGCACCAAAGCGTTTTGCCAGTTCGTTGTAGTGTTCCTGCGGGTTCTTACCAGTGACAGCGGTGATTTCCGCCGCCAGCAGACACATGATAATGCCGTCTTTATCAGTCGACCACGGCGTACCGTCGAAACGCAGGAAGGAAGCCCCCGCGCTCTCTTCGCCGCCAAAGCCAAAGCTGCCGTCGAACAGACCATCCACAAACCATTTGAAGCCTACCGGGACTTCTACCAGCTTACGGCCTAAGTCATTGACCACACGGTCGATCATCGCAGATGAAACCAGCGTTTTACCGACAGCAACATCTTTGCCCCACTGCGGACGATGCTGGAACAGGTAGTTGATCGCCACCGCCAGGTAGTGGTTAGGATTCATCAAACCTGCCGGAGTGACGATACCGTGACGGTCATAATCCGGGTCGTTAGCAAATGCCAGATCGAACTTATCACGCAGTGCCAGCAGGCCCGCCATCGCACACTCGGAGGAGCAGTCCATACGGATCGCGCCGTCTTTATCGAGGTGCATAAAGCGGAAGGTTTGATCGACCTGATCGTTAACGATGGTCAGGTTAAGGTTGTAATACTCGCCAATACGCTTCCAGTATTCGATACCGGAACCGCCCAGCGGATCAACGCCCAGCGTCAGGCCCGCTTTCTGAATCGCCGCCATATCAACGATATCGGCCAGACCTTCCACAAACGGCTGCACCAGATCCTGCTCTTTCACATGACCGGATGCCATCGCTTCGTCGAGGGAGATACGCTTCACACCTTTCAGGCCATCGGCCATCAGTGCGTTGGCCCTGTCCTCCACCACTTTGGTGACGTTAGTATCAGCCGGGCCACCATTTGGCGGATTGTACTTGATACCACCATCTTCCGGCGGGTTATGGGACGGTGTAATCACGATACCGTCTGCCAGCGGGCCACCTTTTTTATTGTGAACCAGGATGGCATTGGAAACGGCAGGCGTCGGAGTGAAGCCATTGTTTTCCTGCACAATAACATCTACGCCGTTCGCTGCCAGCACTTCCAGTACGGAAATGAACGCAGGCTCGGACAGGGCGTGAGTATCTTTACCCACATAGCAAGGGCCAGTGATGCCGTTTTTCGCACGTTCTTCAGCAATTGCCTGAGCGATCGCCAGAATATGCGGCTCGTTAAAGCTGTGGCGCGCTGCACTGCCACGGTGACCGGAAGTACCGAATTTCACCGCGTGCTCCGCATTCCCTGCTTCAGGTTTCAGTACATAATATTGCGCCGTCAGTTGGGCGACGTTAATCAAATCACTCTGTTGTGCAGGTTGGCCTGCACGATTGTGGATTGCCATTGCTTTGTCCTTTGTCTGCAACGTTTTAGATAGTTCCGCAAACCTTCTCAATCAATTCCGCCGGGAATTGCATCGACTGCATGATGTGTTCGATCATGCTGCATTTACGGCCGGTGTTGGTGTTGGTGATCACCCAATATGGCGTGCCTGGCACATGTTTCGGCTTGGTCTGATTACCATTTTTCAGCAGCGTTTGTTCATCTGCCGCAAAGTAAACGCGTGTACGACCGTGCAACGATTCCGTGGCCTCGGCAAACGCCTGGGCGTCAAGAGAATATAGTGTAGACAACAGCAGCATGAAGCGATTGACCGCTCGCTTTTGCTCTGCGTATTCGTCTGAAAGCAAAAGTTCACGCATTGCGCGAACCTTGTCTTTAATCGTTTTGACCGGCTTCGCTTCGACGATAGCAGGTGACGCAACGCGAACCTCTTTCGTCACCGGAGCAGCAGGCTGTGATGCGGCGGAAAATTTCAACATACGCCGTAAAATGTCGGATGCGCTCTCGCCGATATGCTTAGTGTGGCTGGCAATATAGCTGTAGAGTTCATCATCAACTTCAATCGTTTTCATCTTAATCCAGTGCAGTGTCTTAGCTGAATACAAGTCGCCAGGAGTATATGAATAAATCCCGGCAGCGGATAGCGTCAAGCCTGGCTTGCAGAAAAACTCGGATTAAACCTTATTTGTTGCAGCCCTGTGGCACAATGGTCAACATAATACCCTAACCCGACAACGCGAAAAAAAGAACTTTGCCATGAAATTGAATATCCGCGCGCAAACTGCACAAAACCAGCACAATAATTCTCCCATCGTTCTTGTCCATGGTCTGTTTGGCAGCCTCGACAACCTTGGCGTACTGGCTCGCGATCTGGTAAACGATCACAATATCATCCAGGTTGATATGCGTAACCACGGTCTTTCCCCGAGAGATCCGGTGATGAATTACCCGGCGATGGCGCAGGATCTTGTTGATACCCTGGATGCACTGCAGATCGATAAAGCGACATTTATTGGACACTCAATGGGCGGCAAAGCGGTGATGGCACTGACTGCACTGGCCCCCGATCGCATCGATAAACTGGTGGCGATTGATATCGCGCCGGTCGACTATCACGTACGCCGTCATGATGAGATTTTCGCGGCTATCAACGCAGTCAGTGAATCCGACGCGCAAACTCGCCAGCAAGCAGCGGCAGTAATGCGCCAGCATCTTAATGAAGAAGGGGTGATTCAGTTTCTGTTGAAATCTTTTGTTGACGGGGAGTGGCGCTTTAACGTGCCGGTATTGTGGGATCAGTATCCGCATATTGTGGGTTGGGAGAAAATCCCGGCATGGGATCACCCTGCCCTGTTTATCCCAGGCGGCAATTCTCCGTATGTTAGCGAGCAGTATCGTGATGATTTACTGACACAATTTCCACAGGCACGAGCGCATGTGATTGCTGGCGCGGGTCACTGGGTCCATGCTGAAAAACCGGATGCTGTATTACGCGCTATCCGTCGCTATCTCAATGATTAACGTAACTGATTAAAAACCCAGCGTCCGCGTCGCTTTCCGCGCGTGGGCGTTGGCGTGACTCATCGCGCTGATGTATTATGGCGCGCTATCCATCCGGGCAGGCGCCTGGCTGATTGTTTCCCCCGAAGTCACCAAGATCATGGCCAAAGAACAAACGGACCGTACGACATTAGATCTGTTCGCGCACGAGCGTCGACCGGGACGACCGAAAACTAATCCGCTTTCGCGCGATGAACAGCTGCGTATTAATAAACGCAACCAGCTAAAACGCGACAAAGTACGTGGCCTTAAGCGTGTCGAACTGAAGCTGAACGCGGAAGCTGTCGAGGCGCTGAACGAGCTGGCGGAATCGCGCAATATGAGCCGTAGCGAACTGATCGAAGAGATGTTAATGCAGCAACTGGCGGCGCTGCGTAGCCAGGGCATCGTTTAATTTTCCACTTTCATGTAGCACAGTGTGCAGTCCTGCTCGTTTGCTGATTCCGCAAGACTGCCTGTTCTGCTATGATTGCCTTTATCCGTGGGCAATTTTCCACCCCCATTTCAATAAGTTTCAAGAGGTTATTTCACTCATGGCTATCACTGGCATCTTTTTCGGCAGCGACACCGGTAATACCGAAAATATCGCAAAAATGATTCAAAAACAGCTTGGTAAAGACGTTGCCGATGTCCATGACATTGCAAAAAGCAGCAAAGAAGATCTGGAAGCATATGACATTCTGCTGCTGGGCATCCCAACCTGGTATTACGGCGAAGCGCAGTGTGACTGGGATGACTTCTTCCCGACTCTCGAAGAGATTGATTTCAATGGTAAACTGGTTGCGCTATTTGGTTGTGGTGACCAGGAAGATTACGCTGAATACTTCTGTGACGCATTGGGCACCATCCGCGACATCATTGAACCGCGCGGCGCAACTATCGTTGGTCACTGGCCAACTGCGGGCTACCACTTCGAAGCATCAAAAGGTCTGGCAGATGACGACCACTTTGTCGGACTGGCTATCGACGAAGATCGTCAGCCGGAACTGACCGCTGAACGTGTAGAAAAATGGGTTAAACAGATTTCTGAAGAGCTGCATCTCGACGAAATTCTCAATGCCTGATGTAATACGGCGTAGACTCATGTCTACGCCGTATTAATAGATAATGCCAATCAAAATAATTGCTACAAATTTGTAACTTTTGCCGTGGTACCTGTACAATGTTCCGGTGTTCAAGTGGCCTTGCCGTTGTAAATGTAAGCTGAGCCACGTTTTTATTAACAATATTTGCCAGGGACTTGTGGTTTTCATTTAGGCGTGGCAATTCTATAATGATACGCATTATCTCAAGAGCAAATTCTGTCACTTCTTCTAATGAAGTGAACCGCTTAGTAACAGGACAGATTCCGCATGACTGATAACAATACCGCCCTAAAGAAAGCTGGCCTGAAAGTAACGCTTCCTCGCTTGAAAATCCTGGAAGTTCTTCAGGAGCCGGACAACCATCACGTCAGTGCGGAAGATTTATACAAACGTCTGATCGATATGGGTGAAGAAATTGGTCTGGCTACGGTTTATCGCGTACTGAACCAGTTTGACGATGCTGGTATCGTCACCCGCCACAATTTTGAAGGCGGTAAATCCGTATTTGAACTGACACAGCAACATCACCACGATCACCTGATCTGCCTCGACTGCGGTAAGGTTATCGAATTTAGTGATGATTCCATCGAAGCGCGTCAGCGTGAAATCGCCGCAAAACATGGCATTCGCCTGACTAACCATAGTCTCTATCTTTACGGTCACTGTGCCGAAGGCGATTGCCGCGAAGATGAGCACGCGCACGAAGGCAAATAAGCCAGTCTGAACGAGAAAAGCCAACCTGCGGGTTGGCTTTTTTATACAAGGGACATAAGAAAAGCGAGAGTTACAGCTCTCACTTATTTGTTATTGCTGCGAATTTCCTGCCAGACCTTATCACAATCGGTTTTCACCGCCTGGTCATTACCGGTTTGCGTTGCCTGAATGCACTGCTGATAATCCAGCACACGGACACTTTCCTGCTCGGCAAATTGCTGATGTTGTTTCTCTTTCTTCAGCACGTTTAACACGCTCTGACAGGCTTCAATTTTTTCCGGCGAACCTTGCGCGGTGTTGATACAGGCGCTGTAAGCTTCTTTCAGATGGCTGTCTTCCTGTGGCGCGGTGGATTGTGCACAAGCCACCAGCCCCGATGCCATCATGGCGATGAGAATCAGTTTTTTCATTGCAAATTCCTCAAACGTGCGGCAGGCACAAAACCTGCCGCGTCGGGCATCAGAAGATGGTGAATGGTGCGATTACCATAAATTTCACGTCACGCTCATCCTGGAAGATGTTGCCGTAACCACCGCCCCAGCTTGGGATGTCGGAGTGGTTGTCGTATTCGGTAAAGTGCAGTTTGAACATCGTGCCTTTGGCGCGACCGTCCTGAATGGTGTAGACCGCATCCAGGCTGTATGCAGACTCTTCAATAGTCCGGTTCTTGTCGTAGTACGCATCCGGATTGCTCTGCCAGGTAGCGGGTTTAGCATCCCATGCGTAAACGTAGGAAGCGCCGATGGCGAAGCCTGGAAGATTCCAGTTTTTCAGGTCATACATCGCACCGAAGAAGACCGCTTTTTCGCCGTTGGCGTTGAAGTCAGAACGGTTATCCCACCAGATATCCAGGCGACCGTTCGAGGAAGCATAGGTTGGAGTCATACGTTGCAGGAAGTATCCCTGCTGACCGTCGGCTTTAACCCAGGTGCCTTCCAGACGCAAATCCACTACGTCAGCCGCCCGGTAACCAAAGGTCAACGCTTGCAGCCAGGCAGTGCCGTCGTAAAGGTCGTTGACGCTGCGATCGTCAACTTTATCGCGCGTACCGTAGAACTGGTAGCTGGTGGTTAACGGGCTACCGGCGATATCAAATTTATAGCTGGCTTTGGCAAAATACTGATCAATATACCCTTCCGCCTGACCAAACGCCGCTTCCAGTACGAAGTTATTTTTGAAGTCGTACTTCGCCCCAAGGGAGTGTAGATAATCAACTTTAGTGGTTTTATCGTTCTGATAAAACTCATCCATTTCCAGATGCCACGGCGCTTTATATTCGTTGGTCCACATGTAGGAGAAACTCAACGCACCAGCATCGCCGTAATCAAAATTCGCCCCCGCTTCCGCCCCCTGATAAGTACCCGGCATAAAGCTCCAGTGCGGCGCTAACAGCGTCTGACCGGTTGGCTGAATATAACCTGCCCGCGCCCACACCGGACCGTATTTAAATTTGGCCGCTGCTTTATACAGGCTTATACCGCTTTTATCGCCGGACCAGTCTTCGTCATAGGCTTTATTACTTTTTGAAAACGCGATTTCGTTCGGGTGAGAGCTGTCGCCGTTTTCCGCCATTTCAATCGCCGTAAACGCGGCAATATCAAGGCCGAACATATCAGCAGCATAACCAGACTGAAAATCGAGGTTGGCGTTCCAGGTGGAATGAGAAAGGTTGGTTTTGTATTTGTCGCCGTCGGTAACGTCTTTACGGTCGCGTTCACGCTGCCAGTAATAGATACCGCCGGTTAAGGTTGAATCGTCGATGAATCCTTCGGCGCGAGCCTCCGGCATTGCCATAAAGCCCGACATTGCTGTAACACTGGCGATAGCCAGCGCCAGCGTACTACGTTTGCCACTAAACGTACGCATGGGTTAATCCTCTTTGACGTATAAATTGCTGCACCAAAGGTGAACAGCGAAAAAAATAAAAATTAAAAAAGTAGCGTTGAGAAAAGTCTCGCTGACTACAGGAACAGACTATTTTTCGCGACGCGAATTATCAATCTCTTTCTGTAACCAGAATGTAAGAACATGAGCAACCGCACATATTTTGATGATTTTTGTTACAAGGCTTAAGTTTGTAGTTGAAAGGTTTACAAAAGAATAAAAGCCTGAGTTTCCAGCAAGATGAAAGCGGTTACATTTTATTTAATTATGCTTTGTGATTTTAAATTTGTTTTATGGATAAATTGTGAAACGGAATTAATTCGCGAAGAAAAGCAGAAAAAAAACGCCGCGGAGCGCGGCGTTTGGGTTTGTTTGCTATTTCTTGCCGGATGCGGCGTGAACGCCTTATCCGGCCTACAAAAGCACGCAAATTCAATATATGGCAGAGATCATGTAGGCCTGATAAGCGTAGCGCATCAGGCAATTTAGCGTTTGAAACTGTTTCTATGTTTCTTGCCGGATGTGGCGTAAATGCCTCACCCGGCCTGGTAGAACTTAAAACTACTCGCCTACTTTCGCCCAGGTATCACGCAGCCCAACGGTGCGGTTAAATACCGGTTTTTCCGCCGTAGAATGGCGGCTGTCGAGGCAGAAATAACCTTCACGCTCAAACTGGAATGCTTTGCCCGCTACCGCGTCTTTCAGCGACGGTTCAGCAAAGCCCTGTTTGATCACCAGCGATTCCGGGTTAATCACCGACAGGAAATCATCCGCAGCACCTGGGTTCGGCACGCTGAACAGACGATCGTACAGGCGGATTTCAACCGGCAGCGCATGTGCCGCGCTCACCCAGTGAATAACGCCTTTCACTTTACGACCATCTGCCGGATCTTTGCTTAAGGTGTCGGCGTCATAAGTACAGAAGATGGTGGTGATGTTGCCTTCGGCATCTTTCTCCACGCGTTCAGCCTTAATGACGTAAGCATTACGCAGACGCACTTCTTTACCCAGCACCAGACGTTTGTACTGCTTGTTAGCTTCTTCGCGGAAATCGGCGCGGTCGATCCAAATCTCACCGCTAAACGGCACCTGACGGCTGCCCATTTCCGGTTTGTTCGGATGGTTCGGCATGGTGACCATTTCGCCTTCGCCCTGATAGTTTTCGATAACCAGTTTCACCGGATCGATAACTGCCATTGCGCGCGGGGCGTTTTCGTTGAGATCTTCACGAATGCAGGATTCCAGCGACGCCATCTCAATGGTGTTGTCCTGCTTGGTCACGCCAATGCGTTTGCAGAACTCACGAATAGAAGCCGCAGTGTAACCACGACGACGCAGACCGGAAATGGTCGGCATACGAGGATCATCCCAGCCTTCAACGTGCTTGTCGGTCACCAGCAGGTTCAGCTTACGCTTGGACATCACGGTGTATTCCAGATTCAGGCGCGAGAATTCGTACTGGCGCGGGTGAACAGGAATGGTGATGTTATCCAGCACCCAGTCATACAGGCGACGGTTGTCCTGGAATTCCAGCGTACACAGAGAGTGCGTAATACCTTCCAGCGCATCGCTGATGCAGTGGGTGAAGTCGTACATCGGGTAGATGCACCACTTGTTACCGGTCTGGTGGTGTTCAGCAAACTTAATGCGGTACAGCACCGGATCGCGCATCACGATAAACGGCGAAGCCATGTCGATTTTCGCGCGCAGGCAGGCTTTACCTTCTTCAAAACCACCGGTACGCATTTTTTCGAACAGCGCCAGGTTCTCTTCAACGCTGCGGTCGCGGTACGGGCTGTTTTTACCCGGCTGAGTCAGGGTGCCACGATATTCGCGGATCTGTTCCGGTGTCAGTTCATCAACATACGCCAGGCCTTTATTGATCAGTTCGATCGCATAGGCGTGGAGCTGATCAAAATAATCGGAGGAGTAACGGACGTTACCAGACCAGTGAAAACCTAACCACTCTACGTCGTTTTTGATCGAATCGACATACTCGATATCTTCTTTTACCGGGTTAGTGTCGTCGAAACGCAGGTTGCACTGGCCTTTATAGTCCTGGGCGATCCCGAAGTTCAGGCAGATAGATTTCGCATGGCCAATATGCAGATAGCCATTCGGCTCCGGCGGGAAACGGGTGTGTACTGTGGTGTGCTTACCACTGGCCAGATCTTCATCGATGATCTGACGGATAAAGTTAGTCGGGCGGGCTTCTGCCTCACTCATCGTGGATTCCTCAAAGCGTAAACAACGTATAACGGCGTATGATCTTATAAGCGGGACAGGCTGACAACTGTTAGTTAGTGAAAATCGAAAATCTCACTGAGATTATGGGGATGATTGATGAAAAAAAAAGCGGCAGAGAAGATCTCCACCGCTTTTGCCAGTCCTGCGTCATTGTTGGATGCGACGCTTAAGCGTCTTATCCAACCTGGACTGAGCTTTTGTAGGCCTGATAAGACGCGTCATGCGTCGCATCAGGCATGAAGCAGATTACTTTTTGATTTCATACAGCGGCGTTTGACCCGCCACAACATGACCCTGAGCTTTAATGATAAGGCCGCTGAAATCGTCGATATTGCTGCAAACCACCGGGCTAATCATCGAACGGGCGTTAGCGTTCAGGTAATCCAGATCCATTTCCAGAATCGGTTGCCCTGCGCTTACTTGCGCCCCCTCTTCCACCAAACGTTTAAAGCCTTTGCCTTCCAGCGCTACGGTGTCGATACCCATATGGACGACAATCTCAGCGCCTTTTTCGGTTTCCAGGCAGAACGCGTGATTGGTGTTGAAGATTTTTACGATTGTCCCTGCGGCTGGCGATACGACGATTTTATCCGTCGGTTTCACCGCCACACCGTCACCCACCGCTTTGCTGGCAAATGCTTCGTCAGGAACCTGATCCAGCGCCACAACATCACCGGTAATCGGCGATACCAGCTCCGCGACAGACACCGCGTTTGGTACGGCCTGCGGTTTTGCTACAGGCACGGTAGTTGCAGGCGCAGTTTCAGCAGAGGCGGCTGCTACCGGACCACGGGCAACGACTTTCTTCATTGCATCGCCAATGGATTCCGCTTTCGCGCCAACAATCACCTGAATAGTCTGTTTGTTCAGTTTCACTACCCCAGAAGCACCCAGACGTTTACACATCGTATCGTTAACGCGGGCAGAGTCAGCCACGGTCAGACGCAGACGGGTGATACAGGCGTCAATCGCTTTCAGGTTGTCAGTACCGCCAACCGCAGCAATATAGTTGGTCGCCAGTTGAGTCAGGCCTTCCTCGGTATTGCTGTTGGCTTCTTCAGTAACGATCTCGTCTTCTTTATCTTCGCGACCCGGCGTTTTCAGATTGAACATGCGGATAACCACACTGAACACCACGAAGTAGATAGCGAAGAACACAACCCCCATCACCAGCAGCATCCAGACGTTCTGGCTGGCGGCCGGCAGGTTATACATCAACGCGTAGTCGATAGCCCCCGCAGAGAAGGAGAAGCCAGCATGGATACCCAGCAGCGTTGCCACAAACAGGCTGATACCCGTCAGCAGTGCGTGCAGGAGGTACAGCAGCGGTGCAAGGAACATGAACAGGAATTCCAGCGGCTCAGTCACACCGGTCAGGAACGCAGTAACAGCAACAGAAAGCAGCATACCGCCAACCATCGGACGACGCTCTTTCGGTGCTGCGAAGTACATCGCCAGCGCCGCGCCCGGCAGACCGAACATCATAATCGGGAAGAAGCCGGACATGAACATCCCCGCGGTGCCGTCACCGGCATAGAAGCGGTTAATGTCGCCGTGGAAAACCGTACCCGCCGCGTTGGTGAATTCACCAATCTGGAACCAGGCGATGGTGTTCAGCACCTGATGCAGACCGGTTGGGATCAGCAGACGGTTGATGAAACCAAAGATACCGGAACCCAGCGCGCCCGCAGAAACGATCCATTCGCCGCCTGCATGGATAGCGTGCTGTACCGGTGGCCAGACGTAACCAAAAATGGCCGCCAGCACCAGGCAGAAGAAGCCGGTGGCGATCGGCACAAAACGTTTGCCGCCGAAGAAGCTCAGGAAGTCCGGCAGTTTAATATCGGACCAACGGTTATAGGCAGCACCACCGACCAGACCGGTAATGATACCCGCCAGTACACCCATGTTAATTTCTGGGTTGATGGTCACCATCGCTTTGGTTAACACAAAGTAACCGACCGCACCCGCCAGCGCCGCCGCACCTGCGCTGTCTTTCGACCAGCTGGATGCCACACCGATGGCGAAGATTAATGCGAGGTTATCAAAAATCGCACCGCCCGCCTGGGCAATAAACGCAACGTTAAGTAAATCTGGCTGACCGAATCGCAGCAACAGTGCCGCCACCGGCAGCACCGCGATAGGGAGCTGTAACGCCCTACCGAGTCGCTGGAAAAAACCTAAAATATTCATCTTATTCCCCCTACGAGAACCCTATTTGGCTCGTTTAAAGCCGTATTTTTATTTTGCTGCAAATTGTACTGCCGATGTTCTGTAATCAGATTGTTAGATCATCTGCTACAGAGTGTGTGAAAATTTAATTCGTATCGCAAATTAAACGCGTGTCTTTTGTGAGTTTTGTCACCAAATATCGTTATCATCACTCCCTTTTACTGGCTAAACCAGAAAACTTATTTTATCATTCAAAAAATCAGGTCGGATTGACGCCTGTCTGCGCAAATCCAGGTTACGCTTAAAGATGCCTAATCCGCCAACGGCTTACTTTTTACTTACTGAGGTGAATAATGAGACTGATCCCCCTGACTACCGCTGAACAGGTCGGCAAATGGGCTGCTCGCCATATCGTCAATCGTATCAATGCGTTCAAACCGACAGCCGATCGTCCGTTTGTTCTGGGTCTGCCGACTGGCGGCACGCCGATGACCACCTACAAAGCGTTAGTTGAAATGCATAAAGCAGGCCAGGTCAGCTTTAAGCACGTTGTCACCTTCAACATGGACGAATATGTCGGTCTGCCGAAAGAGCATCCGGAAAGCTACTACAGCTTTATGCACCGTAATTTCTTCGATCACGTTGATATTCCAGCAGAAAACATCAACCTTCTCAACGGCAACGCCCCGGATATCGACGCCGAGTGCCGCCAGTATGAAGAAAAAATCCGTTCTTACGGAAAAATTCATCTGTTTATGGGCGGTGTAGGTAACGACGGTCATATTGCATTTAACGAACCAGCGTCTTCTCTGGCTTCTCGTACTCGTATCAAAACCCTGACTCATGACACTCGCGTCGCGAACTCTCGTTTCTTTGATAACGATGTCAATCAGGTGCCAAAATATGCCCTGACTGTCGGTGTTGGTACATTGTTGGATGCCGAAGAAGTAATGATTCTGGTGCTGGGCAGCCAGAAAGCACTGGCGCTGCAAGCCGCCGTTGAAGGTTGCGTGAACCACATGTGGACCATCAGCTGTCTGCAACTGCATCCGAAAGCCATCATGGTGTGCGATGAACCTTCTACCATGGAGCTGAAAGTTAAGACTTTAAGATATTTCAATGAATTAGAAGCAGAAAATATCAAAGGTCTGTAATTGTTATCCCTGCCCTGACGCATTGCTCAGGGCAATATTTTTTTTAAATCGGGGGTCAGAATGTATGCATTAACCCAGGGCCGAATCTTTACCGGCCACGAATTTCTTGATGACCACGCGGTTGTTATCGCTGATGGCCTGATTAAAAGCGTCTGTCCGGTAGCGGAACTGCCGCCAGAGATTGAACAACGTTCACTGAACGGGGCCATTCTCTCCCCCGGTTTTATCGATGTGCAGTTAAACGGCTGCGGCGGCGTGCAGTTTAACGATACTGCTGAAGCGGTCAGCGTAGAAACGCTGGAAATCATGCAGAAAGCCAATGAGAAATCGGGCTGCACCAACTATCTGCCGACGCTTATCACCACCAGCGACGAGCTGATGAAACAGGGCGTGCGCGTTATGCGCGAGTACCTGGCAAAACATCCGAATCAGGCGTTAGGTCTGCATCTGGAAGGTCCGTGGCTGAATCTGGTAAAAAAAGGCACCCATAATCCGAACTTTGTGCGTAAGCCTGATGCCGCGCTGGTCGATTTCCTGTGTGGGAACGCCGACGTCATTACCAAAGTGACGCTGGCACCGGAAATGGTTCCTGCGGAAGTGATCAGTAAACTGGCAAATGCAGGGATTGTAGTGTCTGCTGGTCACTCAAATGCGACGTTAAAAGAAGCGAAAGCCGGTTTCCGCGCGGGGATTACCTTTGCCACTCATCTGTACAACGCGATGCCGTATATTACCGGTCGTGAACCGGGCCTGGCGGGCGCGATTCTCGACGAAGCTGACATTTATTGCGGTATTATCGCTGATGGCCTGCATGTTGATTACGCCAATATTCGTAACGCTAAACGTCTGAAAGGCGACAAACTGTGTCTGGTTACCGATGCCACCGCACCAGCAGGTGCCAACATTGAACAGTTCATTTTTGCGGGTAAAACAATATACTACCGTAACGGACTTTGTGTGGATGAGAACGGTACGTTAAGCGGTTCATCCTTAACCATGATTGAAGGCGTGCGTAATCTGGTCGAACATTGTGGTATCGCACTGGATGAAGTGCTGCGTATGGCGACGCTCTATCCGGCGCGTGCGATTGGCGTTGAGAAACGTCTCGGCACGCTCGCCGCAGGTAAAGTAGCCAACCTGACTGCATTCACACCTGATTTTAAAATCACCAAGACCATCGTTAACGGTAACGAGGTCGTAACTCAATAAGAGAAAGTATGACACCAGGCGGACAAGCTCAGATAGGTAATGTTGATCTCGTAAAACAGCTTAACAGCGCGGCGGTTTATCGCCTGATTGACCAGTACGGGCCAATCTCGCGGATTCAGATTGCCGAGCAAAGCCAGCTTGCCCCCGCCAGCGTAACCAAGATTACGCGTCAGCTTATCGAACGCGGGCTGATCAAAGAAGTTGATCAGCAGGCCTCCACCGGGGGCCGCCGCGCTATCTCCATTGTCACCGAAACCCGCAATTTCCACGCAATCGGCGTACGGCTTGGTCGTCATGACGCCACCATCACCCTGTTTGATCTCAGTAGCAAAGTGCTGGCAGAGGAACATTACCCGTTGCCTGAACGCACTCAGCAAACGCTGGAACATGCCCTGCTGAATGCCATTGCTCAGTTTATTGATAGCTACCAGCGCAAACTGCGCGAGCTGATCGCCATTTCCGTGATCCTGCCAGGGCTTGTTGACCCGGACAGTGGCAAAATTCATTACATGCCGCATATTCAGGTAGAAAACTGGGGACTGGTAGAAGCACTGGAAGAACGTTTTAAAGTGACCTGTTTTGTCGGCCACGATATCCGCAGTCTGGCACTGGCAGAGCACTACTTCGGTGCAAGCCAGGATTGCGAAGACTCCATTCTGGTGCGTGTCCATCGCGGGACCGGGGCCGGGATTATCTCTAATGGGCGCATTTTTATTGGCCGCAACGGCAACGTCGGTGAAATTGGCCATATTCAGGTCGAACCGCTGGGTGAACGCTGCCACTGCGGCAACTTTGGCTGCCTGGAAACTATCGCCGCCAACGCTGCCATTGAACAACGGGTGTTGAATCTGTTAAAGCAGGGCTACCAGAGCCGTGTGCCACTGGACGACTGCACCATCAAAACTATCTGCAAAGCCGCGAACAAAGGCGACGGTCTGGCGTCGGAAGTGATTGAATATGTTGGTCGTCATCTGGGTAAAACCATCGCCATTGCTATCAACTTATTTAATCCGCAAAAAATTGTTATCGCTGGTGAGATCACCGAAGCCGATAAAGTGCTGCTCCCTGCTATTGAAAGCTGCATTAATACCCAGGCATTGAAGGCATTTCGCACCAATCTGCCCGTGGTACGTTCTGAGCTGGATCACCGCTCGGCAATCGGCGCTTTTGCGCTGGTAAAACGCGCCATGCTCAACGGTATTTTGCTCCAGCATTTGCTGGAAAATTAATGTGCTTTTATAGTGGCGCTTATTGTTGTCAATATTCTGGGTAGTCCATGACCATTAAAAATGTAATTTGCGATATCGACGGCGTGCTGATGCACGATAACGTCGCCGTACCGGGTGCAGCGGAATTTTTGCACGGGATTATGGATAAAGGCCTGCCGCTGGTGTTGCTGACCAACTATCCTTCGCAGACCGGGCAAGATCTGGCGAACCGCTTTGCCACTGCGGGTGTCGATGTGCCGGACAGCGTGTTTTATACCTCCGCGATGGCGACCGCCGATTTCCTGCGTCGCCAGGAAGGTAAGAAAGCGTATGTGGTGGGCGAAGGCGCACTGATTCATGAACTGTACAAAGCCGGTTTCACTATTACCGATGTGAACCCTGATTTTGTGATTGTTGGCGAAACGCGTTCCTACAACTGGGACATGATGCATAAAGCAGCCTATTTCGTCGCTAACGGTGCACGCTTTATCGCCACCAACCCGGACACCCACGGGCGCGGTTTTTATCCGGCCTGTGGCGCGCTATGCGCGGGGATCGAAAAAATCTCCGGACGTAAACCGTTCTATGTTGGTAAGCCGAGTCCGTGGATCATCCGCGCAGCATTAAACAAAATGCAGGCGCATTCGGAAGAAACGGTGATTGTCGGCGATAACTTGCGCACCGACATTCTGGCGGGCTTCCAGGCCGGTCTGGAGACGATTCTGGTGCTTTCTGGTGTTTCATCGCTCGACGATATCGACAGTATGCCGTTCCGCCCAAGCTGGATTTACCCGTCAGTCGCTGAAATCGACGTTATCTGAATACCACCCACGTCTGCGGACGTGGTTGGCTCTGATGACAAACGCCAAACTGCCTGATGCGCTACGCTTATCAGGCCTACGCAGCTCCTGCAATATATTAAATTTTCATGCTTTTGTAGGCAGGATAAGGCGTTCACGCCGCATCCGGCATGAACAAATCGCACTTTGTCAGCAATTTGGCCCCCGTAAAATATAACCATTTAATAAAACCCGCTAAAAATTATCGATTCATCAATAAATACATCCTCACACCAGACCTTTTTTCACCAATCGACAATCACCATTACGTTTTTTATTTTCCCCCTGCCAAATCGCTTGCGCACAGTGCTGCTTTGCGGCATTTTTTTAAACAAGCAAACACAACAAGCAACAAATACCAGGTTAACGGAGAAGGTTATGTGTTCAATTTTTGGCGTATTCGATATCAAAACAGACGCAGTTGAGCTGCGTAAGAAAGCACTCGAGCTGTCACGCCTGATGCGTCATCGTGGCCCGGACTGGTCCGGTATTTATGCCAGCGATAACGCCATTCTCGCCCACGAACGTCTGTCCATTGTTGACGTTAACGCGGGGGCGCAACCTCTCTACAACCAACAAAAAACTCATGTGCTGGCAGTAAACGGTGAAATCTACAACCACCAGGCATTGCGCGCTGAATATGGCGATCGTTACCAGTTCCAGACCGGGTCTGACTGTGAAGTGATCCTCGCGCTGTATCAGGAAAAAGGGCCGGAATTTCTCGACGATTTGCAGGGCATGTTCGCTTTTGCCCTGTACGACAGCGAAAAAGATGCGTATCTGATTGGTCGCGACCATCTGGGGATCATCCCGCTATATATGGGCTATGACGAACACGGTCAGCTGTATGTGGCCTCAGAAATGAAAGCTCTCGTGCCAGTATGCCGCACGATTAAAGAGTTCCCGGCGGGGAGCTATTTATGGAGTCAGGACGGCGAAATCCGTTCTTATTATCACCGCGACTGGTTCGACTACGATGCGGTGAAAGATAACGTGACCGACAAAAACGAGCTGCGTCAGGCACTGGAAGATTCCGTTAAAAGCCATCTGATGTCTGATGTGCCTTACGGTGTGCTGCTTTCTGGTGGTCTGGATTCCTCAATTATTTCCGCGATCACCAAGAAATACGCCGCCCGTCGCGTGGAAGATCAGGAACGCTCTGAAGCCTGGTGGCCGCAGCTGCACTCCTTTGCTGTAGGTCTGCCGGGTTCACCGGATCTGAAGGCAGCCCAGGAAGTGGCAAACCATCTGGGCACTGTGCATCATGAAATTCACTTCACTGTACAGGAAGGTCTGGACGCCATCCGCGACGTGATTTACCACATCGAAACCTATGATGTGACCACTATTCGCGCTTCAACACCGATGTATTTAATGTCGCGTAAGATCAAAGCGATGGGCATTAAAATGGTACTGTCCGGTGAAGGTTCTGATGAAGTGTTTGGCGGTTATCTCTACTTCCACAAAGCGCCGAACGCTAAAGAACTGCATGAAGAGACGGTGCGCAAACTGTTGGCCCTGCATATGTATGACTGCGCGCGCGCCAACAAAGCGATGTCCGCCTGGGGCGTGGAAGCGCGCGTTCCGTTCCTCGACAAGAAATTCCTCGACGTGGCGATGCGCATTAACCCGCAGGATAAAATGTGCGGTAACGGCAAGATGGAAAAACACATCCTGCGTGAATGTTTTGAGTCGTACCTGCCTGCAAGTGTGGCCTGGCGGCAGAAAGAGCAGTTCTCCGATGGCGTCGGTTACAGTTGGATCGATACCCTGAAAGAAGTGGCGGCGCAGCAGGTTTCTGATCAACAGCTGGAAACTGCCCGCTTCCGCTTCCCGTACAACACGCCGACGTCCAAAGAAGCGTATCTGTACCGGGAGATCTTTGAAGAACTGTTCCCGCTTCCGAGCGCCGCAGAGTGCGTGCCGGGCGGCCCGTCCGTCGCGTGTTCTTCCGCTAAAGCGATTGAATGGGATGAGGCGTTCAAGAAAATGGACGATCCGTCTGGTCGTGCGGTTGGTGTTCACCAGTCGGCGTATAAGTAAGAAATGCGGTACTGCCCCGGAGAAATCCGGGGCTGTTTCAGTTATTGAGCTGCTTGTTGATTCTGATATGCAGTAAGGAAATGTTCCGGGTTTGCCACATCACTGTTTGACAACTCATCACTGTAGGCCACCGACCAGGTCGCCTGCTCATCCGGAATATGCAGGCTGCCATTCCCCTCTTTCAGGCGTAATAACTCAAAAGATTTGCCCTTAATTACGGCGGTATAGGATTTTTCACCTTCCTGTAATGCTTTCACTTTACAGCGAAAAATCTGGCCATCGATGTCATTATCAACATGCGATACCTGAATGAGGGCTTCATTAGAGGCTTTCGGCCCTATCCGCATCATCCACACCACAGCGCCTTCCTGCCCACGATAGCCAAAAACATATTTCCCGATTTCCGGTTTGACCGTATCGGCAAACGCAGATTGCATGAGTAATAACGCCCCCATCAGCGCCGTCATAAAACGCAGCATAGTATTCCCTCAATAAATCGCCTGAAGTGGTAGCAGAGATGCAGGCGTAGCGATCCCTGCCCTGTCCTGTTGCAACGGGCCAGTATTTCATAGATTAATTTCCTACCACTATTGTTGAATTCCGAATTTCATCCTGTATGACAAAAGAATGGCTGTAGGGTGGGGAAAAAACACAAAGTAAACAATAATTGACGAATATAGCGCCACGCTGTTCGCAACCTAACCAAACAGTCACTTTCGAGCAATTTTCCTTGAAAAAGAGGTTGACGCTGCAAGGCTCTATACGCATAATGCGCCCCGCAACGCCGATAAGGTATCGCGAAAAAAAGATGGCTACGTAGCTCAGTTGGTTAGAGCACATCACTCATAATGATGGGGTCACAGGTTCGAATCCCGTCGTAGCCACCATCTTTTTTGCGGGAGTGGCGAAATTGGTAGACGCACCAGATTTAGGTTCTGGCGCCGCAAGGTGTGCGAGTTCAAGTCTCGCCTCCCGCACCATTCACCAGAAAGCGTTGTACGGATGGGGTATCGCCAAGCGGTAAGGCACCGGTTTTTGATACCGGCATTCCCTGGTTCGAATCCAGGTACCCCAGCCATC
>NZ_PTRH01000015.1:0-101139 GCF_002965045.1 Escherichia sp. MOD1-EC6300 | reverse complement strand
TCCGGGAGGATTCGAACCTCCGACCGCTCGGTTCGTAGCCGAGTACTCTATCCAGCTGAGCTACGGATGCATCGGGAAACTTACTTTACTGCAGATTTTTTGATACCGCTACTAAAGCCGTATCAAGTAAGAGATGGTGCATCCGGGAGGATTACTCGCCTTACGGCTCGCCCTTCGGGCCGTTGCTAAAGCAACGTTATCCTCCCTGGTGCTTGCGGTTAGTACCGCCACCTCTTCGACACCTTCATTGCTGAAGATTTCGTAGAATATGGTGCATCCGGGAGGATTCGAACCTCCGACCGCTCGGTTCGTAGCCGAGTACTCTATCCAGCTGAGCTACGGATGCAAATGGCGGTGAGGCGGGGATTCGAACCCCGGATGCAGCTTTTGACCGCATACTCCCTTAGCAGGGGAGCGCCTTCAGCCTCTCGGCCACCTCACCACACGCCTCTTACGAGTGCTTCGAAGAACTTGTTTATCGCTCATCGTCGCTGCGTGGCGCACATATTACTTTCTGAGACTTATAAGTCAAACAATTTTTCCCACACTTTTATCGTTTGCACAATTCACACTCAATTAGTCTGTAAAAACGTCAAAAAGAGTGTTTTATCAACAGAAAAACGGAGGTCTGACAGATAGCAGTAATGCAAAAAATGGAGACTAAAGTTGAATGAACGGGAGTAAAGCGAAAAAACAATGGAGTGAAGGAGGAATTTTGAGGGTGCGTCTCACCGATAAAGATGAGACGCGGAAAGATTAGTAACTGGACTGCTGGGATTTTTCAGCCTGGATACGCTGGTAGATCTCTTCACGGTGAACAGAAACTTCCTTCGGGGCATTTACGCCAATACGTACCTGGTTGCCCTTTACCCCTAAAACTGTCACGGTGACCTCATCCCCAATCATGAGGGTCTCACCAACTCGACGAGTCAGAATCAGCATTCTTTGCTCCTTGAAAGATTAAAAGAGTCGGGTCTCTCTGTATCCCGGCATTATCCATCATATAACGCCAAAAAGTAAGCAATGACAAACACATTACATGTAAGCAGTCATGGCATTACATTCTGTTAAACCTAAGTTTAGCCGATATACACAACTTCAACCTGACTTTATCGTTGTCGATAGCGTTAATGCGAATGCCGTGAAGCGAGTCCACGGCATTGCCTGGCGCTTATATTATTGCAATTTCGCGCTGACCCAGCCTTTCACACTGGCTAACGCTGCAGGTAAGGCCGCAGCATCCGTACCACCGGCTTGCGCCATGTCAGGACGTCCACCACCCTTGCCGCCCACCTGCTGAGCGACCATACCAATCAGTTCCCCTGCTTTCACACGATCTGTGACGTCCTTAGATACGCCTGCAATCAGAGAAACCTTACCTTCGGCTACCGTTGCCAGCACGATAATTGTCGACCCCAGCTGATTTTTTAAATCGTCAACCATGGTACGCAACATTTTCGGCTCAACACCGCTAAGCTCGCTAACCAACAGCTTAACACCATTAACATCAATTGCCTTAATGGAAAGATTTGCGCTCTCCTGTGCGGCTGCTTGTTCTTTAAGCTGTTGTAACTCTTTTTCCAGCTGACGCGTACGTTCCAGTACTGAACGCACTTTATCAGCCACATTATTGCTATCGCCTTTCAGCAGATGTGCGACTTCGCTTAAGCGATCGCTGTCTGCATGAACGGTGGCGATAGCGCCTTCTCCGGTTACCGCTTCGATACGACGAACACCTGCAGCAGTACCCGATTCAGAGATGATGCGGAACAGACCAATATCACCGGTGCGGCTGGCGTGAGTACCGCCACACAGCTCGGTGGAGAAATCGCCCATGCTCAGCACGCGTACGCGCTCATCATACTTCTCGCCAAACAGAGCCATCGCACCTTTCGCTTTCGCCGCTTCGAGATCCATGATGTTGGTTTCGATCGGCAAGTTACGGCGAATCTGCGCGTTCACCAGGTCTTCAACCGCACGAATCTCTTCTGGTTTCATCGCTTCGTTGTGTGAGAAGTCGAAGCGCAGCACTTTGTCGTTAACCAGTGAACCTTTCTGCGATACATGAGTACCCAAAACCTGGCGCAGCGCAGCGTGCATCAGGTGCGTTGCGGAGTGATTCAGACGAATACGAGCGCGACGAGCCTCATCAACATCAGCCTGCACCGCGTCGCCCACTTTCAGAGAACCCGCAGCAAGTTTACCGATGTGACCAATCGCCTGGCCGTATTTCTGCGTATCTTCCACCGCAAAGGAGAAGTTAACGCCTTTCAGTTCGCCTTTATCGCCAACCTGACCGCCAGATTCCGCATAGAATGGCGTTTGATCCAGCACGACTACCGCTTCCTGGCCTGCATTGATGGCATCAACCGCTTTACCATCAACAAACAGCGCAGTCACTTTGCCGTTCAGTTCCAGATGGTCATAGCCTTTAAATTCAGATGCACTGTCAACACGGATCATTGCGTTGTAATCGGCACCAAAGCCGCTGGCTTCGCGCGCACGACGACGCTGCTCTTCCATTGCTGCTTCAAAACCAGCTTCGTCAACTTTGATGTTGCGTTCACGACAAACATCAGCCGTCAGGTCAACTGGGAAACCGTAGGTGTCGTACAGACGGAAAGCAGTTTCGCCATCCAGCGTATCGCCAGAAAGTTTCGCCAGCTCTTCGTCCAGCAGCGCCAGACCGCGCTCCAGAGTGCGGGCAAACTGTTCTTCTTCAGTCTTCAGCACCTGCTCAACCTGTGCCTGCTGGCGTTTCAGGTCTTCACCCGCAGAGCCCATAACGTCGATCAGCGGACCAACCAGTTTGTAGAAGAAAGTTTCTTTCGCGCCCAGCATATTGCCGTGACGCACTGCGCGACGAATGATACGACGCAGTACATAACCACGGTTTTCGTTGGACGGCATTACGCCATCCGCGATCAGGAACGCACAAGAACGAATGTGGTCAGCGATTACGCGCAGCGATTTATTGCTCAGATCGGTCGCGCCAGTGACTTTCGCTACCTCCTGGATCAGCGTGCGGAACAGGTCGATGTCATAGTTAGAGTTAACGTGTTGCAGCACCGCAGCAATACGTTCCAGCCCCATACCGGTATCCACAGACGGCTTCGGCAGCGGTTCCATCGTACCATCTGCCTGGCGGTTGAACTGCATGAAGACGATGTTCCAGATCTCAATGTAGCGATCGCCGTCTTCTTCCGGACTTCCCGGAGGGCCACCCCAAATGTGGTCGCCGTGATCGTAGAAGATTTCGGTGCACGGGCCACACGGACCAGTGTCACCCATCTGCCAGAAGTTGTCAGATGCGTATGGCGCACCTTTGTTATCGCCGATGCGAATAATACGTTCGCGCGGGATCCCTACTTCTTTTTCCCAGATTTCGTAGGCTTCGTCGTCGCTTTCATAGACGGTAACCCACAGACGCTCTTTCGGCAGGGCAAACCATTTTTCGCTGGTCAGCAGTTCCCATGCAAACTGAATAGCATCGTGTTTGAAATAGTCGCCGAAGCTGAAGTTGCCCAGCATTTCGAAGAAGGTATGGTGACGCGCGGTGTAACCGACGTTTTCCAGGTCGTTGTGTTTACCACCCGCACGCACGCAGCGTTGGGAAGTGGTAGCGCGGGAATAATTACGCTTGTCGAGCCCAAGGAACACATCCTTGAACTGGTTCATCCCGGCGTTGGTAAACAACAAAGTTGGGTCGTTATGGGGTACCAGGGAGCTGCTGGCAACTACCTGATGTCCCTTACTATGGAAAAAGTCGAGAAACGCCTGACGGATCTCAGCGGTGCTCTTGCTCATAATTATCCTGAAATCAAGCTAACGAAATATCGCCACCAGCGACAGCGTGTCTTAACCGCCGGGCTGGTAACTGAAAAGTGGGAATAAGATAAGTTTTCTTGACTGGGAAGTAAAATACCGTATGCGTTCAGTCGGCAAAATTTCGCCAAATATCCTGGATATCCTCCATCAGATAGCCGCGATAGAGCAGAAAACGCTGGATCTTAACTTTTTCTGAAAAGACAGTTGGCAAAGGTTCGCCATATTTTCGCGTCGCCTGATCGCGCGCCAGTGCACACCAGTCGATGTCACATTCACGCATCGCTTTTTCTGTCGCCTCGCGGGAAAGACCTTTCTGATTCAGTTCCTGACGGATACGCGCCGGACCGTAACCTTTGCGGCTCCGGCTGGCGATAAAGCGCGCCACAAATCGGCTGTCATCGAGATAGCCATGTTCATGGCACCAGGCGATAACGCGCTCGTAATCTTCTGCCGTGGCATCAATCTCTTCCGGGCCATTTTTGCCCATAATCGGTGCCGCGAGTTTACGTCGCAGTTCTTGCTCACTGTGATCGCGCACCGCCAGAATGCGTACCGCACGATCCAACAGGCGAGCATATGCCGGGCGACGGGACGTTGATTCTGTCATGGCATATCCTTACAACTTAAAAAAGCAAAAGGGCCGCAGATGCGACCCTTGTGTATCAAACAAGACGATTAAAAATCTTCGTTAGTTTCTGCTACGCCTTCGCTGTCATCTACAGAGAAATCCGGCGTTGAGTTCGGGTTGCTCAGCAGCAACTCACGTACTTTCTTCTCGATCTCTTTCGCGGTTTCCGGGTTATCTTTCAGCCAGGCAGTCGCATTCGCTTTACCCTGACCGATCTTCTCACCTTTGTAGCTGTACCACGCGCCAGCTTTCTCGATCAGCTTCTCTTTCACGCCCAGGTCAACCAGTTCGCCGTAGAAGTTGATACCTTCGCCGTAGAGGATCTGGAATTCAGCCTGTTTAAACGGCGCAGCGATTTTGTTCTTCACCACTTTCACGCGGGTTTCGCTACCCACCACGTTTTCGCCCTCTTTCACCGCGCCGATGCGACGGATGTCGAGACGAACAGAAGCGTAGAATTTCAGCGCGTTACCACCGGTAGTCGTTTCCGGGTTACCGAACATCACACCAATTTTCATACGGATCTGGTTGATGAAAATCAGTAGCGTGTTGGACTGCTTCAGGTTACCCGCCAGCTTACGCATCGCCTGGCTCATCATACGTGCCGCAAGGCCCATGTGAGAGTCGCCGATTTCGCCTTCGATTTCCGCTTTCGGTGTCAGTGCCGCCACGGAGTCAACGACGATAACGTCTACTGCGCCAGAACGCGCCAGAGCGTCACAGATTTCCAGTGCCTGCTCGCCGGTGTCCGGCTGGGAGCACAGCAGGTTGTCGATATCGACGCCCAGTTTACGTGCATAGATTGGGTCCAGCGCGTGTTCAGCATCGATAAACGCACAGGTTTTACCTTCGCGCTGGGCTGCGGCGATCACCTGTAACGTCAGCGTGGTTTTACCGGAAGATTCCGGTCCGTAGATTTCGACGATACGGCCCATCGGCAGACCACCTGCCCCAAGCGCGATATCCAGTGAAAGCGAACCGGTAGAGATGGTTTCCACATCCATGGAACGGTCTTCACCCAGGCGCATGATGGAGCCTTTACCAAATTGTTTCTCAATCTGGCCCAGTGCTGCCGCCAACGCTTTCTGTTTGTTTTCGTCGATAGCCATTTTTACTCCTGTCATGCCGGGTAATACCGGATAGTCAATATGTTCTGTTGAAGCAATTATACTGTATGCTCATACAGTATCAAGTGTTTTGTAGAAATTGTTGCCACAAGGTCTGCAATGCATACGCAGTAGCCTGACGACGCACCGCATCACGGTCACCGCTGAAGCATTCCCGCCGGGTAATGCCTTCTCCACGGGCAGTGGCAAAAGCAAACCAGACGGTGCCAACAGGCTTCTCTTCACTGCCGCCATCCGGCCCGGCGATACCACTAATAGACACGGCATAATCAGCACGAGCCGCTTTCAGTGCGCCTATCGCCATTTCCACCACGACGGGTTCGCTCACCGCGCCGTGCTGCGCCAGCGTCTCTTCGCGTACGCCGATCATCTGCGCTTTGGCTTCGTTACTGTAGGTGACAAATCCGCGTTCAAACCAGGCGGAACTACCGGCAATATCGGTAATCACTTTCGCTACCCAACCGCCGGTACAAGACTCGGCAGTTGTTACGGTTGCGCCACGGGCTTTCAGCGCCTGCCCTACCTGTTCGCTTAACTGCATCAGTTCACTGTCAATCATCACAACCTCAGTCAGTCAAAAAATATATGCCGGACAAGATAGCACTTTCCCGCAGAAGATGGGGACGAGCGATTCATTTTACGAGTTGCGTTCCGGAAAAAGACTGTTGCGACCAGTCGGTAAAGAAAAAGCGCTACCATGCCGCGTTCACATTGATATGTATTCACAGGGAGAGAATAGCAATGGCAACAAAGAAAACGGATAACACGCCACAAAACGTGCTTAAACAAACCACGCAAATGCGTATTTGGGTCATCATTGGTGGCATCGGCGCACTGGTTTCAGTGATATGTAAAATTTTATCTTCTGGCTACCTTGAACCTTTCGACTTCGGTCAGGCTGCGTTAGGCGTTGTCTGCCTGGGATATGCGATATCGCTGTCGAAAAAAATCAAGCAATTACGTCATTCGAATAAACAGTAAGAAAACAGAGGGAAGTTTAACCTCCCTCTTGCAAAGAGTTACTGCACGCGCGCCAGTGCCACGGCTTGTCCTAACTGCCAGACGGCCATTGCGTAATGGGTGCTGTGATTGTAACGGGTGATAGTGTAGAAGTTCGGCAAACCGTACCAGTACTGGTAACCGGTGCCAACATCCAGGCGCAGTAAGCTGGCCTGCTGATGGTTGCCCAGCGGCTGCTGTGGCGTTAAACCTGCCGCGGCAAGCTGCGAAATGCTGTACTTGGTTTTGAAGCCATTTGGCAAGCCTGGAGCCTGACCGTTTGCCATTACCGCAACCTGATCACCTTTCACCCAGCCGTGCGCTTTGAAATAGTTCGCCACGCTACCGATGGCATCAACCGGATCCCACAGGTTGATATGCCCGTCGCCGCTGAAATCTACCGCATATTGTTTATAAGACGATGGCATAAACTGTCCGTAGCCCATCGCCCCGGCAAAGGAACCTTTCAGATTGAGCGGATCGTCCTGCTCATCGCGCGCCATCAGCAAGAAGGTTTCCAGCTCACCAGAGAAATACTCCGCGCGGCGTGGGTAGTTAAATGACAACGTTGCCAGCGCATCGAGGATACGAGTTTTCCCCATCACGCGTCCCCAGCGAGTTTCGACGCCGATAATCCCGACGATGATTTCTGGCGGTACGCCATACACTTGCCATGCGCGATTCAGCGCATCTTCATACTGATTCCAGAAAACCACGCCGTTTTGCACGTTGTCCGGCGTAATAAATTTTTTGCGATAACGCAGCCATGCGCCGTTCGGACCTGATGGCGGCTTCACCGATGTGGTTGGTGCCTGGTTATCCATCAGCCGCAATACCGAATCCAGACGTTTCGCCTGGGAGAGAATTTCCTGCAACTGCTGACGATTGAAACCGTGTTTGTTCACCATTTTGTCGATGAACTGCTGGGCATTCGGGTTGTTAGCGAAATCGCCGCCCATCTGCATCACATTGTGCTGCGGCTCAAGCAGGAAGCCGCCAGACGGCGTTCCGGTGGTCGTTTCAGTCTCAGTAGGTTTTGGCTTGCTGCTACAGGCGGCAAGCAACACAAAAAGGGGAAGCAATGTTACATAACGACGCTTGAACATGAGGGGTCCATTTAACAGATTCAACCAGGGGCAAGTATGGTAAAGCATCACGCCCCGCACAAGGAAGCGGTAGTCACTGCCCGATACGGACTTTACATAACTCAACTCATCCGCCTCACTATCCTTTTATATAAACTTTCAAATTAAAATATTTATCTTTCATTTTGCGATCAAAATAACACTTTTAAATCTTTCAATCTGATTAGATTAGGTTGCCGTTTGGTAATAAAACAATAAATCCTGAAGGAGAGAACAATGATAGAAACCATTACTCATGGTGCAGAGTGGTTTATCGGGCTGTTCCAAAAGGGCGGAGAGGTGTTTACCGGGATGGTGACCGGCATTCTTCCGCTGTTGATTAGCCTGCTGGTTATCATGAACGCACTGATTAATTTTATCGGTCAGCATCGTATTGAACGTTTTGCTCAACGTTGCGCAGGTAACCCTGTTTCCCGTTACCTGCTGTTACCGTGCATTGGCACGTTTGTCTTTTGCAATCCGATGACCTTAAGCCTGGGTCGCTTTATGCCGGAAAAGTACAAACCCAGCTATTATGCGGCGGCCTCTTATAGCTGCCACTCAATGAATGGCCTCTTCCCCCATATCAACCCTGGCGAACTGTTTGTTTATCTTGGCATTGCCAGTGGTCTGACAACGCTAAATCTGCCACTTGGCCCACTGGCGGTGAGCTATCTGCTGGTTGGTCTGGTGACCAACTTCTTCCGCGGCTGGGTAACCGATCTGACCACCGCTATTTTTGAGAAAAAGATGGGCATTCAACTTGAACAAAAAGTTCACCTGGCAGGAGCAACATCATGACACGTATTCGGATCGAAAAAGGAACGGGTGGCTGGGGCGGCCCGCTTGAGCTGGAAGCCACACCGGGCAAAAAAATCGTCTATATCACCGCCGGTACACGTCCTGCATTTGTCGACAAACTGGCACAGCTTACTGGCTGGCAGGCTATCGACGGATTTAAAGAAGGTGAACCTGCGGAGGAAGAAATTGGTGTCGCGGTAATCGACTGTGGCGGCACATTACGCTGCGGCATCTATCCGAAACGGCGTATTCCCACCATTAATATCCACTCGACGGGCAAGTCCGGTCCACTGGCGCAGTACATTGTGGAAGATATTTATGTCTCTGGCGTGAAAGAAGAAAACATCACTGTAGTGGGTGATGCGACACCACAACCCTCTTCCGTGGGCCGTGACTATGACACCAGCAAGAAAATCACCGAACAAAGCGATGGTTTACTGGCGAAGGTGGGAATGGGTATGGGTTCTGCCGTTGCCGTGCTGTTTCAATCTGGCCGTGACACCATCGACACTGTATTAAAAACCATTCTGCCGTTTATGGCGTTCGTCTCGGCGCTCATTGGCATCATTATGGCTTCTGGCCTTGGTGACTGGATTGCCCACGGTCTTGCTCCGCTGGCGAGCCATCCACTGGGTCTGGTCATGCTGGCGCTCATCTGCTCCTTCCCGCTGCTTTCACCTTTCCTCGGCCCAGGCGCAGTTATCGCACAGGTTATCGGCGTATTGATTGGCGTGCAGATTGGTCTCGGCAATATTCCGCCGCATCTGGCTTTACCTGCACTGTTTGCCATCAACGCGCAGGCGGCCTGCGACTTCATCCCGGTCGGTTTGTCGCTGGCGGAAGCCCGTCAGGACACGGTTCGCGTCGGTGTCCCTTCTGTACTGGTGAGCCGCTTTTTAACCGGCGCGCCGACTGTACTGATCGCCTGGTTTGTCTCCGGTTTTATCTATCAATAGAGGCTGAAACATGACCGTTATTTATCAGACCACCATCACCCGTATCGGCGCGAGTGCCACTGACGCCCTCAGCGACCAGATGCTCATCACCTTTCGTGAAGGCGCTCCTGCGGATCTCGAAGAGTATTGCTTCATTCATTGCCACGGCGAGTTGAAAGGTGCACTCCATCCCGGTTTGCAATTTTCGCTCGGGCAGCATCGCTATCCGGTGACCGCCGTTGGCAGCGTGGCGGAAGACAACCTTCGCGAACTGGGTCATGTCACCCTGCGCTTCGATGGTTTAAACGAAGCGGAATTTCCGGGCACTGTCCATGTGGCAGGCCCTGTACCCGACGATATCGCGCCGGGATCGGTTTTGAAGTTTGAATCTGTTAAGGAGTAAAAAATGAATCAGGTTGCCGTTGTTATCGGTGGTGGGCAAACCTTAGGCGCGTTCCTGTGCCACGGTCTGGCTGCCGAGGGGTATCGCGTCGCGGTTGTCGATATTCAGAGCGACAAAGCCGCAAATGTGGCACAAGAAATTAACGCCGAATATGGTGAAGGAACAGCGTACGGTTTTGGTGCTGACGCCACCAGCGAGCAAAGCGTTCTGGCGCTCTCTCGTGGGGTAGATGAAATCTTTGGTCGCGTGGATTTACTGGTCTACAGCGCCGGAATAGCAAAAGCAGCCTTTATCAGCGACTTCCAGCTCGGCGATTTTGATCGTTCGCTACAAGTGAATCTGGTGGGTTATTTCCTGTGTGCGCGTGAATTTTCGCGTTTGATGATCCGCGACGGGATTCAGGGGCGCATTATTCAGATCAACTCGAAATCCGGCAAAGTGGGCAGCAAACACAACTCTGGCTACAGCGCAGCGAAATTTGGTGGCGTCGGACTGACTCAATCACTGGCTCTGGATCTGGCGGAGTACGGCATTACGGTGCATTCACTAATGCTCGGTAATCTGCTGAAATCGCCGATGTTCCAGTCACTGTTGCCACAATACGCGACCAAGCTAGGTATCAAACCGGATCAAGTCGAGCAGTATTACATCGATAAAGTACCGCTCAAACGTGGCTGCGATTATCAGGATGTGCTGAATATGCTGCTGTTCTACGCCAGTCCAAAGGCATCGTACTGCACTGGACAGTCGATTAATGTCACCGGCGGTCAGGTGATGTTCTGATCAACAGCGGAGATCCGTTAAGGATCTCCGCGAGACTAATAGAATGCCTGATGCGCTACGCGCATCAGGCATACAGGACTTCCGCCACTACATTAAGGAAAAGTTATGGTATCCGCACTCATCACCGTCGCCGTTATCGCCTGGTGTGCGCAACTGGCCTTAGGCGGCTGGCAAATTTCTCGTTTTAACCGTGCCTTCGACACACTATGCCAGCAAGGGCGGGTTGGCGTGGGCCGTTCCAGCGGACGCTTTAAACCGCGGGTCGTGGTCGCCATCGCCCTGGACGATCAGCAGCGCATCGTCGATACCTTGTTTATGAAAGGACTGACCGTTTTCGCTAAACCGCAAAAAATTCCCGCAATTACGGGTATGTATCCTGGTGATTTACGGCCCGATGTGATCTTTCCCCATGATCCACTATCACAGAATGCTCTATCATTGGCGCTTAAACTGAAACGTGGATAATTTCGTTGTGAATGTTACTTGCTTGCGAAGTTATCATTTTGAAACCTAAATCAGGTAATCACGCCCATGAAACCTCGTCAGCGTCAGGCCGCCATTCTGGAGTATCTGCAAAAGCAGGGTAAATGCTCGGTTGAAGAATTGGCGCAATACTTTGACACCACAGGCACAACCATTCGCAAAGATCTGGTCATTCTGGAACATGCAGGAACCGTCATTCGTACTTATGGCGGAGTGGTGTTGAATAAAGAGGAATCCGATCCGCCTATCGATCATAAAACACTCATCAACACCCACAAGAAAGAGCTGATTGCAGAAGCTGCCGTTAGTTTTATCCATGATGGCGATTCGATCATTCTTGATGCTGGCAGTACAGTTTTGCAGATGGTCCCCCTGCTCTCGCGCTTTAATAACATCACAGTAATGACCAACAGCCTGCATATCGTCAATGCGCTATCCGAACTGGATAACGAACAAACTATCCTGATGCCAGGCGGAACGTTTCGTAAAAAATCGGCCTCATTTCACGGGCAGCTGGCAGAGAACGCCTTCGAACATTTCAGCTTCGATAAATTGTTTATGGGCACCGATGGCATCGATCTCAATGCAGGCGTAACTACCTTCAACGAGGTCTATACCGTCAGTAAAGCGATGTGTAATGCCGCGCGCGAAGTGATTTTGATGGCGGACTCATCAAAGTTTGGCCGTAAAAGCCCCAACGTAGTTTGCAGTCTTGAAAGCGTCGATAAGCTAATTACCGACGCAGGTATCGATCCGGCGTTTCGTCAGGCGCTGGAAGAGAAAGGGATCGATGTGATCATAACCGGAGAGAGCAATGAGTGAAGCACTACTGAACGCGGGACGTCAGACGTTAATGCTGGAGTTGCAGGAAGCAAGCCGTTTACCAGAACGTCTGGGCGATGATTTTGTTCGCGCCGCCAATATCATCCTGCACTGCGAAGGCAAAGTGGTGGTTTCGGGAATTGGCAAATCGGGCCACATTGGTAAGAAAATCGCCGCAACGCTTGCCAGTACCGGCACGCCTGCTTTTTTTGTCCATCCGGCAGAAGCACTGCACGGCGATCTGGGGATGATTGAAAGCCGCGATGTGATGCTGTTTATCTCTTACTCCGGTGGCGCAAAGTTCCGGGTCAAACTTCTCTACCGCGCGGATCAGCCCCAGGTTGCCCTCTTCGATAAGATCCAGCAAAGCCAGACCACGATTGCCATAACGGCGGGCAATTTTTACCACCAGACGCAAGTTACTCTCGATCATCCGGCGGCGGGAGGCAACATCTCCTCGCAGTGCGCGACGCGCAAAATAAACTTCTTCTTCGGCCGTTAACAGTGGTGAATAACCAATCTCACCAAGGTAAAGCTGAGTCGCGTCCAACACACGCTGTGTGGCCCCTTGCGATAACAGTTCCTCTTCGGCCAAATCGTTATCACTGGGTTCCTCTTCTACTAAGGCCTTTTCGTCAAAAACCTCAACTCCGTTCTCATCAAATTCCGCATCTTCATTTAAATCATGAACTTTCAGCGTATTCTGACTCATAAGGTGGCTCCTACCCGTGATCCCTTGACGGAACATTCAAGCAAAAGCCTGGTTCCGCCGATTTATCGCTGCGGCAAATAGCGCAGCGGGTTTACGGATTTCCCCTTGTAACGAATTTCAAAATGCAAGCGTGTTGAACTGGTTCCGGTGCTACCCATAGTCGCTATTTTTTGCCCCGCCTTCACTTCTTGTTGTTCCCGGACCAGCATTGTGTCGTTATGGGCGTAGGCACTCAGGTAATCATCATTATGTTTGATGATAATCAGATTACCGTAGCCGCGCAGCGCGTTACCGGCATAAACAACGCGGCCATCTGCGGTCGCGATAATTGCCTGTCCTTTGCTGCCTGCGATATCAATCCCCTTGTTACCCCCCTCAGAAGCACCAAAGGTTTCGATCACTTTGCCCTCAGTCGGCCAGCGCCAGGTGGAGATAGGCGCACTGGTTGATGTACTGCTGACAGTCGGCTCGGTTGTGCTTGCTGTTGGTACCGTTACAGGCGCTGTGACCGTGGTCCCAGTTGGCTTGTTGTTCGGCAACATTTTGTTAGCACTCTGTTCACCCGAAGACTCAGAATACGTAATTGTCGGTTGCGACGCAACAGCAACGGTGGAATTTTGTGCAGGCTTGATCACAACTCCTTGCTCTGCTGCATCGGCCTGGGTAATGGCATTTCCACCAGTGATTGGCGTACCGGAAGCATTACCCACCTGTAAGGTCTGACCTACATTCAGCGCGTATGGTGCCTGAATATTGTTGCGCTGAGCAAGGTCACGGAAATCATTGCCAGTAATCCAGGCGATATAGAAAAGTGTGTCGCCTTTTTTCACGGTGTATGTACTGCCGCTATAACTGCCTTTCGGAATGTTCCCATACTGACGGTTGTAGACGATGCGTCCGTTTTCCATCTGTACCGGCGGCTGAGCAACTGGCTGCACCGGCTGGATTTGCGGTTGTTGTGCAGATTGAATTTGTGGCTGCTGTACCGGCTGAATTTGCGGTTGCTGCGTTGTAGACGTCGTCCCCATTTTCGGCGGCGGCGTAATCAACATACCAGAATTGGTGTTTGCAGACGCATTGCCATTAACGGAGCTGACCGGTGCCGGTGGATTTGAAGTGTCAGAACAGCCTGCCAGCCATAGCGAAACCAGTGACAAAGCCGCAATGCGGCGAACGGTGAATTTTGGGCTTCCCGCGCTCATTTATCCCCCAAGAAAAATTGGTTAATAACCAGTGACATAATTACCGTGCAAGGCACCATACTGAACACTGGAAAAGATGTTCACGATACGCTGACCTGCGGCAAAATAACCAGGAAAAATCCAGGTATTTCCTCACGTTTTAAGCCAGCTCACCCTTCACTAAAGGGACAAAGCGCACGGCCTCCACGGTATCGATAATAAATTCGCCTCCCCGACGACGCACCCGTTTCAAATACTGGTGCTCCTCCCCTACGGGTAAGACGAGAATCCCGCCTTCGTCCAGCTGCGTCATTAGCGCAGTTGGAATTTCCGGCGGTGCCGCCGTAACAATGATAGCGTCAAACGGCGCACGTGCCTGCCAACCTTGCCATCCATCGCCATGACGGGTTGAAACATTATGTAAATCAAGGTTTTTCAGGCGGCGACGCGCCTGCCACTGCAAGCCTTTAATACGTTCAACCGAGCAAACATGCTGGACAAGATGCGCCAGAATTGCCGTTTGATATCCCGAACCGGTGCCAATTTCCAGCACCCGCGACTGCGGCGTCAGCTCGAGTAATTCGGTCATTCGCGCCACCATATACGGCTGCGAAATTGTCTGCCCCTGACCTATCGGCAAGGCGATATTGTCCCAGGCTTTTTGTTCAAACGCTTCATCAACGAATTTTTCACGCGGCACGGCGGCAAGTGCATTCAGCACCTGCTCATCCTGAATACCTTGCGCACGTAATTGATCCAGAAGTGCTTGTACGCGTCTGCTTACCATTGCGTGCCAACTCCCACGCTGTTTAACCAGTCTGAAACCACATCTTGCGCGCTATGCGCAGTTAAATCCACATGCAGCGGCGTGATAGAGACATAGCCCTCATCTACCGCAGCAAAATCGGTCCCCGGACCGGCATCGCACTTACCACCCGGCGGGCCAATCCAGTACAGCGTATTGCCGCGCGGATCTTGCTGCGGGATCACCTGATCTGCCGGATGTCGGGTACCGCAGCGCGTCACGCGAATACCTTTGATTTGATCCAACGGTAAATCCGGTACGTTAATATTGAGAATACGCCCGGTGCGCAACGGCTCTTTACACAGTGCGCGCAAAATGGAACAGGTTACCGCCGCGGCAGTGTCGTAATGTTTATGCCCGTCAAGCGAGACAGCAAGCGCCGGAAAGCCTAAATGACGGCCCTCCATCGCGGCGGCTACCGTACCGGAATAAATAACATCATCCCCCAGATTCGGCCCGGCGTTAATCCCCGACACAACAATGTCCGGGCGCGGACGCATCAGAGCATTCACGCCAAGATAGACGCAATCGGTCGGGGTTCCCATTTGCACAGCAATATCACCATTTTCAAAGGTAAACGTGCGCAAGGAGGATTCCAGTGTCAGAGAATTTGAAGCGCCGCTGCGGTTACGATCGGGGGCGACCACCTGAACGTCAGCAAACTCACGCAAGGCTTTCGCCAGCGTTTGTATACCGGGTGCATGTACCCCGTCATCATTACTCAGCAATATGCGCATAATCACCTGTTGTGTTGATAAGTTCCCTGACAACGCTGGTCGCAAAACTGCCTGCCGGAAGCCAGAAACGGATTTCTACGGTGACGTCATCCCACCAGTTCCAGCTTAATTGTTGCGGATACAGCAGCATCGCTCTGCGCGCGGCTTCAACTTTTTCGCGCACCAGTAAGGCTTGCAATTCAGTTTCTTCGGCGACAGCTGCTTGTTCGAATGCCAGCGCTTCACGCTGAGTTCCCCATTCGCCACTGCCCGGCAATGCAGCAGTAATCATCAGCTCTTTATCGTTGACGCGACGCTGTAATTCCGCCAGTTCTTCATTGGAGGCAACAAACCAGCTGCCACGTCCGGCTAATTGTAGCGCATCGCCGTCAACAACTTGATTAACGTCTGCTTTTTTGAGGCGCTCAGCAACAATCTGATTAAACAACGCACTGCGGGCTGCCGACAACCAAAAACTCCGTTTATTGCGATCACGCACCGGAGTATTGGTTTGCGCCCAGCGCAGCGCACCCTGCAAGTTGCTGCCGCTAATACCAAAACGTTGGGCACCAAAGTAGTTCGGTACACCTTTTACGCAAATATCGATCAGACGTTGTTCAACGTCATCACGATTGCTCACTTCGCGGAGTACCAGGGTAAAAGCGTTACCTTTCAGCGCCCCTAAACGCAGCTTACGCTTGTGCCGCGCATACTCCAGCACCTGACAACCTTCCAGTTGAAAAGCACTGAGATCGGGCATCTCTTTGCCTGGCACGCGAGCGCATAACCACTGTTCCGTAACAGCATGTTTGTCTTTTTGCCCAGCGAAGCTGACTTCACGGGCATGAATTTTCAGGAATTTCGCCAGTGCATCCGCCACAAAACGGGTATTACAGCCGTTTTTGAGGATTCTAACCAGAATATGCTCACCTTCACCATCAGGCTCAAAGCCCAAATCTTCCACCACCACAAAGTCTTCCGGATTGGCTTTCAGCAGCCCGGTACCTTGCGGTTTACCGTGGAGGTAAGTGAGATTATCAAACTCAATCATTTTGTTGCCTTAATGAGTAGCGCCACCGCTTCACAGGCAATCCCTTCCCCACGCCCGGTAAATCCTAATTTTTCCGTAGTAGTGGCTTTCACGTTAACATCATCCATATGGCAGCCGAGATCTTCGGCAATAAACACGCGCATTTGTGGAATATGCGGCAACATCTTCGGTGCCTGAGCGATGATAGTGACATCGACGTTACCGAGGGTATACCCCTTCGCCTGAATACGACGCCAGGCTTCGCGCAGCAATTCGCGGCTGTCGGCCCCTTTAAATGATGGATCGGTATCCGGGAACAGCTTGCCGATATCCCCCAACGCCGCTGCACCAAGCAATGCATCGGTCAGCGCATGTAACGCCACGTCGCCATCAGAATGCGCCAGCAACCCTTTTTCGTAAGGAATGCGTACGCCACCAATGATAATTGGGCCTTCACCGCCAAAGGCGTGTACGTCAAAACCGTGTCCAATTCGCATTATGTATTCTCCTGATGGATGGTTCGGGTGAGGTAAAACTCGGCCAGTGCCAAATCTTCCGGACGCGTGACTTTAATGTTATCCGCGCGGCCTTCGACCAACTGCGGATGGAATCCGCAATATTCCAGCGCCGAGGCTTCGTCGGTAATAGTCGCACCTTCATTTAAAGCGCGCGTCAGACAGTCATGTAACAGCTCACGAGGGAAAAATTGCGGCGTCAGCGCGTGCCATAAGCCGTTGCGATCAACGGTATGAGCAATGGCATTTTTGCCAGGTTCGGCACGTTTCATGGTATCGCGCACCGGTGCGGCGAGGATCCCCCCTGTGCGACTGGTTTCGCTCAACGCCAACAATCGCGCAAGGTCATCCTGATGCAGACAAGGACGAGCGGCGTCATGCACCAATACCCACTGCGCGCCGTCAGCGGCTTTCAGACCTGCCAGCACGGAATCGGCACGCTCATTACCGCCATCTACAACGGTAATTTGCGGATGATTCGCCAGAGGAAGTTGTGCAAAGCGGCTATCGCCAGGACTTATGGCAATGACGACACGAGTCACCCGGGGATGCGCCAGCAGCGCATGCACCGAGTGTTCAAGAATGGTTTGATTACCGATTGAGAGATATTGCTTAGGACATTCCGTTTGCATTCGACGGCCAAATCCGGCCGCCGGAACCACGGCGCAAACATCCAAATGAGTGGTTGCCATGTTAATTCCCGGGCTGATTTATCGAGTGTTTTGCCCCGCAGACTGTGCGCGTTTCGACGCGTCAGGCACCAGACGATAAAAAGTTTCGCCCGGCCTGGTCATGCTGAGTTCATTACGCGCACGCTCTTCGAGCGCCTCCTGGCCGCCATTGAGATCGTCAATTTCGGCAAAAAGTTGATCGTTTCGCGCTTTAAGTTTCGCGTTTGTAGCTTGCTGTGCCGCCACATCATCATTGACGCGGGTATAGTCATGTATACCGTTCTTACCGAACCACAGCGAATACTGTAGCCAGACCAGAATAGCCAGCAACAGCAGCGTTAGTTTACCCATCCTGCCCCCTGAAAAACGGCATCATCATCCCATGCATCCGAAGACGACTCTACATCCTCTGTTGGGGATACCGCGACAACGCGGGCAAATGTACCACATTTGTCCATTGTTACGTATACCCAGGGCGTGCAGAACATAATCTCATTATTCGTTACGGTTTGAATTATGAACAGAGGAGACGGGAAAGTACAAATTAGCCCAGTAGCCACATAAACAGTGCGCCAAACATAATGCCGACTGTCACCAGGGTGAAAACAATACTGTAGCGTAGCTTTCCGTCCATCAATGAATGCAGTGCAATCCCCACCACCACCGCGACAGGCATCAGTGCCAGAAAGAAAGGCCAGGTGTAGATAAAGAAGAACAGCGTGTTAGAGCCATAAATCAACATCGGCATCGCCAGCGCAAATAACCAGGAGACAAAACCGACCACAGCACCTGGCAGTGACCATGTGGTTTCTTCATCCTCAGTAAGGCTGTCGTTATTTGTTAGTGTAATGTTATGGCTATTACGCATATTTGATCCTGTAACTTTGACGGACCGGGCATGGAAACCCGGTGGTGTCTCAGGATCTGATAATATCGTTCTGTCTCAACAGATCTAATAATTGCTGTACCAAATTTGTTACTAATTGTTCACCATTGAGATGAATTTCTGCCGATTCAGGTGCTTCGTAAACGGAATCTATTCCCGTAAAGTTACGCAGTTCACCGGCACGTGCTTTCTTATATAAGCCTTTTGGATCGCGGGCCTCGCAAATCGCCAGCGGCGTATCGACAAACACTTCGATAAAACGCCCTTCTCCTACGCGTTCGCGAACCATCTGGCGTTCGGCGCGGTGTGGCGAGATAAAAGCGGTCAGCACCACCAGTCCAGCTTCAACCATTAAATTCGCCACTTCACCGACGCGACGGATATTCTCTTTACGATCGGCATCGCTAAAACCGAGATCGCTGCATAAGCCGTGGCGGACGTTGTCGCCATCCAGCAAATACGTACTGACACCAAGGTTATGTAACGCCTCCTCCAGCGCCCCGGCGACCGTGGATTTACCGGACCCGGATAGGCCGGTAAACCACAACACAACACCACGATGACCGTGGTGTTGCTCGCGTTGTTGCACTGTGACCGGATGGCTATGCCAGACGACGTTTTCGTCATGCAGCGCCATTATTTATCTCCCCGTAAATCGCGAGCGCCCCAGTGCGGGAAATGACGACGGACCAGGGCATTCAATTCCAGTTCGAATGCACTGAATTCAGATGGCACAGCAGTTGCCTGGCTAACTGGCTCGTGCACCATACCGGCACCTACGGTCACATTACTCAGGCGATCGATAAAAATCAGCCCACCGGTAACCGGGTTTTGCTGATAACGATCTAACACCAGTGGCTCGTCAAAGGTGAGATCTACCAGGCCGATGCCGTTCAGCGGTAGGTTTTCAACTTCGCGTTGGGTAAGGTTATTGATATCAACCTGATAACGAATGCCATCAACACGAGCACGCGTCTTCTTACCGGCAATTTTGATGTCGTAACTCTGGCCCGGGGAAAGCGGCTGTTCCGCCATCCACACCACATCCACCGACGCACTCTGCACAGCCGGTAACACTTCGTCTGCCGCCAGCAGCAGATCGCCACGGCTGATGTCGATCTCATCCGTCAGCACCAGGGTGATCGCTTCTCCGGCAAAGGCTTCTTCGCGATCGCCATCAAAGGTCACGATCCGCGCGACGTTTGATTCCACACCAGAGGGCAGCACTTTGACACGTTGCCCGACTTCCACGCGACCGGATGCCAGCGTTCCGGCGTAGCCACGAAAATCGAGATTCGGGCGGTTAACGTACTGCACCGGAAAGCGCATTGGCTGAGCATCCACCACTCGCTGGATTTCCACGGTTTCCAGCACTTCGAGCAGTGTCGGACCGCTGTACCACGGCATACTTTCACTTTGCGAAGCCACGTTGTCGCCTTCCAGTGCGGAGAGCGGCACAAAGCGGATATCCAGATTACCCGGCAGCTGCCCGGCAAAGGTCAGATAATCTTCACGAATGCGGGTGAACGTCTCTTCGCTGTAACCCACCAGATCCATTTTGTTGATCGCCACGACCAGATGTTTGATACCCAACAGCGTGGAGATAAAACTGTGACGACGGGTTTGATCGAGCACGCCTTTACGGGCATCGATCAGTAAGATCGCCAGTTCGCATGTCGATGCGCCAGTCGCCATATTGCGGGTGTACTGCTCGTGCCCGGGAGTGTCGGCAATGATAAATTTACGCTTCTCGGTGGAGAAATAGCGGTAAGCCACATCAATGGTGATGCCCTGTTCACGCTCAGCTTGCAGGCCGTCCACCAGCAGGGCCAGATCCAGTTTTTCGCCCTGGGTGCCGTGACGTTTACTGTCGTTATGCAGTGATGAGAGCTGATCTTCGTAGATTTGGCGGGTATCGTGCAGCAGGCGACCAATCAGGGTACTTTTGCCGTCATCGACGCTACCACAGGTCAGAAAACGCAGCAGGCTTTTATGTTGTTGCGCAATCATCCAGGCTTCGACGCCGCCTTCGTTGGCGATTTGTTGTGCAAGTACGGTGTTCATCTTAAAAATACCCCTGACGTTTTTTCAGCTCCATGGATCCCGCCTGGTCGCGGTCAATCACGCGCCCCTGACGTTCACTGGTGGTGGAAACCAGCATCTCTTCGATGATTTCCGGCAGTGTTTGCGCATTTGACTCCACCGCGCCGGTCAGCGGCCAGCAGCCCAGCGTACGGAAACGCACCATCCGTTTTTTAATCACTTCGCCCGGTTGCAGGTCGATACGGTTGTCATCAATCATCATCAACATACCGTCGCGTTCCAGAACCGGACGTTCAGCGGCGAGATACAGTGGGACAATGTCAATATTTTCCAGCCAGATGTATTGCCAGATATCCTGCTCGGTCCAGTTAGAGAGCGGGAAGACACGAATACTTTCGCCTTTGTTAATTTGCCCGTTGTAGTTGTGCCACAGTTCCGGGCGCTGATTTTTCGGGTCCCAGCGATGGAAGCGATCACGGAAAGAGTAGATACGCTCTTTAGCGCGGGATTTCTCTTCGTCACGACGTGCGCCACCGAAGGCGGCATCAAAACCGTACTTGTTCAACGCCTGCTTCAAACCTTCGGTTTTCATAATATCGGTATGTTTTGCGCTGCCGTGTACGAATGGATTAATCCCCATCGCCACGCCTTCCGGGTTTTTATGCACCAGCAACTCGCAGCCATAGGCTTTAGCCGTACGATCGCGAAACTCATACATCTCGCGGAATTTCCAGCCAGTATCAACATGCAGCAGAGGGAAAGGCAGCGTACCCGGATAAAACGCCTTGCGCGCCAGATGCAGCATGACGCTGGAATCTTTACCGATAGAGTAGAGCATCACCGGATTTGAGAATTCTGCCGCCACCTCGCGAATAATGTGGATGCTTTCCGCCTCCAGTTGCCGCAGGTGAGTAAGTCGTTTTTGATCCATAACCGTTCCTTTGCAATACCGCTATTTTCTTGCCATCAGATGTTTCGACTATAGGGAGCGTAAGAGAACGAATGAAATTACCAATTAGAATGAGTAGTTCCTTAACGGAATAACGATTTGGCAAAGCTAATATCAAAAAGTGCTTAAGGCACCGGATTTCGGGCGTTTAGGAAGATTTGAAATTGTTTTAGCGCAGCGGCAGTTTCATACTATGGCGGTAAAAAAATTTGCATGGTATTTAAGGACTCACTATGTTTTCCGCATTGCGCCACCGTACCGCTGCCCTGGCGCTCGGCGTATGCTTTATTCTCCCCGTACACGCCTCGTCACCTAAACCTGGTGATTTTGCTAATACACAGGCACGACATATTGCTACTTTCTTTCCGGGACGCATGACCGGAACTCCTGCAGAAATGTTATCTGCCGATTATATTCGCCAACAGTTTCAACAGATGGGTTATCGCAGTGATATTCGGACATTTAATAGCCGATATATTTACACCGCCCGCGATAATCGCAAGAGCTGGCATAACGTGACGGGAAGTACGGTGATTGCCGCTCATGAAGGCAAAGCGCCGCAGCAGATCATCATTATGGCGCATCTGGATACTTACGCCCCGCTGAGCGATGCTGACGCCGATGCCAATCTCGGCGGGCTAACGTTACAAGGAATGGATGATAACGCCGCAGGTTTAGGTGTCATGCTGGAACTGGCTGAACGCCTGAAAAATACGCCTACCGAGTATGGTATTCGATTTGTGGCGACCAGCGGCGAAGAGGAAGGAAAATTAGGCGCTGAGAATTTACTCAAACGGATGAGTGACACCGAAAAGAAAAATACGCTGCTGGTGATTAATCTCGATAACTTAATTGTTGGCGATAAATTGTATTTTAATAGTGGTGTAAATACACCAGAGGCTGTCAGGAAATTAACCCGTGATCGAGCGCTGGCAATTGCGCGTAATCATGGGATTGCAGCGACAACAAATCCAGGTTTGAATAAAAACTATCCGAAAGGCACCGGGTGTTGTAACGATGCAGAAGTTTTCGACAAAGCCGGTATTGCGGTACTTTCGGTGGAGGCGACCAACTGGAATCTTGGAAATAAGGATGGTTATCAGCAACGCGCAAAAACACCGGCCTTCCCGGCGGGAAATAGCTGGCATGATGTAAGGCTTGATAATCAACAGCATATTGATAAGGCGCTTCCTGGAAGAATAGAACGTCGCTGCCGTGACGTTATGCGGATAATGCTACCGCTGGTGAAGGAGCTGGTGAAGGCGTCATGAGGCGTTTGAAAATGGGAGCTGGGAGTTCCCCCGCTGACGCGGGGGAGCTCAGTTATGGGTAACAGTACCCCAGAACCGAGAGCGGTTTATCCCCGCTGGCGCGGGGAACACTTCTGCAATGTGGAAAGCACCTATTGGTTTTGCGGTTTATCCCCGCTGGCGCGGGGAACACAAATATCCGGGCAAAACCCGCCGTGCTGCCTGCGGTTCATCCCCGCTGGCGCGGGGAACACCTCATACGCGTCAATTCAATTGCAATGTTAATCGGTTTATCCCCGCTGGCGCGGGGAACACCCATTCCCCATCCTTGATGTAGTCACTTGTGCCGGTTTATCCCCGCTGGCGCGGGGAACACTCCCGTTGCTCCCAGAACCACCGATGAAGCTCCGGTTTATCCCCGCTGGCGCGGGGAACACCCCCGGCGACGTAACTCAATACACAGGTGGTACGGTTTATCCCCGCTGGCGCGGGGAACACACGCTCTCTGGCCTGCTCCTGAGTATCAGCCGCGGTTTATCCCCGCTGGCGCGGGGAACACATTTTTTTAGCGTATTTAGCTGATGCGGCGTTCGGTTTATCCCCGCTGGCGCGGGGAACACACGTTAGTGGCGCTTGTCTGGGTGTGAGCGGTCGGTTTATCCCCGCTGGCGCGGGGAACACGTGGTCTCAATCCACTGACTTTCCGTGTGGACCGGTTTATCCCCGCTGGCGCGGGGAACACCTTTACATGCTTTACGATAAAGATGCGGCGCCCGGTTTATCCCCGCTGGCGCGGGGAACACGACACAGTACCCCTGATATCGCTTGACCGTATGGTTTATCCCCGCTGGCGCGGGGAACACGGCCACATCCGCCAGCTCACGTAAAGCCTGGGCGGTTTATCCCCGCTGGCGCGGGGAACACGCCGGATGAGTATCACGAGATGATGCCGATGATCGGTTTATCCCCGCTGGCGCGGGGAACACATGACCGCAAAAAGAGCGGCCGGCCGTTGTCACGGTTTATCCCCGCTGGCGCGGGGAACACTACCGGATCATAATTCCCCGCATGCCACACCTCGGTTTATCCCCGCTGGCGCGGGGAACACGAAATAATATTCAGTGGGATGTTATTAGCCAGCGGTTTATCCCCGCTGGCGCGGGGAACACGCAAACAGGAAGCTCTCTGGCGTCATAATCCACGGTTTATCCCCGCTGGCGCGGGGAACACTCGTACTCACCCGTTGTGCAGTCGTAAAAGTGCGGTTTATCCCCGCTGGCGCGGGGAACACTATTTGTCAACTCCTCTGACAGATCGCCAATGCGGTTTATCCCCGCTGGCGCGGGGAACACATAAAATCGGTGAAATCGGCAATGAGAAACAACGGTTTATCCCCGCTGGCGCGGGGAACACGTCTTTTGGCCGACCGTAATCGTTGTTTCCGGCGGTTTATCCCCGCTGGCGCGGGGAACACACTAAGCATACGTATCTGTTTTTAAACAATTTTATTCCACATCAACAATCTACCAACTAAATTCAAACATTTCCTTATTTTTAAAGAACGGGTAACTTATTGATTCTCAACAGGAAGAAACGAAACCAACCGTAACCCATCCAAATCCACCGGAATACGTCTGTTTTCACCCCAGGTCTGAAATTCAAAACCCGACTCGGTATTGGTCGCCCAGGCCATGACCACATTTCCGCAACCTGCCAGTTGGGAGATTTGCTGCCAGATCATCTCCCGAATACGTTTGGATGTATCACCAACATAAACACCAGCACGCACTTCCAGTAGCCAGATCGCGAGCCGTCCACGTAAGCGCGGCGGGACATTTTCTGTAACAACCACGACCATGCTCATCCGCTGCGCCCCCGGTGACCACTATCACCCAGCGTTTCAGGTTCCGGGATAGCTGGCGGTAACATATCCGGCGCGGGTTGTGGTGGTTCAATTTCACCGGCGGCAAGGACTTCCTCAATTAACGGGATTAATTTGCCCGTTAACTTAGTGCTACGGAAAATATCGCGACAGGCCAACCTGACTTCTTTATCTGGTTCTGCGGGTTGCCTCGCCGCTATTTCAAATGCCTTTGGCACAACCGTATCAAATTTAATGATATCGGCTATGTCATAAACAAATGAAAGCGGTTTGCCACCATGGATAAAACCAATAGCGGGCGCATATCCCGCGGCTAATACTGCCGCTTCAGAAATACCGTACAGGCATGATGTGGCAGCACTGATGCAGCGATTCACAACATCGCCTTTTTCCCAGTCTTTAGGATCGTATTTGCGACCATTCCATTTCACGCCATATTGCTTCGCCAGTAATGCATAGGTCTGGCGAACGCGGGCTCCCTCAATTCCCCGTAACTGCTCCATTGAACGGCGAGCTGGCGGTGGTTCACGAAAACGTAATTCATACATTTTGCGCACCACCTTCAACCGTAGATCTTCCGTTAAAGCCAGCTTTGCCTGGTAGAGTAATTTATCTGCCCGCGCCCCTCCGGGTTGTCCGGAGGAGTAAACGCGAACGCCCGCTTCACCGACCCAGACCAGCAGTGTCCCCACCGTGGCGGCCAGATGCACCGCCGCGTGGGAAACTCTCGTTCCTGGTTCGAGCATTATGCAAGCGACCGATCCCACCGGAATATGCGTGCGGATCCCTGTTTTGTCGATCAGCACGAAAGCGCCGTCCAGTACGTCGATCTGACCGTACTGGAGGAAGATCATGGAGGTGCGATCTTTTAACGGGATCGGACTCAGTGGTACAAACGTCACGCCTCTGCTCCGGGTTTGATTAACATCAGACCACAGCCGAACGCCCGGCTTTTGCCATACCCCAGGCAGAGACGTTGCAGAAATAACCCTGGCTCGGTGACCGTCAGCATCCCCGTATAATCCACGCTACTGAACTGGATCAGTTGCCGGGCATTTTCCCGCCGCAGTTGCTGTTGTCGGTAGGCATCGACCGAGGTATCCAGCAGTGTAAAACCACTTCTCTCTCCCTGCGCAGCCAGCCAGCCCAGCGCCGCCTGTTGTTGATGCAACCAGACATCACTTCCTTCCGCCTGCCCCCTCACCTGCCGTTTCGCCTCCATCAGCAGATCGTGGCGCTTACCCGCTTTACAGACTGTTGGATTCGCTCGCAGGTTGAAAAAAAGGGATTGTCCGGTACGCAGCTCCGGCGCAAATGACCGGCATTCGATGGTGAACGTTTCACTTTCCGCCGGGCGTTCCTGCGACAGGACAAAAAAGCGAAACGCGCCCTGGAGTTCTTCCCGACGATAAAGAAATTGCCTTTCTTTGCCGCCAGGGAAAAGATCCCACAGCCACTGATGCATCACATATTCACCGCGATCCACCAGATGCAGCAACTGCGCTGGGGAAAGCTGGCCGGTATGTAAGGTTATTCTTGAGAGGTACATGGTTCCTCCTTGCTGAGCCACGGCCCCTGATTGACAGTGCGTTCCCCAAACAGCCACTGCTGACGATTTAAAGGAACATCCCGGCGGCGTAATATTTTGCTCGCGACCAGGCCGTCGTGTTCCCCTTCCCACCAGCATTCATCCTGAAGTTTCGGGAGTGAGACTTTTAGTTCGTGGAAACGATCCTGATACTGTTGATATGCGGTACGTAAGGCATCAGACGCGTTGCCTTCGAGCAGTAACGGCGCAAGGGGTAACGCCAGCGGATGGCTTTTTCGCCCCAGATAAAGCGGAAAAACCGGATGGCGTAAACCTTCCTGCAACTGTTCGAGGCTGTAAGGCGCATCAGCTGTTGTTGCCACGGCCACCATCCACCAGGCATCGGTGTAGTAGTCGCGCCGGGAGATAATCGCGCTTAGAAGATCAGGGTCGCTCAACTCTTCGCGACGGCTGAAATAACGCGCTTTACGCACCTCTTTTGGCATCTGGACCGTGTGATAATCCCGTGCCCAGCGCGGGTTACGGCTGGCGCAAACCACCAGTGAATAGTGGCGATTAAACGCGTTTAAGCATTCGGTGTCATCACGCCGTATCCCTAACCCGGCAGCCAGCAGCCCCAGCAATGCTGAACGCGAAGGCAGTTCATGGGTATGACGCACCTCACCGGGTGCATCAACGCCCCAGGATGCCATTGGCCCATGAAGCTGAAAAATCAGATATTGGCTCATAAGCCGCCCCTTACGCGCAGATAAAGTCCAGCACGTCCTTCATGCTTCCCTGTTTGTTCATCACGTCAAAACTTGCGCATTCGGTCTTCTGTTCGTAAACCGTATTCATGTTTTCGCGAAGCGTTGTAATACGCTGCACTGCCACATCTAACTGACGTGTGCCATTAATGGGTTCATAGAAAGCCGCCGCCAGAGAACGCGGTTGTTCGGTGCCTTTTTCTGCCAGCGCCCAGGAGGCGTAGGCACGGCTGGCAAAGCTGTTTTGTTTACCGGTTGGGGAAACTTTAAACGCTGCTTCCGTAAAGGCGCGCAGGGTCTGATTAGCTAATGCTTCGTCACCGCCGAGGTTTTCGACCAGCAGATCTTTATCAATGCAGATATAGGTGTAGAACAGCGCAGAACCAAACCCAGTTTCACCAAGATGCCCTGCACCAGCATCTTCAGAGGCCTGGCGCAAATCATCAACGGCGGTGAAAAAATCATCTTCGACAATCGTTTCACTGACACCAAACGCGTGCGCGACCTGACAGGCGGCTTCAACATTAAACTCGGGTTTATTCGCCAGCATACGACCAAACATGGCGATATCTACCGCCATACGATCTTTACGTAACAAAGCGAGATCGTCCTCTTTTGGCGCGCGCTTTTCTTCTGCCAGTTGATGGGCCAGCGCTTTTACGGCGTCAAATTCTGCAGGGCTGATATGGACGAGCTGTTCAGTTTCAGCGTTAGTGAGCGGATCTTTTGTTTTTTTGTCTTTTTTGGCTTTACCAAGATAATCGGCAATATCTGCCGCCCATTCGATGGCTTTTTTTTCTTCGATTCCTTTCTCAATCATGATAGTTGCTGCCTCGCGCGCGATACGCCCACTACGAATACCAATATGGCCCGCCAGCGCCTGTTCAAAAAGTGCAGAAGTGCGCCACGCACGTTTCAGACTTTGCGAGGAAACGCGCAGACGCGTTGCTCCACCCAGCACCACGGTTTTCGGCGCACCGGTGTCATCACGGTTAAGGTTGGCTGCAGGGTAAGCGGTTAACAAATGGAGCTGAATAAATGTCGTCATGAGATAGTCCTTTATTAATTTTGTTCGTTATCGGCGTCGCCAGCCTGGTAATATTCCAGCGCCCAGCGGATACGGATAAATTCTGTTGGCCGCTGCTGACGGCGGTGATGGTTGAGCAGGTCGTCACTCTCCTGGCACCAGCGGAAAATATCGTCTGCCAAAGAGATAAGATTGACGGAACCGTTTAATAATTTGACCGCGCGACGTAACTGGCGCAGTAAATCATCCGGCGTTTTTACTGCCGACAGGCGCGAAAACCGCCCTTCTGACATTACTGCCGCCAGCTGCGCGGCAAAAGGCTGCCGTTCATCAATGGCTTTTACATTGGCGCTAACTGCAGCGACCAGTGCCAGTGCGGTAAAACGCCACTCTTGCGCTTCAACTTTCCACAACGTGTGGGTCTGCATCAGCAGAGAACGAAACCCTTCTGACAAACAAACATCATTAACCGTCGTACTACGCCGCAGACTGGCACGATTGCCGCGTTTTTCCTGCAATTCCTCGTGCCATTTGCGCAGCGTGGCTTTGTGCTCCTCTTTTACAATACTCATTCAGCAGCCTCCTGCTTTTTCTCCCTGGCGGCTTTAGCACTTTGCTTCTCCGCCGATGTTGTAAAATATTTCTTGCGCGCGGTCATGACGCGTTTCAAATCAACGGGCTCATAAGGATTAGTGAATACCCGCTCGTCAAAATCCTGACGCGCGAATAACCACATTTCCTTTTGCCATTTGCTGAGTAATTCATCCGGCTCCTGACCTTCTTCAATTTGACGCACTAACCTCAGGAAGCGATGCTGAGTTTTGTTCCAGAAGTCGATATCCACAAAACTGAAATCACCCCGTGCACCTTTTGGATCGGAGAACCATGCTTCTTTCAATGCACTCCGTAACAGACTTAGAATCCGTGAAGCCGTTTGCGCAGCCAGCCGCAGCTTTGGTATCTGGCCTTCTTTTTTATTGAGCAGTAGCGGGAAATGGTGTTCGTACCAACAGCGCGCTTTCATGTTGTCGAAATCATAGCCAAATCCCCACAGGCCCACTTTTGCCTGTTTCAGACTGCTGGCATTAAAGAGTTTCACCACCAGCGCGGGAAGTTCCGTATTGTTTTCTGACTTACCCGTTTCGATAAGTCCTAGCCAGTCGCGCCAGATTAAACCGCCCGGTTGTGGTTTAACCGAGTAAAGCTCGCCGCCCTCTTTAAGTGGTATACGGTAGGGCGTTAAGGGATGCTGCCACATGGCATAATTCGCACCGTAATTTTTGGTCGTCATCAGGCTCAGGAGCGCGTCGCTCTGCTCACCGCAAATATCGCAGTTGCCGACTGTCGTGGTATTAAAATCAACACGTATGCGCCGAGGCATTCCCCAGTACGCCTGGAGTTTGTTGACCTGATCATCAGTTACCACCGCACCGGCCAGTTCACTGGTACGCGTCGGGCCAAGCCAGGGGAAAACCAGATCGCCAAATTTTTTGGGTAGCGGTAAGTCAGATTCATCCTGCGGCATCACGTTGAGCCACAGTTTGCGCCACAAGGGTGTTTGTTGATTGCCCTGATATTCCTGTAATTCAATCAGCGTCGTCATTGGCCCACCGCCGCGCAAACCGGTGCGATAGCCTTTGCCGCCTGACGGCGCATTTAACTGTAGGGAAAACAGCGCTAACGCGGAACAATGAGGGCATATGTGTTCAGTCACGCCACGCTTAATAAAGTGGTCTTTATTGAACTTCGTTGTTTGAGCGCCGGGAATTTCAGGCAGTAACGAAGCGACAGGAACTTTATCTCCCGTAAGCGCCTCGAAATCCTGCATAAATGAAGGGGAATCTGGGCCAAACTGGAAAGCATGTTCTAAAGACAGCAATGCTTCCCTTAGCTTTTCAGCTTCCAGTCCGTCTTCCCATATATCATCCCAACGACCGTGATTTTTGGGCGCGAAGCTGGTTTGTAGTAGTCCCAGCAAAAACTGCCATGCCGCACCCTGGAGATCTGCCCGCGGCGCAGCGATATCGACAACATTTTCATCCGCCAGATCGACTGGCGCCAGTTTGCCTGTCGTTCCGTCTTTATAACGAACGGGCAACCACGGGGTTGTCAGAAGTGAAAACGAGTTCATACGCATCCTCTCGTAAAAAGACCATCCCAGGTCGGTTATCCATCCTTCCATCCTTTTTTGTGTATCAACTATTCAGAGAATCCTGTCGCAGGCATATCAACCAACCTTGCCAATCAATCCCTCCGTAGCCGAATATCCACAACTTTCGTCATCGGTGACCAAAATCACGTTTGCCATCTCCGGATCTTGCCGCTGTTCAACGCACCACTGCCTGAACGCATCCCCTTCCAGTAAAGAAAACTTATCCCGATGTTTTTTCCACCAGCTTTGGCGCACTCTGACAACGCTCATTTCCCATGCGTGTGCACCGGTGGCATAAGGCTTCACCACACCGCCAATACAGCTAGCCAGCCACAGGGAAACAGACTCTTCAGCCAGACGTGTCGACAGTTTTTCCGGGAGGTAATCGTTGATATTGGCGGCATAGCCGGGCCTGAAGTTCAGCACAAACTTATTAGCCATTGAACGATCGCAGTAGTATTTGCCCACTTGCTCCTGCTCGCTGCGGGCAAACCCTTCCGGCATTACCACGTCCTCACCGTAGACTGATTCAATCAGAAGCCGGGCTGAGTGTGGCATCTGAATCGCGCCTTGTTCACGCAGCACACGCTGCGTCAACCAGATTCGCCCATGATCGGGATAGACAAATGCACTGTTACGCATGGCACAGCCAAACCATTCTTCACCCGGAGAGTCGTTCCAGACGGGGGCCAGAATCAGCAATACAGGAGGGTGACGCTCGTCTTTACCGTCACGCTTTAACTGACCATTAATATCGCGGATATGTCGCTGTAATCGCCCTGCTCGCTGGATCAGTAAATCAACAGGGGCAAGGTCGGAAATCATTTCGTCCAGGTCGCAGTCGACGCTCTGCTCCAGGACCTGAGTACAAATGAGGACTTTTCCGGCACGCTGTGAACAGTCTTCTTTACCAAAGCGTGCCAGCGTCTCCGTTTCAATTCGCTGGCGATCGCTGAAAGCAAAGCGGCTATGAAAAAGTGAAAGGCTGGAAGCAGGAATGACGCCGCGGGCAAGCAGCTGACGATGAACCTGGATGGCGTCATCGACAGAATTCCGAATCCAGGCGATGCATTTCCCCTGACTTACCGCCGATTCGATACGCGCAATACACTCTTGTTCGCTATGAAGCCAACCCACACTCACGCTGCGCTCAACGTCTTTGCGCGTCGCTACCCGGTGCGAATGCACATCGGATTTCGTGACATGCGTCAGCCAGGGATAATCATCTTTTTCCAGCAACGGAGCTTCTTGCTGGCCCTCTGCACCACGCGCAAAGGCGGCGACGAGTTTGTCACGCTGCTGTTGAGACAACGTAGCAGAAAGCAAAATAACGCTGTTTCCGCCACGCGCCTGCCGCTCGATCAGCCCTTCAAGAATGCACGACATATAAGCGTCACAGGCGTGGATCTCATCGGCTAGCAGGATTTTGTTACTCAGCCCCAGAAGCCGCAGATTATTATGTTTGAACGGCATCACCGCCATCATCGCCTGATCCAGCGTGCCGACGCCAATTTCAGCCAGCAACGCCTTCTTGTTACTGTCAGCAAACCAGGCCGCACATCCCTGACTGAACGCTTGTTCATCCGGTTCTTCTGACCCCACAAAATCACCAGACCACAGCGATGCGTTAAAGCGATCCATTAGCGAACGAGCGCTGTGTGCCAGCACCAGGCTGGGGCGGGATTGTGGCGAATAGAAAGCAAGCCAGGTTTTTACCAGCCTATCGTACATGGCATTGGCCGTTGCCATTGTTGGCAGGCCAAAAAACAAACCCTGTGCTTTCCCCGCAGACATCAACCTGTGCGCCAGGATAAGCGCCGCTTCTGTTTTACCTGCGCCAGTCACATCTTCCAGAATAAACAACTGTGGTCCTGGCTGGCTGATATCCAGATCCAACACCTTTTGCTGTAACGGTGTTGGGTTCTCAATAAAAGGAAACAGCGTATTAATTCCAGTGAAAGGCGCGCTTTCTGCTTTTGGGGGAAAGACGGTTAATGCGTTTTGAGCCTGAACTAAAGCCTTCTGCCAGTAATCTTTAATATCCATTGCCTGTGCAACGCGTGGAAAAAACCGCGTTGACGATCCCGTCCAGTCTGCGAGTACGACGGTTGCAGAGATATACCAGGAAAAATGTTTTATAAGTTCAACGCCCTCGTCATCATCCCAGAATGTAGGGATCTCGATGAGCGGAAACAGTACCTTGATTTCAAGGAGAAAATCCCGTGCGGCAGCTTTGTCTTCAGGCAGAAAGTTGTCCAGTTCATCGATACGGTCAGGAGGCCGACCATGATGCCCGGTCGTCACGGGCATCCACATATCTATTACTCGTTTAAGTTTGCGCAAAGAGAGTGAAGATGAAGGAAGCAACTCTTCACATTCAATTAAATAATGATGCCACAACCAGTAACCCAGCGTTGAATGAGAGATCTTTTCGTAATTCTTTCTTGCGCCTTCCGGAACCTTGAGTTGTGGGTGCAGGTAAAGTTGCTGAAATGAGCGGGCAAATTTTCCAGTATCGTGCCAGCACAACAACCAGGCGAAAAATTGTGCTGCCTGATCCGTGTCAGCGAAACCTAATTGACGAAAATAGTCAGCCAGCCCGAAACAGTTGTTTTTGACCATTAAATAGCCTATCGCGGCTACATCCAGCGAATGCCAGCAAAGAAGGTGATAATCGTCGCCACCCTCTTTCTCGCCACGTCGGGTTTTTCCCCAGAAATCAAAGAAAGTCACAATGTTTTTATCCTTCAGTAAAACTTAAAGGATATTTACGCATATATTAAAAATTATCTGTGATATATATCGTTCAATAAAATATTTACATTATGAATAATTCAATGATTTTCATCTGTGATATATATAAATAATAAACACAGGCATAATATTCACAAAAACAATATAAATGAAAAAAAGGGTGCAGGAGACCAAACCATCACAATTCAATACGCGGGGTTTTACCCCCGCGTGGTGGCTACTTCTTCGGTTCGTAAGCGAGAACTGCCTTAAACTCCATACCACGTTCTCTGATACTCAACTCACACAACGAGTCGCCTACCATCAGCGTGAATCCCAGTACTGTACAACACAGTACGATGATTGCCACAAGGGCATATTTTGTCAGCATGTCTTGCCTCCCTGCAAAGAAGAGACTAACATTCGAATTGCTACGTTCGAACGCGAGCCTCAGGTTGATAGAAATATCGCCCGGGGCTTTTGTCCATCTGGAACCTCGCGAATGCTCAACGCCAGACAGCCTCAAGCACCCGACGCCATTCTATAACTGTTGATTTCCCCTGCTATATTCATGTTTAAATGCCGGAATGCGGCTCGCAAAATAAAAACGCCCCCATCATTTCTGACAGAGGCGTTTATTTTATCCGGCAATATTTACCCTTCGTGCAGCCCACATTCCCTTTTTAAGCCAAAGAAACGCGTTTCTTCTTCCGCCATACCAGGTTCCCATTTACGGGTTGTATGGGTATCACCAACCGATAAATATCCTTCGTCCCATAATGGGTGATATTTCAGGCCATGTTTTTGCAGATACTGATAAATAGTTCGGTTATCCCAGTCGATAATCGGCAGCACTTTAAATACGCCACGCTGAATTGCCAACACCGGTAAATTAGCGCGGCTGCCGGATTGTTCACGGCGCAGGCCAGCAAACCACGTTTGTGCGTTCAGTTCTTTCAGCGCCCGGTTCATCGGTTCGACTTTGTTGATATCGTTGTACTTTTCAATGCCTTCAACGCCCTGCTCCCACAGTTTGCCGTAGCGTGCTTCCTGCCAGGCGGCGCTTTCGGTAGCGCGGTACACTTTCAGGTTGAGCTTGAGTTTGTCCGTTAACTCGTCAATAAAGCGGTAGGTTTCCGGAAACAGATAACCGGTATCGGTGAGGATCACCGGAATATCCGGGCGAATCTGATTCACCAGATGCAGGCTAACCGCCGCCTGGATACCGAAGCTGGAAGAAAGCACATATTCACCGGGCAGATTATCCAGCGCCCAGGCAACACGGCCTTCAGCATCCAGTTTTTCAAGCTCGGCGTTAGTTTCCGCCAGCGCCAGAATGCGATCTACCTTCGGCAGTTCGTTCAGGGCATTTAGATCGAGTTTGGACATAGATTCCTCACTGTTTGCCTTGCCTGATGCGACGCTTACGCGTCTTATCAGGCCTACAAGACTGGACTGATGGTTAATCCCACAAATCACGCGCCGGATCGAGCACCGGGCGAATGATGCCCGCACGCACCGTAAAGTCGCCGAAGCCTTCACCCGCTTCACGTTCTTTCGCCCAGCGCCCTATCAGTTCATCAAGCGTCGCCAGGATTTCCGGCTCGGTGATGTTTTCTTTATGCATCCGTGGGATACGTGTCCCAATGCGGTTGCCACCAAGATGCAGGTTGTAGCGACCCGGCGCTTTACCCACCAGGCCAACTTCCGCCAGCATCGCGCGACCACAACCGTTCGGGCAGCCTGTTACACGCATCACGATGTGCTCATCGCTGACACCATGTTTCGCCATTAAATTATCGATGTTATCGATAAACGACGGCAGGAAACGCTCCGCTTCCGCCATCGCCAACGGGCAAGTCGGGAATGACACGCAGGCCATTGAGTTTTCGCGCTGCGGCGTGACGGCATTCATCAATCCGCTCTCTTTGGCGATCTTCTCAATCTTCGCTTTCTCGCTTTCCGGTACACCAGCGATGATCAGATTCTGGTTCGCCGTAATGCGGAAATCACCTTTGTGGATCTTCGCGATCTCCAGCAGGCCGGTTTTCAGCGGACGCCCCGGATAATCAAGAATTCGGCCATTTTCGATAAACAGCGTCAGGTGCCATTTGTCGTCGATCCCTTTTACCCAGCCGATACGATCGCCGCGCCCGGTAAATTCATATGGACGGATCGGCTCAAATTTGATCCCCGCGCGACGTTCCACTTCTGCTTTAAACGTCTCGACCCCCACGCGCTCCAGCGTGTATTTGGTTTTGGCATTTTTACGATCGGTTCGGTTACCCCAGTCGCGCTGAGTTGTCACGACGGCTTCCGCCACCGCCAGCGTATGCTCCAGCGGCAGATAACCAAACTCACTCGCCGTGCGGGCGTAGGTTTTCTTGTTGCCGTGTTCGATAGAAAGCCCACCGCCCACCAGCAGGTTGAAGCCCACCAGCTTGCCGTTTTCCGCGATCGCCACAAAGTTCATGTCGTTGGCGTGCAGATCGATATCGTTCTGCGGCGGGATCACTACCGTGGTTTTGAATTTACGCGGCAGATAGGTCTGACCGAGGATCGGTTCTTCGTCAGTAGTGGCGACTTTCTCCTGATCGAGCCAGATCTCCGCATAGGCGCGGGTTCGCGGCAGCAGATGTTCAGAGATTTTCTTCGCCCACTCATACGCTTCCGCGTGCAACTGAGATTCAAATGGGTTCGAGGTGCAGAGTACATTACGGTTCATGTCGTTGGCGGTCGCCAGCGCATCAAGACCGACCGAGTGCAGCATCTGGTGCACCGGTTTGACGTTCTTTTTCAGAATGCCGTGGAACTGGAACGTCTGGCGGTTGGTCAGGCGAATGCTGCCATAAATGGTGTTTTCACCGGCGAATTTATCAATTGCCTGCCACTGTTTAGTGGTGATCACCCCACCCGGCAGACGGCAGCGCAGCAGCATCGCATGACGCGGTTCCAGCTTCTGTTCAGCACGTTCGGCGCGGATATCGCGGTCATCCTGCTGATACATACCGTGGAAACGGATCAGCAGGAAGTTGTCGCCCTTAAAGCCGCCGGTCAGACCGTCGTTTAAATCTTCCGCAATGGTCCCGCGCAGGTAGTTGCTCTCAAGCTTCATGCGCTCGGCGTCTGTCAGTTTTCCTTCGACCACTAAAGGCCCTGGATGTTTTTCGTTCATTAGTAGACATCTCGCTGATAACGGCGCTCTACGCGCAGCTCACTTAAAAATTCATCCGCCGCTTCGGTGTCCATGCCACCAAATTCGGCAATCACTTCCAGAAGTGCCTGTTCAACGTCTTTCGCCATGCGATTAGCGTCGCCGCAGACATAAATGTGGGCTCCGTCATTGATCCAGCGCCACAGCTCTGCGCCCTGTTCGCGCAGTTTGTCTTGTACGTAAATTTTTTCTTTTTGATCGCGCGACCAGGCAAGATCGATACGTGTCAGCACGCCCTCTTTGACGTAGCGCTGCCACTCCACCTGATAGAGGAAATCTTCCGTAAAGTGTGGGTTGCCAAAGAACAGCCAGTTTTTACCCGGCGCTTCGTCAGCAGCACGTTGCTGCATAAAGGCGCGGAACGGCGCGATGCCGGTGCCTGGACCAATCATAATCACCGGCGTTTCCGGGTTGGCTGGCAGACGGAAGTTGTCGTTATGTTCGATAAAGACGCGGACTTCGCCCTCTTCTTCCACACGATCCGCGAGGAAACTAGAGGCACCACCGGCACGGGCGCGGCCTTCAATGTCATAACGAACGACACCAACGGTGACGTGTACTTCGTTCTCGACTTCCGCCTGCGAGGAGGCGATGGAATACAGGCGCGGCGTCAGCGGGCGCAGCAAGTTAATGAGGGCTTCAGCGTCAAGCTGTGCCGGAGAGAAACGCACCATATCGACAATCGGCGTCGTCGCGGCGTAATGCTGTAACTTCGCTTTATCGCCCACCAGCGGCAGCAGCGTTTCACTGCGGGTAAGCGTGGCGTAGTTCTCAACGATGTTGGCGGTGTTGACGGTCAGTTCGAAGTGCCACTGTAGGGCCTCGTTCAGAGGTAACGTTTTGCCCTCGACGGTGACAGGTTCATCGCCTTTCAGCCACAGCAGTTCGACAAGTTCTTTCACCAGTGCCGGATCGTTCTGATACCAGACGCCCAGCGCGTCACCCGGCTGGTAACGCAGGCCCGAGTCACCTAAGTCAATTTCGATATGGCGAACGTCTTTTTCAGAGTTACGCCCGGTAATTTTCTGGTTAACAGAGAGGCTCGCCACCAGCGGCGCGTCTTTGCTGTACGGGCTGGTGTGGATTTCATTTACCGCGCCAGTAGCGACGGATTGCGAAGGTGCCGCGACAGGCGTACGGGACTTCAGAACATCAACCACGCGGGCGCGCCACTCGATGGCAGCAGCCTGGTATTCAACGTCGGCATCGACACGGTCGAGCAGGCGTTCACCGCCCAGTTCCGCCAGCTTGCTGTCAAAATCTTTCCCGGACTGGCAGAAAAATTCATAAGAGCTATCGCCGAGACTAAACACAGCAAACGCGGTGTTTTCCAGCTTCGGCGCTTTTTTGGAGAACAGGAACTTATGCAGCGCGACGGCCTCCTCCGGCGGTTCCCCTTCACCTTGCGTTGACGTCACCACGATGAGCAGTTTTTCGCTGGCGATTTGTTTGAATTTATAGTCGCCCGCGTTCACCAGCTTAACGTTCAGTTTTGCCGCTAATAAATCATCGCGTAATGTTTCAGCAACCCGGCGCGCATTGCCGGTTTGCGAAGCGGAGATAATAGTTATACCCGGCATTTCTGCGGCGGGGGCGGGCGCTGGCGTCGCTGTAAGCGCAGCAGGCTGTTGGTTGAGCACGCCCCAGAAATAGCCAGAAACCCAGGCAAGCTGGGTGGGAGTTAAATCGGTCGTGGCCGCCTGAAGGCGTGCCAGTTGCTCCGGGTTCAACGGAAGCAACGCGGAAGGTGGGACCTGTGTCGTCATGCGTCGTTATGTTCCAGTAAGCAAAGCTGTTTCTGCGCCCTGTCAGCGCCCATAAAACAGAAGAGAAGGTAAGGTTAACGGGGTGAACGGTGTGGATTAAAGACGGGATAGCGATAACTAATAACCAAATCGACTAACCTGTTTTAGCAATAGTCTTTAACAACAAAACAGATTAACCAACCCAATGAAAAACAAATGAATTTAGCCAATCATTAAGATAAATCAGCGATTTTGCGCAACAAAGTCGTTTTAGATAATGCGAAAAAAAAGCCTTTCCGGTACTCTACGGCGGTTTTATCGTCATGTAGAGAAATTATGATGTCCACCACGTTATTTAAAGATTTCACCTTCGAAGCCGCTCACCGCTTACCACACGTCCCGGAAGGACATAAATGTGGTCGCCTGCACGGGCATTCCTTTATGGTGCGACTGGAAATTACCGGGGAAGTCGATCCGCATACGGGCTGGATTATCGATTTCGCTGAACTGAAAGCGGCATTTAAACCAACCTATGATCGCCTCGATCACTATTATCTCAATGATATTCCTGGCCTGGAAAACCCGACCAGCGAGGTTTTAGCAAAATGGATTTGGAATCAGGTTAAACCGGTTGTTCCGCTGTTAAGTGCGGTTATGGTGAAAGAAACCTGCACCGCAGGTTGCATCTATCGCGGCGAATGATAAGAGTGTGTCGGCGGTCAATTTCCCTTAAGTAACGCTATGTTAGGGTGTTGCGCTCTGGATATCTGGGGCATGACATGGAAGACGACTGCGACATTATTATTATTGGTGCGGGTATAGCAGGCACCGCTTGTGCTTTACGCTGCGCGCGGGCAGGTTTATCCGTTCTGTTACTGGAACGCGCTGAAATTCCCGGCAGTAAAAACCTTTCCGGCGGGCGTTTATACACCCATGCGCTCGCGGAACTCCTCCCTCAGTTTCACCTGACCGCGCCTCTTGAACGACGCATCACTCACGAAAGTCTTTCTCTGCTAACGCCGGATGGCGCAACGACGTTTTCCAGCTTACAGCCCGGCGGTGAATCCTGGAGCGTATTACGTGCACGGTTCGATCCGTGGCTGGTTGCCGAAGCCGAAAAAGAAGGTGTCGAATGCATCCCTGGTGCGACGGTAGATGCGCTGTATGAAGAAAACGGCAGGGTGTGTGGTGTCATTTGCGGTGACGATATTCTCCGCGCCCGTTATGTGGCGCTGGCAGAAGGTGCCAACAGCGTCCTGGCTGAGCGTCACGGGTTAGTGACTCGTCCTGCTGGCGAAGCGATGGCGTTGGGGATCAAAGAAGTTCTTTCACTGGAAACATCCGCTATTGAAGAACGTTTTCATCTGGAGAATAACGAAGGCGCAGCGTTGCTGTTCAGCGGCGGAATCTGTGATGACTTACCCGGCGGCGCATTTCTTTATACTAATCAACAAACGCTCTCGTTAGGGATTGTTTGCCCGCTCTCTTCACTTACGCAAAGTCGTGTTCCGGCAAGCGAGCTGCTGGCTCGCTTTAAAACGCATCCGGCAGTGCGCCCGCTTATCAAAAACACGGAATCACTGGAGTATGGTGCGCATCTGGTGCCAGAAGGTGGCTTGCACAGTATGCCGGTGCAATACGCCGGTAACGGCTGGCTGCTGGTGGGCGATACGTTGCGCAGTTGCGTCAATACCGGAATTTCCGTGCGCGGCATGGATATGGCGCTGGCTGGCGCACAGGCGGCGGCACAAACGCTGATAAGCGCCTGCCAGCACCGCGAGCCGCAAAATCTGTTTCCGCTTTATCATTACAACGTAGAGCGCAGCCTGCTGTGGGATGTTCTACAGCGCTATCAGCATGTTCCGGCGCTTTTGCAACGCCCTGGATGGTACCGTAAGTGGCCTGTGTTAATGCAGGATATTTCCCGTGATTTATGGGATCAGGGTGATAAACCTGTTCCGCCGCTGCGTCAGTTGCTCTGGCGTCATTTACGTCGTCATGGCCTGTGGCATCTGGCGGGCGATGTTGTCAGGAGTATTCGATGTCTGTAGCCCGTAATCTCTGGCGCGCTGCTGATGCGCCACATATTGTTCCGGCAGACTCCGTTGAGCGCCAGACGGCAGAACGGTTGATTAACGCTTGTCCGGCTGGTCTTTTTTCGCTCACGCCGGAAGGCGACTTACGCGTTGATTATCGCGGCTGCCTGGAGTGTGGCACCTGCCGTTTACTGTGTGATGAAAAAAACCTACAACAGTGGCGCTATCCGCCTTCCGGATTCGGCATCACCTACCGCTTTGGATAAATAATAAGGATAATTTATGCCCCTCTTACACCTGCTCCGCCAGAATCCGGTGATTGCTGCCGTTAAAGATAATGCCAGCCTGCAGTTGGCAATCGATTCTGAATGCCAGTTTATTTCCGTGTTATACGGCAATATCTGCACCATCAGTCATATCGTCAAAAAGATTAAAAGTGCCGGGAAATATGCCTTTATTCATGTCGATTTGCTGGAAGGCGCATCAAATAAAGAAGTAGTAATTCAGTTTCTGAAACTGGTGACCGAGGCGGACGGCATTATCAGTACCAAAGCGTCAATGCTAAAAGCGGCGAGAGCGGAAGGCTTTTTCTGTATTCATCGCTTGTTTATTGTCGACTCGATTTCTTTTCACAACATTGATAAGCAGGTTGCGCAATCGAATCCTGATTGTATTGAAATTCTGCCAGGCTGTATGCCTAAAGTGCTGGGCTGGGTAACGGAGAAAATCCACCAGCCGCTGATTGCTGGCGGGCTGGTGTGCGATGAAGAAGATGCGCGTAATGCGATTAACGCCGGTGTCGTGGCGCTTTCCACCACGAATACCGGGGTCTGGACGTTAGCGAAAAAATTGCTTTGACGGGATACTCGTAACGAGTTGAATTTGTCTGATTTGTAGGCCACATGCCAAATCCGGCATTCAGCGCCTGATACGACGCTTGACGCGTCTTATCAGGCCTACAGTCCCCAGCCCAGAACCGTAGACAGGATCATCCGGCAGCACGTTATTGGCAATCTGCGTGAATGGTTGTCACCAGTGCCTCCAGCACCGCTTTCCAGTCATCTACCACGCCAACATCTGCCTGTGAAAATACCGCCGCGCTGGCGTCATGATTAATCGCCACCACAAACTTGCTATTGCGGACGCCCGCCATTAACGCTGCTGCGCCGGAAGCGCCAACAACAATACACACCTCAGGTGCCAGCAGATGTCCGGAAATACCAATCACTTTTTCGGCATCAACGCCACCGTTCATTACTCGCGCCCGACTGTAGCCCGCTTCGGCTCCCAGCTTTTCTGCCAGCATAGCGATTTCCTGGTTATCTGCCTCTCCGCCCTGCCCCACCACCAGCACCCGTCTGGCCTCAGCTAATGGGTCGTGGGTAACATTTTTCAGATCCTCTGTGCTAACCAGCCAGTCGGGAAGCGCGCCGGGGACAATGTTCAGTTGCTGCATACCAGAGGGCAACGTGGCATTTTTCACTGCTCCCGCCTGGCGGGCAAGGGAAAGGCATAGCGGGCGTTTTTCTGTTTGCAGCGTCGCCGTTAGCGCATTTCCCCACTGGGATTTGCGTACGCTTCCGGTTGGAATATTTAATGAAGTCACCTGGCATATACTGGCACCATGTAAACGCCAGGACAGGCGGGTAGCCAGTTCATCGCCAAACGTTCCCGGCGGAAAGAGAACAACGTCCGCAGGCGTTCGCTGCCACTGTTCTACCAGCGCATCCAGCACCTGTTCCGCGACCATCGGCTGCGGCTCGATTTGCCAGTGCGTTAATGTGCTGCCGCTGAAATCCTGCTCCGCCAGCCAGCCCGCTATTGCGGCATGTTCCTGATTTATTGTCACAATGGCGATATTCATGGCTGCATCCTTTGGCGTAAATAGTCCTGCCATAGCTTTTGCGCTTTTTCTGCTACCGTTTGCCCATCAAGAAGCGTTGCACCGCGTCGTTGCTCTGGCCTTTCCAGTTGCCGGCACTGCATCGCTGACGATTCAGCAGTAACAGTTTTGCGGATAATTTCAGCTTTCCCCGCAGCCATTCGCTGGCGCATTCCCGGTACTGGCAAGGCCACCTCGCCACACTGGCGCACGGCAATCACCGCAGGCAAGCGAACCCGACAACAGCGTAATCCATGTTCAGTACGCTGTTCGAGCGAGATAAACGGTGCGTCGAGAGTAAAACGCTCCACCTGGGTAAAACAGGGCCAGGTCAGCATTTCCGCCAGCAAAAATGGCGTTTGCCCGTTCTGCCCTTCGCTGCTCTGGCAGCCAGTAATGATCAGATCCAGCGGATTCTGGCGCTGCCATTCGGCAATATGGCGAGCGACAAATTCCGGCGCAAAGCGCAGATCTGCCGCCGTCTCCAGCAATACAGCTTCCTCAAACCCAAGAGCCATGAGATAGCGCAGCCAGTGCAACGCCCGTTCATCCCCCATGCTCAACGCGGTTAAAGACATCGGCGTACCGTTTTTTCTCTGCGCTAACAGAAGCGCGGCAGCGGCCTGTTCATCAGCACCGAGTAAACTTCGCAGCAGCGAAACATCCGGTCCGCTATTACCCTGAGCCGCCGCCTGCCACTCTTTTTCCGCCAGCATTCCGGCATCCGGTTCGGCTTTAAACGCTAACAGAATGTTCATTCACACCTCCTACATTTCCCGCCGCCACCAGCGGGAGTGCTTTGGTTTCTGGCGCCCATAGCCAGGTCACAACAAAACCAACCAACAACACTGCCGCCAGGAGCAATAAGGTGACTTGCATTCCCCACTGTGCCAGCACCCACGGCAGCAGGCCAGTACTTACCGCCGCGCCCAACCGACTCATGGCGGTGGCAAAACCGACGCCCAGCGAGCGAATGTCAGTAGGAAAACTTTCCGCAGGCAAAATGCCCACCAGATTACTGACTGCCGAAATGGTGGTACTGAAGAGAACAAAAAGCAGCAGCGTTAATGAACAGCCAGAAGGCAAACAGGCCATCACTACCAGCGTTGCCGCCAGCAACAAAAAACTGCCAAGTAAAAATTTGCGATGTGCCAGCAGGTGCGTCAGAAATAATCCCAGCAGCGCACCCACAATTAATAACGCGTTAAGCAGCAGGCTGGCAGTCAGCGCATCTTCCAGTCCAATAGTCTGGGCGATAGTTGGCAGCCAGGTGTAAATTACAAACCATGGGATTACGAGGCAGACAAAGAAGACACTGTTAAACGCCGTGCGCCGCCAGTAGCGCGAAGAGAACAAGGTTTTGATGTGTTTATGGGTCGCCGTTGCCACTTCATCGCCCAGTAAAACATGGGGACCAAAATAGCGATGCACGATAGCGTGAGCTTCTGCAAAACGCCCCTGGCGCAGTAGCCAGCGTGGCGATTCTGGCGTTCCCCAACGTAACAACGTAATCAACAGGGCAGGAAATGCCGCCGATGCAAGTAACCATCGCCAGGCTTCGGGGCTTTCGCTAATAAAGTGATGTCCGGCAATACTTGCCAGCACATAGCCTACGGTCCACACCACGCTGAATGCGCCCAGCAAAATACCGCGATGGCGGCGCGGAGAAAATTCAGCCAGCAAGGTGTGGCCTACTGAGTAATCGCCTCCCAGCCCAATGCCGATCAAAATGCGCAGTCCAATAAGATGCTCTGGCGTGGTGGCAAAAAATTGCAGGAACGAGGCGAGTGTAATCAGCATAAAGCTGAAGGTGAAGATTTTTTGCCGCCCGATATGGTCGGAGATCCAGCCCAAAACCAGGCTGCCGATAAACAGGCCAAGTAGCGCCGAGCCGCCGATCATTCCCGCCATAAACGGCGTCAGTTGCATGGCTGGAGTAAGCTGAATTATGGCGTAACCAATGACGCCGAGAACATAACCGTCGGTCAGGTGTGCGCCGAAAGTCAGCGCAGCAATTCGACAGTGAAAACGGTTAAGTGGTAAATCATCCATTCGCACCGGTGAAGTGTTCATCTTTACCCCTTCATTGTCCGGTAATAAGAACGGCTTCCCGGTTGAGAAGCCGAAAAGGCAACGTCCCGTCATCGCGAAACGCTACCTGACACATTATTTTTCAATCGGATAGATAGTACCCGTATTCATAATGCCGTTAGGATCGAACTGCTTTTTCAGCCCTTCCAGCAACGCCCACGCGCTGCCGTGTTCCAGTTTGCTCCAGTGAACACGATGTTTACCGATACCGTGATGGTGTACCATCGAACCGCCGAGGCGAATGGTTTCTTCGCAGATGATTTTGTTGAGCGGATTGTGGTATTTGTCGATTTCCTCTTCCGGCTTACAGTCAACAACGTTGTAGTCGTAGACAAAATACATGTTGGTGCCGTTCTGATAGCTGTGGGAAGAGTGACCGCCCAGCATAGTGATGTCGTCGGCATGTGGGAACTCGGTACGAATACGGTTAATAACACTTTCGTAGATTTCGTGGATGCAGCTCCAGCAGCCGGAGACTTCGGTGGTAAAGCCCATGTTGCCGGTTTTGAGGATCTGCACACGTTCGGCAGCCACTTTATCCGGTCCCCAGTTCAGGTTGTTAAACCAGGTTTCGATCAGCTTGCTGTCCACGCGCTGGCATTGCGGGTAACGTGCCACGATTTCAGCAATCCCTTCGCCCGTCGCCTTCGCAATGCGAGGGTTACCTTCAGCCATAAAGATCAGCACGCATTTTCCGTCGGCAAAATGGGTGAAGTGTTGGGTGCCATCTTCAGCGTCATACAAACGAGCGATCGACGGACGATATCCTTCCACCATGATTTCACGCAGGATGTTGAAGCCGGTTTTCATGTCTTCCAGGATATAGCCGTAGAAGAGGTTGTTTTCCGGGGTGAATTTAAAGATTTTCACAGTAACTTCAGTGATATAGCACAATGCGCCTTCGTTGCCGATGATGATGTGACGAATGTCCGGACCCGCCGCGCGTCGTGGCACGTTTTTAATGCGTGTCACGGTGCCATCAGCCAGTACTGCTTCCAGGCCAACGACCATATCCTCGATTGCGCCGTAGAGTGTGGAGAACTGCCCGATACTACGGGTCGCCACCAGTCCCCCCATCTGTGCCAACGGTTTTGACTGCGGAGAGTGCCCCGTGGTGTAACCTTTTTCACGCAACGCGTTTTCCAGCACTTCCAGCGGAACGCCACATTGCGCCGTCGCCTGCATATTCTCTATATCAATATTAATGATTTGATTCATTGCAGAGCCATCAAGCACCACCGAGTTTTCCACAACGGTTTCCAGCCCGCCTTCGGTAGCGGAAGCACCGGTACGTGGTACGCCGTTAATTTTGTGTGCATTCATAAAATTCAGCACACGGGACACTTGCTCAGTGGAACCGAGTTTTACGACCGCTGCCGGAATAGGCAAAGTATAAATACCATGAATATCCGGAAATTTACGAAAACGATCAATACTGTTTTTCTTCAATACCGTTTCATCGGTAATTACGCGATCTGCACCAACAATTTCCTTTAGCTGGTCGACAATCGCTGCGCGAGATAAAGACATAGTAATTCCTTCCTGATAATAAAAATGGAATAGTCATTAATAAAAGAAATCAGAAACCACCGTTATGGATTAGCGCACTAAATAACCGCCATCAACCACTAATAAATGCCCGTTGACATAATTCGATGCCGGACTTGCGAGAAATATGGCTGCGCCCATTAAATCCTGAGTATCGCCCCAACGGTTTGCTGGAATATGATCAAGAACGCGCTGATTGGTTTCTGGATTACTGCGTGTCGCCAGGGTGATATCGGTAGCGTAATATCCTGGGGCAATACCATTTACCTGAATATTATATTGACCTAATTCATCGCAATAGGCTTTGGTAAATCCGGCAAGGGCGTGTTTAGTGGCAGAATAAGCAGGTGACCATTGACCACCTAAGTAAGAGAATAATGAACAGATATTAATGATTTTACCGCTTTTCTGCGGGATCATAATTTTTGCCGCTTCATAGCTTAACTCGAATGCGGCGGTCAGGTTCACGTCAATCATCGGGTCCCAGTCGGCACGACCGAAATCCAGCACCTTATTCAGCTTACATATACCGGCATTGTTAACCAGAATATCGACGGTGCCGAAACGTTCACAACAGGCGGTAATTATCTTCTGCGGCGCGCCTTCTGCGGTGATATCCACCTGCATGAAGTCCACCTCAACACCCTGTTTTTCAATCATTTCCTTTGTTTCGCCATTATCTTTAACGAAACTTGGAATAAAGATATTTGCGCCTGCTTTTGCCAGCGCCATGGCAAATGCCTGGCCTAAACCGCTATTCCCGCCGGTAACAATTGCGGTTTTACCTTTCAGGGAGAAAAGATCCATTGAGAACGCATTGAGAGATTCGATTGACATAGTTAGCTCCAATTTCCGTAAGGCAAAAAAAAAGAAAGGTAACTTCCCCCGCGAGAGGGAAGTTACCTTTCTCATTATCTCTGGTAACTGGAGATAATTTTTAGCATAAGGGCATAAGCGCTAATGTGATCGTAATCACAGTGTGATATTCGTATTATCAAATAATTTTAAAAAGCAGAAGCGTGACTACTCTCACACAACCCCCCTGCTTTCCATGTTATTTCTTATTGCAATTACTAGAGACCTGAGAAAAGTAATCCACCTGAAAGGGCGGCTTACTTTTCTCTTTTTTTTGTCTATTACAAATGGGAATACGATATGCAACACAACTCATATCGCCGTTGGATAACCCTAGCGATAATTAGTTTTAGTGGCGGCGTTAGTTTTGATCTGGCTTATTTACGTTATATTTATCAAATTCCCATGGCGAAATTTATGGGATTCAGCAATACCGAGATAGGTTTAATAATGAGTACCTTTGGTATTGCGGCTATTATTCTTTATGCCCCCAGCGGCGTTATTGCCGATAAATTTTCGCATCGCAAAATGATTACTTCCGCGATGATCATTACCGGATTGCTGGGTCTGTTAATGGCAACGTATCCACCGCTGTGGGTAATGCTCTGTATTCAGGTCGCCTTTGCGATAACGACGATTTTAATGCTGTGGTCGGTGTCGATTAAAGCCGCATCGTTGCTTGGCGATCATAGCGAGCAAGGGAAAATTATGGGCTGGATGGAAGGGCTGCGCGGCGTCGGTGTAATGTCGCTGGCGGTGTTTACCATGTGGGTCTTTTCTCGCTTTGCACCGGATGACAGCGCCAGCCTGAAAACGGTCATTATCATCTATAGTGTGGTTTACATCTTGTTGGGGATTCTGTGCTGGTTTTTTGTTAGCGATAACAACAACCTGTGCAATACCAACACCGAAGAAAAACAGTCATTCCAGCTTAGCGACATCCTTGCCGTTTTGCGTATCAGCACCACATGGTACTGCAGCATGGTGATTTTTGGCGTCTTCACCATCTACGCCATTCTGAGTTACTCCACCAACTATCTGACCGAAATGTACGGCATGTCGCTGGTGGCGGCGAGCTACATGGGGATTGTGATCAACAAAATCTTCCGCGCACTGTGCGGCCCACTTGGTGGCATTATCACCACCTACAGCAAAGTGAAATCCCCTACCCGCGTGATCCAAATCCTTTCCGTACTCGGCCTGCTGGCGTTAACTGCCCTGCTCATCACGAACTCTAACCCGCAATCGGTCGCGATGGGGATTGGTCTGATTTTACTTCTGGGATTCACCTGTTACGCCTCACGCGGGCTGTACTGGGCCTGCCCTGGCGAAGCGAGAACACCGTCTTACATTATGGGCACCACGGTAGGTATTTGTTCGGTGATTGGATTTCTGCCGGATGTCTTCGTTTACCCAATTATCGGCCACTGGCAAGACACCCTGCCCGCAGCAGAAGCCTACCGCAATATGTGGCTGATGGGCATGGCGGCGCTTGCCATGGTGATCGTCTTTACCTTTTTGCTGTTCCAAAAAATTCGTACTGCTGATAGCGCCCCCGCAATGGCTAGCAGCAAGTAAGCCAGGAAAATTACAGGAGAAAAATCATGTCGAAAAAATACATCATAGGGATTGATGGCGGAAGTCAGAGCACAAAAGTGGTGATGTACGATCTGGAAGGTAACGTGGTTTGCGAAGGCAAAGGCTTATTACAACCGATGCACACTCCAGATGCCGATACCGCAGAACATCCTGACGATGATTTATGGGCATCATTATGTTTTGCTGGTCACGATTTGATGAGCCAGTTTGCCGGGAATAAAGAAGATATTGTCGGCATTGGTCTGGGATCTATCCGTTGCTGCCGTGCGTTATTGAAAGCCGATGGCACGCCAGCTGCGCCGTTGATTAGCTGGCAGGATGCACGCGTAACACGTCCCTACGAGCACATCAATCCTGATGTGGCATATGTCACCTCTTTTTCAGGTTATCTGACACACCGTTTAACCGGCGAGTTTAAAGACAATATCGCCAACTATTTTGGTCAGTGGCCGGTGGATTATAAGACCTGGGCATGGAGCGAAGATACCGCGGTAATGGAGAAGTTTAATATTCCCCGACAGATGCTTTTTGATGTGCAAATGCCGGGCACTGTACTTGGGCATATCACACCACAAGCCGCGCTGGCGACACATTTCCCGGTTGGACTGCCCGTTGTTTGTACCACCAGTGATAAACCGGTAGAAGCACTGGGAGCAGGGTTACTGGATGATGAAACGGCGGTAATTTCTCTTGGTACCTACATCGCGTTGATGATGAACGGCAAAGCACTGCCGAAAGATCCGGTTGCGTACTGGCCGATCATGTCTTCTATTCCGGAAACCTTGCTGTATGAAGGTTATGGTATTCGAAAAGGTATGTGGACGGTGAGTTGGCTGCGCGACATGCTAGGCGAATCGTTAATTCAGGATGCCAGGGCGCAGGATCTTTCACCGGAAGATTTGCTCAACAAAAAAGCTTGTTGTGTGCCGCCTGGCTGTAATGGTCTGATGACGGTGCTGGACTGGCTGACCAATCCGTGGGAACCGTACAAACGCGGAATTATGATCGGCTTTGATTCCAGCATGGATTACGCATGGATTTATCGTTCGATACTGGAAAGCGTGGCGCTGACGCTGAAGAACAATTACGACAATATGTGTCATGAAATGAATCACTTTGCGAAACATGTGATCATTACTGGCGGTGGTTCGAACAGCGATCTGTTTATGCAGATTTTTGCCGACGTGTTCAACCTTCCGGCACGCCGTAACGCCATTAACGGTTGCGCAAGTCTGGGGGCCGCGATTAATACAGCGATAGGTCTGGGGCTATACCCGGATTACGCAACGGCTGTCGACAAAATGGTTCGCGTGAAAGATATCTTTATGCCGATTGAGAGCAATGCCAAACGCTACGACGCGATGAATAAAGGCATTTTCAAAGACCTAACCAAACACACTGATGTGATCCTGAAAAAATCGTATGAAGTGATGCATGGTGAGTTGGGGAATGCAGATTCGATCCAGAGCTGGTCGAATGCGTAAGTGAGGAAGGCCGGGCGGGAAACTGCCCGGCCTGAACATACCTGAATGGTTATCCCCGCTGGCGCGGGGAACATAAGTTCGACAACTTAAAAAATGATAACAAGTCCGGTTTATCCCCGCTGATGCAGGGAACATAATAAAAACTTTAACTAGTTCGGTTTATCCCTGTTTTTACAAGGAATATTAACTACACTCGATGTCTTTAGAATAAAAGACAATACGAATCGCACTTTATCAATTTTCACTTAAAGTATGAACTGGATATCTTTATTCATAAGAACTATTCATCAACAGCGTATAGAGGCGGTTATGTAAAACCACTCATTAGCCTCAAAACAAAGACAAACTTCCAGATTTATTACTTAATCAATGAATAACAAGCTTAAAAAATACACTGTTATTCTAAAGAAAAAATTAACAGGCATTAATTAATATTAAAAAAATAATATATTAAAATTTCTTAACGGTTTAAGGATTATACATATAACACTTTGATTAAATTTGATTTTTTGTATCGATAATTGTGAACTTATCTGGCATGGGGAACTATTTTGAACATGAGGTGTTATGTGGATATGTTGCTTATTACAAGTACAGCTAATATAAAAACTTGAGAAAGAGATAACGGGTTATATGGTGGTTTATCCCCGCTGGCGCGGGGAACACATGACGACCCATGACAGATGGCGTTTAACGTACGGTTTATCCCCGCTGGCGCGGGGAACACATCATATTTATGAAATTCGCTATTTGCTGAATCGGTTTATCCCCGCTGGCGCGGGGAACTCCTGTGAGTTATTCAAATGGGCGTCCAGTGATGCGGTTTATCCCCGCTGGCGCGGGGAACTCAACAGTTAACTGGATCTTGTCACGGGAAAAAGCGGTTTATCCCCGCTGGCGCGGGGAACTCCGTATTCAGATGTTGGCGCAGCTGCTGCAAGCCGGTTTATCCCCGCTGGCGCGGGGAACTCAAGGAAGATGCCTATAAAAAGGTTAACGCCCGCGGTTTATCCCCGCTGGCGCGGGGAACTCATAATTGATCGTGATTATCACGTTAGCGCCGCCGGTTTATCCCCGCTGGCGCGGGGAACTCTGTATCGTCTTCTACTAATTGCAGCTGAATGCCGGTTTATCCCCGCTGGCGCGGGGAACTCCGCTACACACTGTCCAGGAAATAGCGGGACGTCGGTTTATCCCCGCTGGCGCGGGGAACTCCACATTGTAAGGTTATAGCTGACAATGTCAGCCGGTTTATCCCCGCTGGCGCGGGGAACTCTACCAATCCGCACACTCCCACCACAAAAACGACGGTTTATCCCCGCTGGCGCGGGGAACTCCTGGCGGCGGAGCGGGAATAATCCTGATAACTCGGTTTATCCCCGCTGGCGCGGGGAACTCATCGCGAGCAAGAATTACAGATCCTGCACCGTCGGTTTATCCCCGCTGGCGCGGGGAACTCGCAAGGGCCAGACGGTAGCAACAATTTTACCGCCGGTTTATCCCCGCTGGCGCGGGGAACTCTCTAAACATAACCTATTATTAATTAATGATTTTTTAAGCCAGTCACAATCTACCAACTTTACAGGATCACACAAACAACACATCCATTATGTTAAAGAACACTTAATCCATTGATTAAAAAGGTAAATGTTTAAGATAACTCTATACCCACTAAAATCTACCAAACTTCACTGCAATAATTTTCACTCCAGCGAAAAATTAACGCCAGAGAATTTGTAGAGAATGATAATGATTAGTCCAGGACGGGCAAAATGGAGGTTTTTCAGAGGCGACAAAGAATATAAATGAGCAGAAGTCTTTACAGGTTCCACCCATTTATAACGCTTATAAATGTTTAATCAGGCAATATTTAAATATTTATGTGTTTGCATCGACAAACGCCAGTTGCGTGCAATGCAGGTTTCAATGCACAAACGTGTGGCATCATCCTTTTGGCTAATCGGCTGCAGTGCAATGACTCGTGGTTTATCATCGGTCAGCGTTGCCAGTAGTTCATCCAGTGCTTCAATATCACGTACGCGTCCCACTGGATGCTTGATTTCGTTGGCTCGCTCCAGTGCCTGTGACAACACTTCATAGCCGCCGCGCATGTTCAGCTTTGGCGATACGGTAACCCAGGTATTCGGCGTGCAGCGTACTTCATGAGTACCGCTGGTTTCGATCTGGCAGCTAAAACCGTTCTTTTCGAGCAGGTCAGTCAGTGGCAGCAAATCATGAATGCAAGGCTCACCACCCGTAATCACCACATGCCGCGCGGTGTATCCCTGACGACCAATGACAGCCAGCAAATCTTCACTGCTCGCCGCCCCCCACTTATCACTCTCTTTGGTCTTCGCCAGAATGCTGAAAAGGGAGACTTCCCGATCCTCAAGCTTTTCCCAGGTGTGTTTGGTGTCGCACCAGGCACAGCCGACCGGGCATCCCTGTAAACGAATAAAAATGGCGGGGACGCCGGTAAAGTAACCCTCACCTTGCAGGGTCTGGAACATCTCGTTAATCGGGTACTGCATAGCATTCTCTGTGAAGTGGATAATTGTTAATTATTGCAGATCCTGCCACAACAATCATGCCTTATTAACATTCTGTTACAGGCAGGTTTAAGGCAAAAAGTGGATTAGATCATAAAGAATAAAATGAAGTGGCGTATTATGTTTTAAGGAATTAATTAAAAGGGATTTAACCATGCTCAGAACATTCATCGTAATTATATTTATTTTCAATTTATCAGGCTGTGGATATAACGATATTCAAACCTATGATGAGCAGGTTAACGCTTCCTGGTCTGAGGTATTAAATCAATATCAACGTCGCGCCGATCTTATTCCTAATCTTGTCGCCAGTATTAAAGGTTATTCCAGCCATGAACAAGAGGTACTGGAAGCCGTAACATTGGCACGTAGTCAGGCTAATCGCGCCAGTAACGCTCTTCAGCAAACTCCGGGAGATGAACAAAAATTACAAACCTGGCAACAAGCTCAGGCGCAGGTGTCTCGCACTCTCGGTCAGTTAACGATAATTAGTGAACGTTACCCTGAGCTAAAGGCCCAGGAACTCTATCAAAATTTGATGGTACAGCTCGAAGGAAGTGAAAATCGAATTGCCGTTGCGCGAGGAAGATATATTAAAGCCATCGAACAATATAATGTCACTATCCGCAAATTCCCCGCAGTGTTAACCGCAAAAGTCATGGATTACACACCAAAGAAAAATTATTTGCCGGATGATGTCGCCGCTGTGAGTAAAGCCCCGACAATAGATTTTAGCCAGAATACTAATGCTCATTAAGCGAGGAAGTCCTGTGCGAAATTTTATCTTCCTTATGGCTTTCTTTTGTTCATCTGTGTTTGCCATACAAATTCCAGTGCCTGAATCACCCAGGTATGTGAATGACTTAACCGGTAAATTGACGAACGATGAAGTAAATACTTTGACCAATCAGATTAAAGAGCTGACGCAAAAAAGCCACGCACAACTGGTCGTGTTAGTGGTTGAAACAACGGGCGATGAAACCATCGAGCAGTACGCTACGCGGGTATTCGATAGCTGGAAACCGGGTGATAAAGACCGCGATGATGGCGTTCTACTGTTAGTCGCCTGGCAGGATCATACCGTGCGTATTGAAATCGGTTACGGACTGGAAGGCGTTATTACGGATGCGCAGTCCGGGAAAATTATTCGCAACAGTATTATTCCGGCATTTAAAAATGGCGACCTTGCTGGCGGCTTGCAAAAGGGAATAAGCGATATTGATAATCGTCTGACGGGGAATAATTTAGCAACGATAACACCGACCGATCACCCTTTGCCCTTTAGCGGTTGGTGGGCTTTGTTAGTCTGGGCAATAGTACTGACCTTTATTTCCGCCAGAGGATATTTCAAAACGCTGGGACTAATTTGCTTCACAGCTATTGTACTGGCCTTTGTTTTACCTATAGCAGGTTTCGGCGGAAGCTGGGGAGTACTCGCAACATTACTCTGCTTCGCCACACCGTTCCTGGCTGTCGCTATCGCTTTTACCCCCTTCGGCAAAAAGGTTCGGGATTCGATGCGCAGTGCCAACCGACCGTCACGCTACGAAAGAAGTAACTCGGCCTCCTGGCGTTCTTCATCATCGTCGTCATCTTCCTCTTCATCCTCTTTTGACAATGATAATTTCAGCGGCGGCGGCGGTTCATCTGGCGGCGGTGGCGCCTCCGGGCGCTGGTAACAAAAGGAATTGAAATGCGTATTTTTCTCTTACTTCTGATGCTATGTGGTTTCCAGGCATTCGCTGAACAATTGCCTTCAGTAACTGACTTAACCGGGACATTAACGACAGAAGAACAAACTGCTTTAACTCAACAATTACAGACTCTCGAGCAGCAAAACCACTTTCAGGTGGCCGTGTTGGTAACGCCGACCACTGGGGGTAAAGACATTAAACTTGCAGCCTCGCAAAGCTACGGGTTATATCACTGGAAACCTGTTGGAGAGAAGCGGTACGGCGAAGGTATCTTAATTCTCGTCGTTTGGCCGGAAGGGCTGGCGTCAATGAAGATTGGGCATGGACTGGAAGAGATGCTGCCACCGGAACAAGCTGCGCAAATTGTTCATTACCATATGCAACCGGAATTCAAAAAAAATAATCTCTTCTCCGGGTTAACGCAGGGAATTGAAGGCATCGCACAGTTTACCTATATAAAAGCGAATCTTAGCCCTTTGGATGCTTTAGCCAATCATCTGTTTGCTAATCCGCAACGCTCTCTGCCATGTCTTGCCTGGACACTGCTGATGATCGTTGCCATCGTTGTCCTCTGGCGATTTACCACCCATCCAGGGCCTGGCATATGGATGATATCGATGATTACCCCTATGGTCTGGTTTTTCTGCTTTCAGAACGATGTCATCATTCGACGGATATCGGTCGTTTGTTTTAGTTTATTTTTCGCAGCAATCTGCTGGCAGCGTCTCGCGGTAGTTTTTAATATATGCCGCGCATTTCCTATGATGCTGGCCCCCCAAAATAAAAACGCTAAAGTGAAAAAACAAAAGAAGGCTCCGCAGGTTCGTGAATCAGGACGAAATTCATTGTTTGTCGTGCTGCTGATAATTGTTGTGGGATGGTGCCTGGTATTTGCCAGTAATAAAGATATTGCGTTCATCTCAACAATTATTGGGCTAATTGATCATTTTATCGGCCCAATAACCATTGCTGGCATCGTTCTGCTGATCATTGTGGCCAAATCTACTGGCAATCTTAAACTGGGATCAGGGCATAAAAGCAACAAGAAAACGGGGAATCGTAATGCTCATTCTCGTTCTTCGTCGAAAAACTCTTTCCGCGGTGGCGGCGGTTCTTCTGGCGGTGGCGGTTCATCCGACCGTTGGTGATCGTTATGCGTATAATCCTTTTTCTACTCACTTTATGGTGCCTTCCTGTGCTTGCCCAGCAAATTGCTGTGCCGGAGCTGCGCCAACAGGTGACCGATATTACTGGTACCTTAAGCACGTCTGAACAACAATCACTGACACAACAGCTGCAGGATATTACACAAAAAACACGGGCACAGGTTGCCGTATTAATAGTGCCATCCACCGGAGACGATACCATTGAACAATATGCAACACGCGTTTTTGATAGCTGGAAACTGGGAGATAAGCAGCGAAACGATGGCATTTTACTTCTGGTTGCCTGGGAAGATCATGCTGTTCGTATAGAAGTCGGCTATGGGCTGGAAGGGGTGGTTACCGACCTGCAAGCGGCAAAGATTATCCGTGATATATTAATCCCTGCTTTCAAAAGTGATGACCTGATGGGGGGGTTAACACTGGCAAGCGAAAATATCGGCGCACTTCTGATGAATGGTGAATTACCGGAAGGCAGGGGGAATTATTACAGTATCAATCCCCCTATCCCATTTTCGCTTGCTGTAATTATATTGCTGGCAGTGCTTTCATATTTTATTGTTTTTACCGATCCGTCGAATTTACCCTGGATAACTCTCACTGCCGCAATTTACGGGATGGTATTCCTCTATGTTGCCGAGCCAGGACCATGGACGAATTTAATCGTTGCCTGCGGTATGTTAACGCCTTTTGCGATCGTAGCGCTGCTTATCTTTTGGCTTATCGTTAATAAAAAGCTACGAGCCAAATACAAGACGCTCGGTAAAGAAAGAGCTTCAAGAAAAGGTTCTTCTTCATCCTCTTCCGGTGGCGGCTCAAGTGGCGGCGGATTTAGCGGAGGTGGCGGTTCTTCTGGCGGTGGCGGCGCGTCTGGCCGCTGGTAACTCAACCATAAAAAATGCCAGCCCGAAGGCTGGCATTTTTAAATCAGATAAAGTCAGGCTTATGCCTGGCCTTTGATCTCTTTACGACCGTTGTACGGTGCTTTTTCGCCCAGAGCTTCTTCGATACGAATCAGCTGGTTGTATTTAGCAACACGGTCAGAACGGCTCATAGAACCCGTTTTGATCTGGCCTGCAGCAGTACCAACAGCCAGGTCAGCGATGGTAGCATCTTCAGTTTCGCCAGAACGGTGAGAGATTACTGCAGTGTAGCCAGCGTCTTTCGCCATCTTGATTGCAGCCAGAGTTTCGGTCAGAGAACCGATCTGGTTGAATTTGATCAGGATGGAGTTAGCGATACCTTTTTCGATACCTTCTTTCAGGATCTTGGTGTTAGTTACGAACAGGTCGTCACCAACCAGCTGGATTTTGTCGCCCAGAACTTTGGTCTGGTATGCGAAACCGTCCCAGTCAGATTCGTCCAGACCGTCTTCGATAGAAACGATCGGGTACTGTTTGGTCAGTTCTTCCAGGAAGTGAGTGAATTCTTCAGAGGTGAACGCTTTGTTGCCTTCGCCAGCCAGAACGTATTTACCGTCTTTGTAGAATTCAGAAGCTGCGCAGTCCATCGCCAGAGTGATGTCTTTGCCCAGTTCATAACCAGCAGCTTTAACAGCTTCAGCGATAACAGCCAGAGCTTCAGCGTTGGAACCCAGGTTCGGCGCATAGCCACCTTCGTCACCAACAGCAGTGTTCATGCCTTTCGCTTTCAGAACTTTTGCCAGGTGATGGAAAACTTCAGAACCCATGCGGATGGCTTCTTTCACAGTTTTCGCGCCAACCGGCTGAATCATGAATTCCTGGATATCAACGTTGTTGTCAGCGTGCTCACCACCGTTGATGATGTTCATCATCGGAACCGGCATGGAGTATTTGCCCGGAGTACCGTTCAGTTCAGCGATGTGCTCGTACAGCGGCATGCCTTTAGCGGCAGCAGCAGCTTTGGCGTTAGCCAGAGATACAGCCAGGATTGCGTTCGCGCCGAATTTGGATTTGTTTTCGGTGCCGTCCAGGTCGATCATGATCTTGTCAATGCCAGCCTGATCTTTGGCATCTTTGCCAATCAGCGCCTGAGCGATCGGGCCGTTAACTGCAGCAACAGCTTTAGTTACGCCTTTGCCCAGGAAACGGGATTTGTCACCATCGCGCAGTTCCAGAGCTTCACGGGAACCAGTAGAAGCACCTGACGGAGCAGCTGCCATACCGACGAAACCACCCTCCAGATGTACTTCGGCTTCAACAGTCGGGTTACCACGGGAGTCGATGATTTCACGACCGATGATTTTTACGATTTTGGACATTAGGTTTTCCTCAAGTCACTAGTTAAACTGAAACTCCAGACAAACAACGCGTACCCTGGGTACGCGTTGCCGTTCTAACTTTTTTACTTACTTCGCCTGACGTTTCTGGAACTCACTGGCGGCTTTCACAAAGCCTGCAAACAGCGGGTGGCCATCACGTGGAGTAGAAGTAAACTCCGGATGGAACTGACAAGCCACGAACCACGGATGATTCGGAACTTCGATGATCTCGACCAACTGATCATCCCCGGAACGGCCCGCAACGCGCAGACCTGCATCTTCAATCTGTTTCAACAGCATGTTGTTGACTTCGTAACGGTGACGATGACGCTCAACAATTGTCGGCGCATTGTACAGCTGGCGAACCAGGCTATCGTCAACCAACTGGCACTGCTGTGCGCCGAGACGCATGGTACCGCCGAGATCGCTCTTCTCGCTACGAACTTCAACGTTGCCGTTTTCATCGCGCCACTCGGTAATCAGCGCCACAACCGGGTACTTACAGTCTGGCACAAATTCCGTAGAGTTGGCGTTCTCCATGTTGGCAACATGGCGAGCGTAATCAATTAACGCCACCTGCATACCCAGGCAAATGCCCAGATAAGGAATATTGTTCTCACGCGCAAAACGCGCGGTCGTAATCATGCCTTCTACGCCACGATAGCCGAAACCGCCAGGTACGAGGATTGCGTCCAGACCTTTAAGGATTTCAACGCCGCGCGTTTCAACATCTTGTGAATCGATCAGTTTGATGTTGACGCTGACACGATTCTTCAGCCCACCGTGTTTCAGTGCTTCGATCACGGATTTGTAGGCGTCCGGCAGTTCAATGTACTTGCCGACCATACCAATGGTGACTTCACTTACCGGATTCGCTTCTTCGAAGATAACCTGTTCCCATTCGGACAGATTCGCTTCCGGGCAGTTTAAGCTGAATCGTTTACAAATATAATCGTCCAGCCCCTGCGATTTCAACAGGCCCGGAATTTTATAGATGGAATCGACGTCTTTCAGAGAAATAACCGCTTTTTCCGGAACATTACAGAACAATGCAATCTTCGCACGTTCGTTCGCCGGAACAGCGCGATCTGAACGACAAATCAGAATGTCAGGCTGGATACCGATGGAGAGCAGTTCTTTTACAGAGTGCTGAGTCGGTTTGGTTTTGACTTCACCAGACGCTGCCATGTACGGCACCAGCGTCAGGTGCATAAACAGGGTGTGCTCACGGCCAATTTCAACAGCCATCTGGCGAATCGCTTCAAGGAACGGCAGGGATTCGATATCACCTACAGTACCGCCGATTTCTACCAGTACCACGTCATGACCTTCGCCGCCTTCCAGCACGCGCTCTTTGATAGCGTTAGTGATGTGCGGAATAACCTGTACGGTTGCGCCGAGGTAGTCGCCGCGGCGTTCTTTGCGCAGAACGTCAGAGTAGATACGACCCGTGGTGAAGTTGTTGCGGCGGCTCATTTTGGTACGAATGAAACGCTCGTAGTGCCCCAGGTCCAGGTCGGTTTCAGCGCCGTCTTCAGTAACGAACACTTCCCCGTGTTGGATTGGGCTCATAGTACCTGGATCGACGTTGATGTACGGATCCAGTTTCATGATGGTCACATTGAGGCCACGGGCTTCAAGAATGGCTGCGAGGGAGGCTGCGGCAATGCCTTTACCCAGAGAGGATACGACCCCGCCGGTCACAAAAATATAGTTCGTTGTCATGCTGAACCTGAGAAGTTAGGTTGAAAAGACGATGGAATAACCAGGACGGGAAAGCAGTATACCCGAACATGACCTGTGCCACAAACTTTCATTATCCCTCCTCTTCGCCAGCGCACTATTGAAATCAGGAGTGAGAAAATAGCCCCTTTGGGGTAAATGTTTTTGACGCAAATCAAGCGCTTGTCATTTAAAAAATGACACAAATCGCGCTTGACCGCGTAATTCCCTTAGAGATCAATTTCCTGCCGTTTTACCTGTTGCCAGACTTCTTCCATTGTTTCGAGGTCAACACCTGTCATTTCCAGTCCACGCGCGGCAACAATACGCTCCACTTCGCGAAAACGGCGCTCGAATTTTTCATTGGCTTTTTGCAATGCGATTTCCGCTTTTGTCCCTAAATGACGAGCCAGATTGACCGTGGCAAACAGCAGGTCACCCATTTCCTCCTCCAGTTTAGCCTGGTCGACAACAGCCTGCCGCGCCTCGTACATCACCTCGTCGATCTCTTCGTAGACCTTATCGACTACCGGGCCGAGCGTCGTCCAGTCAAAGCCAACGTTGGCGCAACGTTTCTGGATTTTTTGCGCACGCATTAAAGCCGGCAAACTACGAGGAATATCGTCCAGCGCCGAATGCTGCGCTTTCTGCGCGCGCTCTTCGGTTTTGATTTGCTCCCAACGGGCGAGCACTTCATTACTGTTTTCGGCAGAACTGTCAGCAAAAACATGCGGATGGCGACGCTCTAATTTATCGCTAATCGCAGCGCAAATATCATTAAAGTCAAAGCGCCCTTCTTCCTGAGCCATTTGCGCGTAAAACACCACCTGGAACAACAGATCGCCGAGTTCACCGCGCAGATCGTCAAAGTCTTCGCGGGCGATGGCGTCCAGCACTTCGTAGGTTTCTTCAAGGGTGTAAGGTGCAATGGTGGCAAATGTCTGCTCTTTATCCCACGGGCAGCCGTTTTCCGGGTCGCGAAGACGCTGCATAATAGTGAGCAAACGGTCGATTTGATTCATTAGAATGTCCTGAAAATTGCGGGTCTGTCAGGTGGAAACCTGTGACCAGAATAGAAGTGAGTTAGTAACACCTAGCCAATCAGCACGTTAATTTTGGCTTTAATGAGTTGTAATTCCTCTGGGGCAACCGTTCCTTTCTTCGTTGCTCCTCTTGCCCGCCAGGCGATACTTTTTACCTGATCAGCTAACGCTACACCATCACGTTCCTGACCGGATAAAACAACTTCGAACGGATATCCTTTTGATTGCGTTGTACAAGGAACACACAGACACATACCTGTTTTGTTGTTGTACATGAACGGACTCAGGACAACAGCCGGACGATGTCCGGCTTGCTCGCTACCTTTTGTCGGGTCAAAATCAACCCAAATCAGATCGCCCGTATCGGGTACGTATCGGCTTACCATTACCAGACTTCCTTATCTTTCGGCTCCCCCCAGTCGATATTCTCGTGGAGGTTTTCCGGCGTGATGTCGTTGACCAGTTCAGCAAGCGTAAATACGGGCTCTTTACGCACTGGCTCAATAATTAATTTGCCATCCACCAGGTCAATCTTCACTTCATCATCAATATTCAGATTGAGCGCCTGCATTAACGTAGCCGGGATCCGCACCGCCGGTGAATTTCCCCAACGCTTTACGCTACTGTGGATCATAACCCTTTCCTCAAACCGCTATCATATGTAGATACAGTATATATCAATCTACATTGTAGATACGAGCTAATTTCGGCCTAACTCCCGTGCAACCGACGCGCGTCGATAACATCCGGCACCTGGTTGAGTTTACCCAGCACGCGGCCCAGCACTTGCAGGTTGTAAATCTCAATAGTCATGTCGATGGTTGCCAGTTGCTGTTTGGTGTCGCTACGGCTGGCAACGCCAAGCACGTTCACTTTCTCGTTGGCGAGAATGGTCGTGATATCACGTAACAACCCACTACGATCATTAGCCACCACGCGGACCACCAGCGAATATCCGGCGGAGTAGCTCTCACCCCATACCGCGTCAACAATGCGTTCTGGCGCATGGGAGCGCAGTTCCGCCAGTTGTTCGCAATCGGCGCGGTGTACTGAAATACCGCGCCCCTGGGTAATGAAGCCGACAATCTCATCTCCAGGAATCGGCTGGCAGCAACGCGCGATGTGGTGCATCAGGTTGCCGACACCTTCTACCACCACACGACCGTTATCTTTACTGCGGTTTTGCGGCGTATAGCTTTTTTGCTGAAGTTGCTTCAGCGCGGCGGCATCCTGCTCTTCGGCACTCGGCTTATTAAATTGCGATTGCAGGAAGTTCACCATCTGATTGAGACGGATATCCCCGCCACCAATCGCTGCTAACAACTCGTCGACATCATTGAAGTTGTAACGCGGCAGCAGATGTTTTTCTGCTTCTTTCAGGCTGATCCCCAGATGTTCCAGCTCGTCGTCAAGGATTTGCCGCCCTGCCAGAATGTTTTTGTCACGGTCCTGTTTACGGAACCAGGCGTGAATTTTCGAACGCCCACGGCTGGTTGTGACGTAACCGAGGTTTGGGTTTAACCAGTCACGGCTGGGGTTCGGCTGTTTCTGGGTGATAATTTCAATCTGGTCGCCCATCTGCAACTGGTAGGTGAACGGCACAATGCGCCCGCCTATTTTTGCCCCGATGCAGCGGTGTCCGACATCACTGTGGATGTGGTAAGCGAAGTCCAGCGGCGTTGATCCCGCAGGCAAATCAACGACATCACCTTTCGGCGTAAAGACATACACCCGGTCGTCAAAGACCTGGCTGCGTACTTCGTCGAGCATTTCGCCGGAATCAGCCATCTCTTCCTGCCACGCAATCAGTTTACGCAGCCAGGCAATTCGGTCTTCATGTCCCGAACGTGCGCCGCCAGCTGCCGCGCCTTCTTTATATTTCCAGTGCGCAGCAACACCCAACTCTGCATCTTCATGCATCTGTTTGGTGCGGATTTGGATCTCAACGGTTTTGCCACCCGGCCCCAGAACCACGGTATGAATAGACTGATAACCGTTTGGTTTCGGGTTAGCAACGTAATCGTCAAACTCATCCGGCAGGTGGCGATAGTGAGTGTGCACTATCCCCAGTGCGGCATAACAATCCTGTAAACGCTCGGCGACAATACGTACCGCACGCACATCAAACAGCTCATCGAAGGCGAGGTTCTTTTTCTGCATTTTGCGCCAGATACTGTAGATGTGTTTCGGACGACCATACACTTCAGCTTTAACGCCTTCAGCTTTCATCTCAGCGCGCAGATGACCGACAAACTCTTCGATATAGTGTTCGCGGTCGAGACGGCGTTCATGCAGCAGTTTTGCGATGCGTTTGTATTCGGTCGGGTGGAGATAACGGAAGCAGTAATCTTCCAGCTCCCATTTCAGTTGTCCAATCCCAAGACGGTTCGCCAACGGCGCGTAGATATTGGTGCACTCTTTTGCCGCCAGTACGCGCTCATCTTCCGGCGCGTCTTTTACTTCGCGCAGATGAGCAATACGCTCTGCCAGTTTGATGACCACGCAGCGGAAATCATCGACCATCGCCAATAACATCCGGCGAACGTTATCGACCTGTTCGGAGGAAACAGAATCAGTATGCGTCGCTTTCAGCTGGCGGATCGCCGCCATATCACGCACGCCGTGAATAAGGTTAACGACCGACTTACCGACGCTCTCACGCAGCACATCTTCGCTAACTACGTTGGCATCCGCCAGAGGGAACAGCAGCGCCGCCCGCAGCGTGTCAATGTCCATACTTAATGTCGAGAGGATCTCCACCATCTCAACACCACGCCACAATAACAGACTGGCATCCGGATGCCCCTGCGTCTGTTGCAGACAATACGCCCAGGTTTCGGCTAAGCACTCACACGACTTCTGGCTGGTAATACCCAGACTTGCGATCCATTTTTCCGGATCAAATTCACCAGCCTTATTGATATGTGCACTTCTTACCGCAACCATCGTCCTCTCCTTTAGGGACCAGACCTGCCGAAATCGGCAAATCGTAACTATTTAACGCGCGAGAAAAGTACCATCGATTCCAGATGTCCCGTGTGTGGGAACATATCCAGCATCGCCAGTCGCGCAATGGTATATCCTGCTTTTAATAACGCTTCGCTATCCCGAGCCAGCGTTGCAGGATTACAGGATACATAAACTATACGAATAGGTTCCAGTTTTATAATTTGCTGCATAACACCTGCGGCACCTGCTCGCGCCGGGTCCAGCAACACTTTATCGAAGCCGTTTTTCGCCCACGGCTGCTTTGTGACATCTTCTTCAAGATTTTCGTGATAAAACGTCACATTGTGTAAGCCATTAAGACGCGCATTCTGCTGGCCTTTTTCAACCAGCGCCGGAACGCCTTCTACACCCACCACACTGGCAGCTTGTGTCGCCAATGGCAGTGTAAAGTTGCCCATACCGCAGAACAGATCCAGTACGCGATCTTCAGGTTGTACATCCAGCCATTCCAACGCACGCGCTACCATTTTTTGGTTCACACCCGCATTGACCTGAATAAAATCGCGCGGGCTAAAAGTTAAGCGCAACCCGTTTGAGTCATACCAGGGCATCTCACCAGAGACGGTTTCGAGTATCTCACTATCGGGGGCGAGATACAGATCCAGGCCTTCAGAATGCGAAAAGCGTTCCAGTTTTTCGCGATCTGCCGAACTTAGCGGTGCGGTATGGCGCAAAATCATCAGCGTGCCGCTGGTTGCCTGTACCAGTTCAACATGACCAAGATGGCGCATAGCTTGTAAGCTGCCCAGGCATGCCCTGACTTTGGGCAGCAATGCTTCAAGTTGGGGCACTAAAATGGGGCATTGTTTAACGTCGACAATGTCACTGGAGCCCGCTTTGCGAAACCCCATCTGAAGTTGCTGTGTTTTCGGTAAGTAGTTCAGACTTAAACGCGCGCGACGGCGATAGCCCCAGGGAACATCGGCGATCACTTCAGAGACTTCGTGTTTCATTAATCGGGCGAGTGCCGCACTTTTGCTTCGCTGCTGTAAATCCTCGCTGGCGTGTTGTTGCTGACAGCCACCGCATACGCCAAAATGAGGGCAGCGTGGCGTTTCGCGTTCCGGGCTATCGCTTAACCGGCGCACGACTTTAGCGCGGGCGTACTGTTTTTTATCTTCAGTAACAGTAACTTCCGCGTTTTCCTGTGGCAATAATCCAGGAATAAATAACGCTTTGCCGTTATGTCGTGCCACGCCCTGACCAAAAGAGTCGAGGTCGTTGACTGAAACAGTTATGATCTGACGCGTCGTCGTGCGTCGTTTTGCAGAGTAGAATTGCGCCATTGGCGAGACTTTCTCAATTTAACAGTGTGACCTTAATTGTCCCATAACGGAACTCCATGACCAACTACAGCCTGCGCGCACGCATGATGATTCTGATCCTGGCACCGACCGTCCTTATTGGTTTATTGCTGAGTATCTTTTTCGTCGTGCATCGCTATAACGACTTGCAGCGTCAACTGGAAGATGCCGGAGCCAGCATTATTGAGCCGCTTGCAGTTTCTACTGAATATGGCATGAGCCTGCAAAATCGCGAATCTATCGGTCAGTTAATAAGCGTACTGCATCGTCGCCATTCCGATATTGTTCGCGCGATTTCGGTTTATGATGAAAATAACCGACTCTTTGTCACCTCCAATTTTCATCTTGATCCCTCATCAATGCAGCTCGGCAGCAACGTGCCGTTTCCTCGCCAGCTCACTGTCACTCGTGACGGCGATATTATGATCCTCCGCACGCCGATTATTTCTGAGAGTTACTCCCCCGACGAATCGCCCAGTAGCGATGCCAAAAATAGTCAAAATATGTTGGGATATATTGCGCTTGAGCTGGATCTTAAATCGGTTCGCTTGCAGCAATATAAAGAGATCTTTATTTCCAGCGTGATGATGCTGTTTTGTATCGGTATTGCGCTTATTTTTGGCTGGCGACTCATGCGTGATGTAACCGGTCCAATTCGCAACATGGTGAATACCGTCGACCGTATCCGTCGCGGACAACTCGACAGCCGAGTGGAAGGATTTATGCTCGGCGAGCTGGATATGCTGAAAAATGGCATCAACTCGATGGCAATGTCGCTGGCAGCTTATCACGAAGAGATGCAGCACAATATCGACCAGGCGACGTCCGATCTGCGTGAAACGCTGGAGCAGATGGAAATTCAGAACGTTGAGTTGGATCTGGCGAAAAAGCGCGCCCAGGAAGCGGCGCGTATTAAATCCGAGTTTCTGGCAAATATGTCACACGAGCTGCGTACACCACTGAATGGTGTTATTGGCTTTACCCGCCTGACGCTGAAAACAGAATTAACACCAACGCAGCGCGATCACCTGAATACGATTGAACGTTCGGCAAATAATTTGCTGGCAATTATTAATGATGTTCTCGACTTCTCGAAACTGGAAGCAGGTAAGCTGATTCTGGAAAGTATTCCATTCCCACTACGCAGCACGCTGGATGAAGTCGTTACCCTGCTGGCACATTCTTCTCACGATAAAGGGCTGGAACTGACGCTCAATATTAAGAGCGACGTGCCCGATAACGTAATTGGCGACCCACTGCGATTACAGCAAATCATCACTAACCTGGTAGGGAATGCAATTAAATTCACCGAGAATGGCAACATTGATATTCTGGTAGAAAAACGTGCGCTGAGTAATACCAAAGTGCAGATTGAAGTGCAGATTCGGGATACCGGCATTGGTATTCCTGAACGCGATCAATCGCGCTTATTCCAGGCCTTCCGACAGGCTGATGCCAGTATTTCCCGCCGTCATGGTGGCACCGGGCTGGGGCTGGTGATCACACAGAAACTGGTTAATGAAATGGGCGGCGATATTTCGTTCCATAGCCAGCCGAATCGCGGTTCAACTTTCTGGTTCCACATTAATCTCGATCTGAATCCGAACATTATTATCGAAGGGCCATCCACCCAGTGCCTCGCCGGCAAGCGCCTGGCCTATGTCGAACCAAACTCCGCAGCAGCGCAATGCACGCTGGATATTTTAAGTGAAACGCCGCTGGAAGTGGTTTATAGCCCAACGTTCTCCGCGCTGCCTCCCGCGCATTACGACATGATGTTATTAGGCATTGCGGTGACCTTCCGCGAGCCGCTAACAATGCAACATGAGCGATTAGCGAAAGCGGTATCGATGACCGATTTTCTGATGCTGGCACTTCCTTGCCATGCACAAGTCAATGCTGAAAAACTTAAGCAAGATGGTATCGGCGCGTGTCTGCTGAAACCATTAACACCTACGCGCCTGTTCCCTGCCCTGACGGAATTTTGTCATCACAAACAAAACACGCTTTTGCCTGTAACCGATGAAAGTAAGCTGGCAATGACAGTCATGGCGGTTGATGACAACCCCGCTAACCTGAAACTTATCGGCGCATTGCTGGAAGATATGGTGCAACATGTGGAACTTTGCGATAGCGGGCATCAGGCGGTTGAACGGGCGAAACAGATGCCGTTCGATTTGATCTTAATGGATATTCAAATGCCGGACATGGACGGTATTCGGGCCTGCGAACTCATCCACCAGCTCCCCCATCAGCAACAAACGCCGGTTATCGCGGTAACGGCGCATGCAATGGCCGGGCAAAAAGAGAAGCTGCTTGGCGCAGGGATGAGCGATTATCTGGCGAAACCGATTGAAGAAGAACGATTGCATAATTTGCTGTTGCGCTACAAGCCTGGCAGCGGTATTTCCTCTCGCGTCGTGACCCCCGAATTCAATGAAATTGTGGTGAACCCGAATGCGACCCTCGACTGGCAACTGGCACTACGCCAGGCAGCAGGAAAAACCGATTTAGCGCGCGATATGCTGCAAATGTTACTCGATTTCCTGCCTGAAGTTCGCAACAAAGTTGAGGAACAGCTGGTTGGAGAAAACCCGGAAGGCCTGGTTGATTTGATTCATAAACTGCATGGCAGTTGCGGCTATAGCGGTGTGCCGCGTATGAAGAATCTCTGCCAACTGATCGAACAACAGCTACGCAGCGGTACTAAAGAAGAAGATTTGGAGCCAGAGCTTCTGGAACTGCTGGACGAGATGGATAATGTGGCGCGCGAAGCCAGCAAAATTCTTGGGTAATGGACGTCTTGTCGAGTAGCAATCGGCTTTTTATAACGCTGGTTTCAGACTGGTGACAAGGTGCCTGTGTTTATGCCGGATGCGGCGTTAACGCCTTATCCGGCATAAACACCAATTAAATTCAATGAATTAAAAAAATAATGTAGGCCTGATACGTAGCGCAACAAGCAATTTTGCGTTTGGCATCAGACTCAACCCGGCTCCTGACAGAGCCGGTTTTGGTTTTCTGTCTTAACGCACCATGCACGGACGCTTGTTATCGAACGTCCAGCCAGGAATCAGATACTGCATTCCCATTGCATCGTCACGCGCGCCAAGCCCGTGTTTCTGATACAGCTCGTGGGCTTTCATCACCTGATCCATATCGATTTCTACGCCCAATCCTGGTTTTTGCGGCACCTGTACCAGCCCGCCTTTGATCTCAAACGGTTCTTTGGTCAGACGCTGATTGCCTTCCTGCCAGATCCAGTGCGTATCAATAGCAGTAATTTTACCCGGTGCAGCAGCGGCTACATGGGTAAACATCGCCAGGGAAATATCGAAGTGGTTGTTAGAGTGTGACCCCCAGGTCAGGCCAAATTCATGGCACATTTGCGCCACACGTACCGAACCTTGCATCGTCCAGAAATGCGGATCCGCCAGCGGGATATCAACGGATTGTAACGAGAGCGTATGGCCCATCTGCCGCCAGTCGGTGGCGATCATATTGGTTGCGGTCGGCAGGCCAGTCGCGCGACGGAACTCTGCCATCACTTCACGCCCGGAGAAACCTTGCTCCGCACCACACGGATCTTCTGCATAAGCCAGCGAACCTTTCAGGTATTTACCGATTTTAATCGCTTCGTTCAGCGACCAGGCACCGTTAGGATCGAGGGTAATACGCGCCTGCGGGAAGCGTTGCGCCAGTGCCACAATAGATTCGGCTTCTTCTTCTCCGGCCAGTACACCGCCCTTCAGTTTGAAATCGTTGAAGCCATATTTTTCATATGCCGCTTCCGCCAGGCGCACCACCGCATCCGGCGTCATCGCTTCTTCGTGACGCAGGCGATACCAGTCGCATGAGTCATCCGGCTGGCTTTGATACGGCAGCGGTGTGGCTTTGCGATTACCGACGAAGAACAGATAACCGAGCATTTCGACTTCGCTACGCTGTTGACCATCGCCCAGCAGCGATGCCACGTTAACCCCCAGATGCTGCCCCAGCAGATCCAGCATTGCCGCTTCTATCCCAGTAACCACATGAATAGTGGTCCGCAAATCAAATGTCTGCAAACCGCGCCCGCCGGCATCACGATCGGCAAATGTATTACGCACCAGCGTCAGAACGTTTTTGTATTCACCCAGCGTTTTACCCACCACCAGCGGAATTGCATCTTCCAGCGTTTTACGGATTTTCTCGCCGCCGGGAATTTCCCCTACGCCAGTGTGACCAGAATTATCTTTGATAATCAAAATATTACGCGTGAAGAACGGTGCGTGTGCACCACTCAGATTCATCAGCATACTGTCATGGCCCGCCACCGGGATGACCTGCATTTCAGTAACAACAGGCGTCGTAAATTGAAAACTCATATCTATGTCCTTTTTCAAAATCAATGACGGCCGAAAACGGGACGTTTACGGTCAAAGGTCCAGCCGGGGATCAGGTATTGCATCGGGCCTGCGTCGTTACGCGCACCGCCAGGCAGACGTTTATAGGCCTCATGTGCCTTTTGTACCTGTTCCCAGTCCAGTTCCACGCCCAGACCGGGCGCATCAGGAACGGCAATTTTTCCGTTTTTAATCTCCAGCGGATTTTTGGTCAGACGACAATCGCCCTCCTGCCAAATCCAGTGGGTATCGATAGCGGTAGGATTACCCGGTGCCGCCGCGCCCACATGGGTAAACATCGCCAGAGAGATATCAAAGTGGTTATTAGAATGGCAGCCCCAGGTCAGCCCCCAGTCGTCGCAAAGTTGCGCCACGCGGACTGCACCGGAAAGCGTCCAGAAATGCGGATCGGCAAGTGGAATATCTACCGCATTGAGCATCACCGCATGGCCCATTTCGCGCCAGTTGGTGGCGATCATGTTAGTCGCGACGGGCAAGCCGGTCGCCCGTCGAAACTCCGCCATCACTTCACGTCCGGAGAAACCCTGCTCAGCGCCGCACGGGTCTTCGGCATAGGTGAGAACATCATTCAGCCCTTTGCACAGAGAAATGGCTTCATCAAGCAGCCATGCACCGTTGGGATCAACGGTAATTCGCGCATCCGGGAAGCGTTTCTTCAATGCACGAACAGTGTCGATTTCTTGCTCGCCAGGTAACACTCCGCCCTTAAGTTTGAAATCTTTAAAGCCATAGCGATCCTGTGAAGCTTCCGCCAGACGCACAACGGCTTCGCTGTTCATCGCTTTCTGATGCCGCAATTGATACCACTCATGGTTGCCCGGCGTATTTTCCAGATAAGGAAGATCGGTTTTGGTCCGATCACCGATATAAAACAGATAACCAAGGACAGTAATAGCATCGCGTTGCTTGCCTGGCCCTAACAGTTCGCAGACCGGAACATTCAGCGCCTTACCTAGCAGGTCAAGCAAGGCAGCTTCCAGCGCCGCCACGGCATTAACGCGCAATTCAAAAGTCCAGGCACCTTTGCCGAAGGTATCAAAATCGGCTGCCTGATTACCTTTATGCACCTGCTGAACCACTTTATTCAGTCGTGCGATCTCCTGGCCCAGCACCATCGGAATAGCATCGACCAGTGTTTGATAAATCACCTCTCCGCCGGGCGCTTCACCAATACCGGTATGCCCGGCGTTATCGGTGAGTACCACAATATTGCGGGTGAAATATGCGTTATGTGCACCACCAATATTAAGCAACATGCTGTCGTGCCCGGCGACCGGAATAACCTTCATATCAGTAATAACAGGACTGGATTGTGTCGTCATCTTATTGCCCCGCGACAGGTTTCAGCTCGATACGCTTGATATCGCCCACCAGCACCAGGTAGCTCAGTACCGCGATTAGGGCATGAACACCAACATAAATCAGCGCCCCATTAAAGGAGCCAGTCGTGCCAACGATATAACCAATTGCGATTGGCGTGACGATACCGGAAATGTTACCAAACATATTGAACAGGCCACCGGAAAGACCGCTGATCTCTTTTGGCGCGGTATCTGCCATTACTGCCCAACCCAGCGCCCCAATGCCCTTACCGAAGAAGGCCAGCGCCATAAAGCCGATGATCATCCACTCAACGTTGACGTAGTTACAGAACACCATCACCATTGATAGCAACATGCCCATCACGATCGGTGTTTTACGCGCAATGTTCAGCGAACCTGTGCGGCGCATCAGCCAGTCTGAAATAATCCCCCCCAACACGCCGCCGATAAAACCGCAAACCGCCGGTACGGAAGCCACAAAGCCCGCTTTCAGAATCGACATCCCGCGTGCCTGCACCAGATAAACCGGAAACCAGGTAATGAAGAAGTAAGTCAGGGCGTTGATACAGTACTGACCGATATAAACGCCGATCATCATCCGTGACCCGAGCAGCTGTTTGATCTGCCCCCACTTCACGCTGAACGACACTTTAACTTTGGTATTTTGCTGATCCATATTGATCAGCGCACCACCCGCGGCGATGTACTCCAGCTCTTTCTGATTTACGCCCGGATGTTGATTTGGCTCATGGATGACTTTCAACCAGATAAAGCTGATGACAATGCCCAGACCGCCCATGAAGAAGAAGACATGTGACCAACCCACTTCATGAGTCAGCCAGCCCATAATCGGCGCGAAGATCACCGTTGCGAAGTATTGGGCGGAGTTAAAAATAGACACTGCAGTTCCCCTTTCCTGCGCCGGAAACCAGGCCGCTACAATGCGACTGTTACCGGGGAAAGATGGCGCTTCAGCAAGCCCGACCAGGAAGCGCAGCGTAAACAGGGCAACGATAATGCCGAATCCACTAAAGATATCGACGAAGCCTTGCAGCAAGGTAAACATCGACCAGATAAAGATCGACCAGAAGTAGACGCGTTTTGAACCAAAACGGTCCAGCAACCAGCCACCAGGGATCTGCCCGATAACATAAGCCCATGAGAAAGCAGAGAACACATAGCCCATTCCCACAGGATCAAGGCCGATATCTTTGGCCATTTCCGAACCGGCGATAGAGAGCGTAGCGCGGTCGCCGTAGTTGAAGGATGTGACGATAAACAACATCACCACTATCCAGTAACGAGCATTCGTGCGTTTTTCCACACTGCTCGCAGCCTGACTTAAAGAACTCATTGTTGCACTCCTGAAAATTCGCGTTAGCCACGCTCACTCTGGACTGCGACATCGCCAGGAAATCAGAGGTGACGTAGGGTGTTTTTTGCCGTTTTTATAGGTCGTTCGCCGAATACGGCGCGTGTTTATATCTGGCAATAGCAGTATAAAAAGCGCGCCATAGCGGCTCACCGTGCAACAACACAACATTAATGCGTTCAATGAGGCCCGATTTTGGCATTAGCCCTGGACGGTGGAATCCACTTCACGGAAATGAAAACAAGAACAAGAAAGGAAGGATTAAAACGAAGAAATAAAGAAGAGTATGAAATGGATCGCTTGACTCCAGGCAAACGCCAGTAAAAATCCGCGCTATGAAGCAGTTTTTACTGGCATTTGCCTGAAAAGATTCGATTCAGTTTGCTTAAAACGGCAATTTTTCAGGACAACAGCGTGCCCCACTGTTCGACCCACGGATTTGATTCCGTTTCCGGTTCCGGGTTATCACTGGCGTCAATCAGCAGCATTTCCCCTATCCGCTGCGCACTCTGTTCCTGCAACAAGGCATCGAACTGTTTGCCGCCATTGCAGAAATTCACATAACTACTGTCGCCGAGCGCAATCACGCCATAACGCAGATTCGGCTGGAAGCCCAGGGTATCTTTAATTCCCTGAAAGAGCGGCACAATGCTATCAGGAAGGTCGCCCTGCCCGGTCGTGGACGTAACCACCAGAACATACTTATCCTGATAGGGCAGCCAGTCGCTTAATTCAGGATCTTCAAATACCGTTGCTTTGTGGCCCTGCGCGGTCAGAATTGCTTCCGCTTCTTCCGCCACTAACAGCGAATTTCCGTACATTGTGCCCACAAAAATACCAATTTCCGCCATACCGTTTTCTCCCTGGATTAGGAACTTATCTCTCCATCCTGACCCGATGGCGCACTGAACTCAACCCTTTCATTTTCAGGAAGCAGACCCCGCCAGCCAAATTGTGATAACGCCTGCATCCAGGTGCCGTCCAGGCCCGCGTGAATAGTCAACGGCTCGCCAGTAAAAGGATGTGTCAATGACAACTGACTGGCATGCAGCATTAACCGCTGAAGGCCAAAATGTTCAGCACCGCTACGATTTTGACGTAAATCACCATGTTTGCTGTCGCCAATAATCGGATGGCGCAAGTGGGCAAGATGGCGACGGAGCTGATGCTTGCGTCCTGTTTTCGGCTCCAGTTCCACCAGACCGTAGCGCGTAGTCGGGTAACGTCCGGTCGCTACAGGCATTTCTACGGTCGCCAGACCGCGATAATGTGTCACCGCTGGCTGTGGACCTTTATCTTCGCGGACGAATTTATCAGCGATTTTGTCCAGTTCTTCCACCAGCGGATAATCCAGCACAGCCTCTTCCATCAGCCAGCCGCGCACAATCGCATGGTAACGTTTCTGGATTTGGTGCTGTTCAAACTGTTGTGCCAACAGCCGTCCGGCCTCGCTGGATAGTCCCATCAGCAATACGCCGGACGTCGGTCGATCCAGCCGATGCGCGGTAAATACATGCTGACCAATCTGGTCACGCACGGTTTGCATGACCACTACTTTCTCGTCGCGATCCAGCCAGCTGCGGTGAACCAGCCAGCCGGAGGGTTTATTTACCGCAACCAGCCATTCATCCTGGTAGATTATTTCCAGCATCAGCTCGCATCATCCGCAAAAAGAGCATCCAGTTTTTCCAGCTCAGCCAGAATAAGCGCGCGTTGCGGATGGTCCGTCGCCAGCGCCATTTCATAATAGGGTGCAACAGCAAAAGCGCCCGGTAATGGCTGGTTATTATCTAACAAATCGTGCATTCGCGGGATCAGCCCCCACTGCAACCACTCCAGTGGTTCCATGGTGTCCATAAAGAACGGTTGGGTACTGTTAAATTGATGCGGCTGGGGTTCATCGTTTCGCCAGTGCTGATGTTCACGCAGTAACGCTTCAAGCGCCTGCAACTGGAGACGAACGCGGTCATGAGTGGTCATAAAGCAACCTCAATAAGAAAAACTGCCGCGAAGGATAGCAGGAATAAAAAAAGGGAGCACTGTATTCACAGTGCTCCCGGTTCGTTTCGCAGCATTCCAGCTACTTTTGTTGCTCCCTGCTCATCCTTGACAACTTTTCCTCTGGCCTTGCGGCCAATCGTTCATCCTGAACTATTGCTTCCTGCTCACACCACCCCGATATGATACTTCATCCTGAAGTGTCCTTGGCCTTCCTGACCCACCGAATCATCCTGACCGGTTCTCATTCTCCATCCTGGAGGTGTCCTTTAACGCGTCCTGCGTCATCCTCTTCGCTTCATCCAGAAGCCTTTCCCTGAAACACCCTCCTGGTGTGTCCTTCAGAAGTGTCATCATCCTGATGTTCACTTCGTTGTCTGACTCCCTGTCGACGAAGATAGAATCGTCTTTTTCGCGAAGTCTTACAAGGCGCTTACAGACAATGCCTTAAGGAAAATTTCATATGAAAGTTAAGAATTAACAAGCAATATATTGATTTTAAATGAAAATAACGATTCTTATCTTTTTAAGTATTCGCTTATTTCCTGGCGATCTCCTACAGAGTCTGTAAGAGATCTCTCACAACAAGATGGGGTATTTGGATTACAGAAGAGGCTTAAGTTGATTAAGGAATTCCGCAAGATTTGAGGCTAAATGCGTCCGTTTGCGTGTTCCCAGCGTCTCTTTGCACACTTCACCGGAGAGATTACACACCGAGATGACCTCTAACTCTTCTTCCAGCGTTGCGATAAATAGCGTGGGCGGCAGTTTTAGCCTTTTCTGAGTCACCAGATGACCAATCAGATTTTCCTGCACCCGACGGAAGTCGTCTTCACTCCAGGTTTGCAGCAATGTCAGTTTGATATCGCCAAACTGCGCGTGCATATCCCCGGCAAACTGGGTCGTGTAAAAAGTATGAACCGTGGGTTGTATCACAATATCAAAAGCACGTTCAACCGCGTTTACATTTTGTTCACCGGTAAACGGCTGGGGTTGCCAGTATACAGCGTCTTCGGTGGTTGAAATAATGCACGGTGAAGGAACGCCGTACAGTTCCTCACTTAACGGCCAGCTTTTATGCTCTTCATGCCACGCATCGCAGTAGCGTGCAGTAAAATCTTTCAGGGCTTGTGCGGTCAAATCGTCCACTAATTTCTCTCTTCACTTAAACCAGATACACTTGTCGTTTAGTTTATCTGGTTTATGACGGTGAAACATGTCTTCTTATGCAAACCATCAGGCACTTGCGGGCCTGACTCTTGGAAAATCAACCGATTACCGGGATACCTATGACGCTAGCCTACTGCAAGGCGTTCCACGCAGCCTGAATCGCGACCCGCTGGGTCTGAAAGCGGATAACCTGCCTTTTCACGGTACGGATATCTGGACGCTGTATGAACTTTCCTGGCTGAATGCGAAAGGTTTGCCGCAGGTCGCTGTCGGTCATGTTGAACTTGATTACACCAGCGTAAATCTGATTGAGTCGAAGAGTTTTAAGCTTTATCTCAACAGTTTTAACCAGACGCGTTTTAATAACTGGGATGAGGTGCGCCAGACGCTGGAGCGCGACTTAAGCACTTGCGCTCAGGGTAAGGTTAGCGTGGCGTTATATCGTCTTGATGAACTGGAAGGCCAGCCGATAGGTCATTTCAATGGCACCTGCATTGATGACCAGGATATCACTATCGATAACTATGAATTCACTACTGACTATCTTGAGAATGCCACCAGTGGTGAAAAAGTAGTAGAAGAGACGCTCGTCAGCCACCTGCTGAAATCAAACTGCCTGATCACCCATCAACCAGATTGGGGTTCGATCCAAATTCAGTATCGTGGACGCCAAATTGACAGAGAAAAACTGCTGCGTTACCTGGTCTCATTCCGTCATCACAACGAGTTCCACGAACAGTGCGTGGAACGCATCTTTAATGACCTGTTACGCTTCTGCCAGCCAGAGAAATTGAGCGTTTACGCACGTTATACCCGTCGTGGCGGTCTGGACATTAACCCGTGGCGCAGTAATAGCGATTTTGTCCCATCGACCACAAGACTGGTTCGGCAATAAATTTTTTCTCAATTTTGCGTGCTGGATTCACGCAGAAGGTTGTGAAAGGTCATCAGGCAGGGCTATTGTAATCAAAGGGAATGACGATATTCGTCCCATAAGGAGTTTTTCTTGATTACACATATTAGCCCGCTTGGCTCCATGGATATGTTGTCGCAGCTGGAAGTGGATATGCTTAAACGCACCGCCAGCAGCGACCTCTATCAACTGTTTCGCAACTGTTCACTTGCCGTACTGAACTCCGGTAGTTTGACCGATAACAGCAAAGAATTGCTGTCTCGTTTTGAAAATTTCGATATTAACGTCCTGCGCCGTGAACGCGGCGTAAAGCTGGAACTGATTAATCCCCCGGAAGAAGCTTTTGTCGATGGGCGTATTATCCGCGCTTTGCAGGCCAACTTGTTCGCGGTTCTGCGTGACATTCTCTTCGTTTACGGGCAAATCCATAACACCGTTCGTTTTCCCAACCTGAATCTCGACAACTCCGTCCACATCACTAACCTGGTCTTTTCCATCTTGCGTAACGCTCGCGCACTGCATGTCGGTGAAGCGCCAAATATGGTGGTCTGCTGGGGCGGGCACTCAATTAACGAAAACGAGTATTTGTATGCCCGTCGCGTCGGGAATCAGCTGGGCCTGCGTGAGCTGAATATCTGCACCGGCTGTGGTCCGGGAGCGATGGAAGCGCCGATGAAAGGTGCTGCGGTCGGACACGCACAGCAGCGTTACAAAGACAGTCGTTTTATTGGTATGACAGAGCCGTCGATTATCGCCGCTGAACCGCCTAACCCGCTGGTCAACGAATTGATCATCATGCCAGATATCGAAAAACGTCTGGAAGCGTTTGTCCGTATCGCTCACGGTATCATTATCTTCCCTGGCGGTGTGGGTACGGCAGAAGAGTTGCTGTATTTGCTGGGAATTTTAATGAACCCGGCCAACAAAGATCAGGTTTTACCATTGATCCTCACCGGCCCGAAAGAGAGCGCAGACTACTTCCGCGTACTGGACGAGTTTGTCGTGCATACGCTGGGAGAAAACGCGCGACGCCATTATCGCATCATCATTGATGACGCCGCTGAAGTCGCTCGTCAGATGAAAAAATCGATGCCGCTGGTGAAAGAAAACCGTCGCGATACGGGCGATGCCTACAGCTTTAACTGGTCAATGCGCATTGCGCCCGATCTGCAAATGCCGTTTGAGCCGTCTCACGAGAACATGGCTAATCTGAAACTGTATCCGGATCAGCCAGTAGAAGTTTTGGCCGCTGATCTGCGTCGTGCGTTCTCCGGTATTGTGGCGGGTAACGTAAAAGAAGTCGGTATTCGCGCCATTGAAGAGTTTGGTCCTTACAAAATCAACGGCGATAAAGAGATTATGCGTCGTATGGACGACCTGCTACAGGGTTTTGTTGCCCAGCATCGTATGAAGTTGCCAGGCTCAGCCTACATCCCTTGCTACGAAATCTGCACGTAATCTCCCCTTCCCCGGTGACGTTTGTTGCCGGGTTTTCTCGTTTTTGGTTACTTACTCATCAATTCATTTCATTTGTTATATAAATGTTTCTTACCATCCTCACGCGATAAATATCATCACAGTTAATATGTCATACAATTTATATTGCAACGCAAACGTTTCCCTGTTTTCACAAACCACATTTTATCGCTATGAAAAATAAATTATCCCCATTATTCACTAAAAGTATTGATTTTTTCAGCTCAACCTACATATATTGCGCGCCCCGGAAGAGGTCAGATGTCGTTTAATGGGCAAATATTGCCCTTAAATTCTCTTTTACTTTTGATTTACAGAGTAAAGCGTTGAGATTATCTATCTTCCAAGTAGATTATTGTATTTGAGATCAAGATCACTGATAGATACATAACTTGTGTGTATCTTTCCGCCCTCAAATTATTACGGCGGAAAATGATTAAGCCATCGCCGATAGACAGATTTCATTTTTACGGTCAGGCACCTTCCCGGGCTGAACTGGCTAAAAGCTGAATTATTTGCATTCCTCCAGGAGAAATTGATGGAAACGACTCAAACCAGCACGATTGTGTCGAAAGACTCACGTAGTGCATGGCGCAAGACAGACACCATGTGGATGCTGGGCCTTTACGGCACGGCAATCGGCGCGGGCGTGCTGTTCCTGCCAATCAACGCCGGTGTTGGCGGTATGATCCCGCTGATCATCATGGCTATCCTTGCGTTCCCGATGACGTTTTTTGCTCACCGCGGCCTGACTCGCTTCGTACTGTCTGGTAAAAACCCGGGCGAAGACATCACCGAGGTTGTAGAAGAACACTTTGGTATTGGTGCAGGTAAACTGATTACCCTGCTCTACTTCTTTGCTATCTACCCGATCCTGCTGGTTTACAGTGTGGCAATCACCAACACGGTTGAAAGCTTCATGTCTCACCAGCTGGGTATGACGCCGCCGCCGCGTGCGATTCTGTCTCTGATCCTGATCGTGGGTATGATGACCATTGTTCGCTTCGGTGAGCAGATGATCGTGAAGGCGATGAGTATTCTGGTATTCCCGTTTGTTGGTGTACTGATGCTGCTGGCTCTGTACCTGATCCCGCAGTGGAACGGCGCAGCACTGGAAACGCTGTCTCTGGACACTGCATCGGCAACCGGCAACGGTCTGTGGATGACCCTGTGGCTGGCGATTCCGGTCATGGTGTTCTCGTTCAACCACTCTCCAATCATCTCTTCTTTCGCCGTTGCGAAGCGTGAAGAGTACGGCGATATGGCAGAACAGAAATGCTCGAAGATCCTGGCATTCGCACACATCATGATGGTGCTGACCGTAATGTTCTTCGTATTCAGCTGCGTACTGAGCCTGACTCCGGCAGACCTGGCTGCGGCTAAAGAGCAGAACATCTCGATTCTGTCTTACTTGGCTAACCACTTTAACGCACCGGTTATCGCGTGGATGGCTCCGATTATCGCGATTATCGCTATCACCAAATCCTTCCTCGGCCACTACCTGGGTGCACGTGAAGGCTTCAACGGTATGGTGATTAAATCTCTGCGTGGTAAAGGTAAGTCTATCGAAATCAACAAGCTGAACCGTATCACTGCGCTGTTCATGCTGGTAACGACCTGGATTGTTGCCACCCTGAACCCGAGCATCCTGGGTATGATTGAAACCCTGGGCGGCCCAATCATCGCGATGATCCTGTTCCTGATGCCGATGTACGCAATTCAGAAAGTACCGGCAATGCGTAAATACAGCGGTCACATCAGCAACGTATTCGTTGTCGTGATGGGTCTGATTGCAATCTCCGCAATCTTCTACTCTCTGTTCAGCTAAGTCCTTTCGCGCCGCTTTCGGGCGGCGCTTCCTCCGTTTTAACGCGATGTATTTCCTATGATTAGCGTATTCGATATTTTCAAAATCGGCATTGGCCCTTCCAGTTCTCATACCGTTGGACCAATGAAAGCGGGTAAGCAATTTACCGACGATCTGATTGCCCGTAACCTGCTTAAAGACGTGACCCGCGTGGTGGTTGACGTGTACGGCTCGCTCTCTCTGACCGGTAAAGGCCACCACACAGATATCGCCATAATTATGGGTCTGGCGGGTAACCTGCCGGATACCGTGGATATCGATTCCATCCCTGGTTTTATTCAGGATGTGAATACTCATGGTCGCCTGATGTTGGCAAACGGTCAGCACGAAGTGGAGTTCCCGGTTGATCAGTGCATGAACTTCCATGCCGATAACCTTTCTCTGCATGAAAACGGCATGCGCATTACCGCGCTGGCGGGCGATAAAGTCGTTTACAGCCAGACTTACTACTCTATCGGCGGTGGCTTTATTGTTGATGAAGAACATTTTGGCCAGCAGGATAGCGCACCGGTTGAAGTTCCTTATCCGTACAGTTCCGCTGCCGATCTTCAAAAACATTGTCAGGAGACCGGGCTGTCACTCTCTGGTCTGATGATGAAAAACGAGCTGGCGCTGCACAGCAAAGAAGAACTGGAACAGCACCTGGCGAACGTCTGGGAAGTAATGCGTGGCGGTATTGAGCGCGGTATTGCCACCGAAGGCGTGTTGCCAGGCAAACTGCGCGTTCCACGCCGCGCTGCGGCACTGCGCCGGATGCTGGTCAGCCAGGATAAAACCACCACTGACCCGATGGCGGTTGTTGATTGGATCAACATGTTCGCACTGGCAGTGAACGAAGAGAACGCTGCGGGCGGTCGCGTGGTGACTGCGCCGACTAACGGTGCGTGCGGGATTATCCCGGCAGTGCTGGCGTACTACGACAAGTTTATCCGCGAAGTGAACGCTAACTCACTGGCTCGTTACCTGCTGGTTGCCAGCGCCATTGGCTCTCTTTATAAAATGAACGCCTCGATTTCTGGTGCTGAAGTGGGTTGCCAGGGTGAAGTTGGCGTGGCGTGCTCTATGGCGGCAGCTGGTCTGGCAGAACTGTTAGGCGCAAGCCCGGCGCAGGTGTGCATCGCGGCGGAAATCGCCATGGAACACAACCTCGGTCTGACTTGTGACCCGGTTGCTGGACAAGTTCAGGTACCGTGCATTGAGCGTAACGCCATTGCGGCAGTAAAAGCGGTGAACGCTGCACGTATGGCGCTACGCCGTACCAGCGAACCACGTGTCTGCCTCGATAAAGTTATCGAAACCATGTACGAAACAGGTAAAGATATGAATGCCAAGTACCGCGAAACCTCTCGTGGTGGCCTGGCGATGAAGATCGTTGCCTGCGATTAATCGCTCTCCAGAGGCCTCGATTTGCGAGGCCTCTTCCCGTTTTCTCATCCAGCCGTAGCCTCTTCCAGTAGTGAATGTTACCCTTATCACCTGATCTTTAAGGGGGTTATCGTGGCTGTTCATTTGCTTATTGTCGATGCACTGAATCTTATCCGTCGCATTCATGCCGTTCAGGGGTCGCCTTGTGTCGAAACCTGCCAGCACGCGCTCGATCAGCTCATTATGCACAGCCAGCCAACCCACGCGGTCGCCGTTTTTGATGATGAAAACCGCAGTAGCGGCTGGCGTCATCAGCGTTTACCAGATTACAAAGCGGGTCGACCGCCAATGCCGGAAGAGTTGCACAACGAAATGCCTGTATTACGCGCCGCCTTTGAGCAACGAGGCGTCCCGTGCTGGTCAGCCAGCGGCAACGAAGCCGATGACTTAGCCGCCACGCTGGCGGTCAAAGTAACTCAGGCCGGGCATCAGGCAACGATTGTTTCGACAGATAAAGGCTACTGCCAGTTACTTTCACCGACATTACGTATTCGTGATTACTTCCAGAAACGTTGGCTGGATGCACCATTTATTGATAAAGAATTTGGCGTTCAACCGCAGCAGTTACCCGATTACTGGGGGCTGGCGGGGATCAGCAGTTCAAAGGTGCCAGGCGTTGCGGGGATTGGCCCCAAAAGCGCCACGCAGTTGCTGGTCGAGTTTCAGAGTCTGGAAGGGATCTATGAGAATCTGGATGCGGTTGCCGAAAAGTGGCGCAAGAAATTAGAAATGCATAAAGAGATGGCATTTCTGTGCCGCGATATTGCCCGCTTACAGACTGATTTGCATATCGACGGCAATTTACAGCAATTGCGGTTGGTACGGTAACGGCGTGCCGGATACGGCGCAAACGTCGCATCCGGCATCGTCACATCAGCGCAATTACCAGGCGGTATGGTAAAGCGCTACAATATCCTCAAGCGTTGCTTCACGCGGGTTGCCACCGGTACAAACATCGTCCAGAGCCGCCTGCGCCAGTGCCGGAATGTCTTCCTTGCGTACACCAACATCACGCAAATGTGGCGGAATACCGACATCACGGTTGAGAGCAAATACCGCTTCAACAGCGGCATTACGCGCCTCTTCCAGGCTCATACCTTCCACTTTCACGCCCATAACGCGCGCGATATCGCGGTACTTCTCACCGGTAAAGTCAGCGTTATAGCGCATGACATGCGGTAACAGGATGGCGTTCGCAACACCGTGTGGCGTGTTATAAAACGCGCCCAGTGGATGCGCCATACCATGCACCAACCCTAACCCAACATTCGAGAAGCCCATACCCGCAACATACTGCCCGAGCGCCATTTCTTCTCCGGCATCCTTATCACCAGCAACCGATCCTCGCAGCGCCCCAGCAATGATTTCAATCGCTTTAATGTGCAGTGCATCGGTTAGCGCCCACGCGCCACGGGTAATATACCCCTCAATAGCATGAGTGAGCGCATCGACACCCGTCGCGGCTTTCAGCGCAGGCGGCATACCATCCATCATGTCAGCGTCAATAAATGCCACCTGCGGGATATCATGCGGATCAACACAAACGAACTTGCGTCGTTTTTCTTCGTCAGTGATCACATAGTTAATGGTCACTTCTGCCGCAGTGCCTGCTGTGGTGGGGATTGCCAGAATCGGTACACTGGGTTTATTGGTCGGGGAAAGCCCTTCCAGACTGCGCACATCGGCGAATTCCGGGTTGTTGCTGATGATGCCAATCGCTTTACACGTGTCCTGTGGAGAACCACCACCAATAGCGATCAGGTAATCCGCACCGCTACTCTGGAATACACCAAGCCCTTCTTTGACGACAGTAATTGTCGGGTTGGGCACTACACCATCGTAAATCGCCCATGCCAGCCCTGCAGCATCCATCTTATCGGTCACTTTCGCCACCACGCCGCATTGCACCAGCGTTTTATCGGTGACGATCAGTGCCTTCTGATAACCACGGCGTTTCACCTCATCGGTTAAAGCTCCAACAGCCCCCCGACCAAACCATGCCGTTTCGTTCAGAATCATTCTGTTAGCCATCATCCTTCTCCTTGTTGCTTTACGAAATTACTCTTCAATCCGTAACCCGTAGGTTTTGAATTTCTCCAGCACTACGGCAATCTCTTCATCGCTCAGCACTGGCACCGGGTCCGTAATCGCCAGGGTCGTCAGGTAAAGTTGCGCCAGCACTTCAACTTCATGCGCCAGCCATAACGCTTTCTCCAGATTCACCTCACAAGCGATAAGCCCATGATGTTGTAACAAAGTTGCCTTACGATTTTTGAGAGCCAGCGCAACATGTTCAGAAAGTTCCCGAGTTCCAAAGGTCGCATAAGGCGCGCAAGGAATAGAATTACCGCCAGCCGCCGCAATCATGTAGTGAATAGCAGGGATCGGTCGGTTAAGAATGGAAACTGCCGTGCAATGAACGGCATGATTGTGAACAACCGCGTTGGCATCCGGTCTGCTTTGATAGGCCGCCATATGGAAACGCCATTCGCTGGAAGGAATCTTACCTTCTTCGTATTTGCCGTTGCCATCAACATAGACAATCATATTCTCCGTCATTCTTTCATAAGGAATACCGCTGGGAGTAATCAACATGCCGTTTTCAAAACGTGTGCTGACATTCCCCGCTGTCCCCTGATTTAACCCAAGGCGCGTCATTTCCAGACAGGTTTCAATTATTTCACGGGATAAACGTGTTCTTTCCATTTCTATTCTCCAGATACAGTTTCAGCTCGCCTTGTTGCGTAAAACAGCACCGCAAATGAAGACGGGGTTATTTTTAGTAAGGGGAGGCCACTGAATATCATTGTTCAGTAGCCTGATATCTTTTGGCGATTATTATTTTTTTCTTATGCGCTTAATTAATTTCATTTCTACTTTAACTGTTTTTTTACTGGTCTTTCTTCGATCGCGCTTAACATCATTTCGAACGCTTTTTCTGCCCAGGCATTTTCATCCTGCTGCATTGACCAGACATTGTTGGCGAGAAATCCCAGCATAGGATGTTCATCGAAAGTGCCAATATTGATTTCTGGCGGTACAGCGCCAAGACGGTCGCGAATCGCGCGGACAGCGCCTTCAAGCACAGGTAAAGACGAGGCGATAAATGCCTGCGGACATCCCTGCTCTTCAATGAGTTTTTCCATAATGACATAGCCGCCTTCCGGAGTATTTACCGGACCTTCCCGCACCCAATCGCGATGGGTAATCCCTTTTTTTGCCAACGCATTCAAATAACCTGTCAGACGATCGCTGATACTCGGCAAACCGGCATCTCCCAGCAAAAACCATACTGGAGCCTGCCCGGCCTCAAGAATATTTTGCGTCAGCTTTTCTCCGCCAGAAATATTATTACTCTCTACCAATGCGTTATCGGTATATTTAAAATCACGATCGAGTAAAACCATTGGCTTACGAATTTTGCGTAAATGATGCTGCTGATTTTCCAGCGTCGAAGGAACAATAAAAAGACCATCTACATTTCGTGCGATAAATGCTTTCGTCAATTTATTTTCATAGTCAACATCATCATAAGTGCAACTGATTGTAAGTTGATATCCGGAACGTCGACAGCGTTGTTCGAGTTTTTCTGCCAGCGTAGCAAAAAAGACGTTGGATATGTTGGGAACAATCAACCCTAATGTATCAGTTTTGTTAAGCTTAAGGCTGCGAGCGGAATGATTAATGATATAACCATAGCGTTCAACATATTCATTGATACGCGTTTGGGTTTTGACGCTGATTCGATATTGTTCCGCTTTTCCATTTAGCACCAGTCGCACGGTCGTAACCGATAAATTCAGGTCGCTGGCTATCTGCTCTACTGTTTTAGCCATAGGTATTTCCCAGTTAACATCCAGACGTCAAATCACAATCATAAAAGTATTTTCAACTTTTGTCTTATTGCATCAGTTGGTTAACCGCCTGTTGTTGCTCCCAAAGCGTCAGGTAAACCCGGTATTTACGCTCTAAAAATTCACGGCGTTGTGGATTTACCTGAATAACCTCTCCGGCTTCAACCATTGCTTTACACGCAGATGTAAAATCCCCCCATGCTCCGCTGGCAACAGCGCCGCTAATTGCTGCGCCCAACGTAACGGCATCTTCTTCTTGCATCAGGTGGATATCGCAACCTGTCACGTCTGCATATTCGCGTAGCCATAAAGGGTTGTGCGTTGCACCACCACATAATGTTAATCGGGTAATGGTATGCCCATTTTCCCGCAGAGTTTCAATAATATGTCTGGTGCCAAAGGCTATTGCCTGTAAAGTCGCAAGATAAAGCCGCGCGAGCTGATTTTCACCACGCTCCAGTGTTAAGCCATAAACACTGCCTCTGGCATCGGGCCGCGCTCGTGGCGAACGGTTGCCGTGATGATCGGCAAGCACATGTAAATTTCGTGTGGGTTCTGACTCGTTAGCTTCCAGGGCGGCTACCCATTCATTAATCAGTTGAATCGGATGACACCCGCGTTGCTGCGCCTTGTTAAAAAGATTTGCGCTTGCCCCGGACTCCTGAAGCGTCCACTCCACCAGCGCCCCTGCGGCGCTTTGCCCGCCTTCAGTTAGCCAGTAATTTGGCAACATGGCCGACCAGTATGGCCCCCAGACGCCAGGGGTGAATATTTCTTTTTCACTGCACAACATGTGGCAATTCGACGTTCCGCTTATCAATGCCAGCGTTCCTGATGGCTGCGCGCCAGCCAGCGCCATGCCACCGGCATGGGCATCAATCAAACCACTGGCCACGATAACATTGGTCGTTAATCCTAATTCTTCAGCAGCTGTGGCAGTTAAAGTTCCCACGGCAGCACCAGGCGGAAGAATTTCGGCGGGAATTCTTTCGAGCATGTCGGTCAGGTCTACCGATTCCAGTAAGCTATGGCTAAAGCGTTGTTCATGAGCCAGATAATTCCATTTACACGTTAGCGTGCACAATCCCGCGACGTCTCGCCCTGTTGCTTTCCAGACCAGAAAATCCGCCAGATCGAAAAAGCGATGAGCGGCCTGCCAGGTTTGCGGTAGATGCGTCTTCAACCAACGTAACTTTGGTAACTCCATCTCGACGCTCACTTCGCCGCCAACGTAGCGCAATACGGGATCCTTCGTTGCGTTAATCTGCGCCGTCTCGACAGTTGCACGATGATCCATCCACATAATAATGTCGTGATTCGCAGATCCACCGGACGAAACCGCTAAACCCTGGCCTTGTTCATCAAGAACAACCAGCGAGCAGGTAGCGTCAAAACCCAGTGAGCGAATTGCGGAAATGGGGATGCCTGCCAAAGCTGTCGCCTCTTTCACCGTTTTACAAACTTGTTGCCAGATCTCTGCCGAAGACTGTTCGACACGCTCGCCGCCAGGGCGAAACTGGGAGACGGGCGCAGTAGCGAATGCCAGCCTGTGGCCACTGGCACTGTAAACGCCTGCCCTGACACTGGCCGATCCGACATCGACACCGAGAAAATAACCGTTGTGCATAAAGCCTCCCTGACGCTGGAGATAACGGGGATGAGAATTCATCCCCAATTTTTTTATTTCTTACCGAATGGGTGCAGGAGTTTGTCGATTTCTGGCGTGTTAATATTCTCGGCATTAACAAATTTCACGGGAATATCGATCTCTTTTTCAACGGCTTGCCCCGAAAGGGCCGCGTTCAACGTTTTGATCCCTTGATAGCCAATCTGGTATGCATCCTGAACAACAAAGCCCTGAATGACCCCGTTCTTCAGGAAGTTAATAATCGCTTCCGTACTATCAAAACCAATGACCTTCACCTTACCTTTCAGATTCTGGCTATCAATGGCATTCGCCACCCCGAGCGTTGAACCTTCATTGGTGCCATAGATCCCAGCAAGATCGGGATTGGCCTGAATCATATCGATAGTTTTATCCATCGCTTTTTGCGGGTCACCATCGCTGTACTGAACGGGTAAGACTTTAATGTCAGGATATTTTTCTTTCATACGCTCCATGAAGCCTTCCGAGCGTTCAATAGCGGAAGATGTTCCTGCAACGTGCGCGATAATCCCAACTTTCCCTTTATTATTTACCTGCGCAGCTAAGGCATCAGCTGCCTGAGCACCTGCTTTACGGTTATTGGTGGCGACAAAACTCACCGGAATGTCTGAATTGATGCCTGAATCAAAGGTCACCACTTTGATACCGCGTGAATTTGCCGTTTCTACCAGTGGGGCGAGCGCATTCGCGTCGAGGGCTGCCAGAAGCAAGCCATTCGGTTTCTGCGCCATCGCATTTTCGACTAACTGAATTTGCTCGGCTATTTGCGTTTCATCAGCCGGGCCAACATAGCTGGTTTTATCCCCCAACTCTTTAGCCGCAGCTTCAGTCCCCATTTTTACGGTTTGCCAGAATTCATGTTGGAAACCTTTACTAACAACCGGAAGATTTAAATCCTTCGCCAGTGCGCTGGAACTTACGCAAGCCAGCAGAGATAACGCATAGATAAAATGCCTGGTTTTCATTGTTGTACTCCGTTCTGAGTGAATCACCCTTAACGTCAGGGCAGTTGTTTCCCGATAAAACAGGGAGCCTAAGTCAACGAATCTTTTTGCGTAATGTATCGAGGTAAACGGCAGCGACCACAACTACGCCCATCGCGACCATTTGCCAGAACTGAGAGACCCCCATTAAATTGAGGCCATTTTTCAGTACACTCATAATGAAAGCGCCAATGATTGTGCCGCCAATAGTGCCAATACCGCCCATTAAGCTGGTTCCGCCGATCACTACCGCAGCAATAGCTTCCAGCTCATAACCCACACCCACCGTCGGTTGTCCGGAGTTGAGACGAGAAGCGAGAATGACACCCGCAATCCCGGTTAATAAACCACAGAAGGCATAGACGAAAATTTTCACGCGCTGAACTTTAATACCAGAAAGATGAGCAGCAACTTCATTACTGCCTACGGCATAGACATAGCGACCAATAACCGTTTTCTTCAGGATGTAAGCGCCGACAAGCGCCACAATGACCAGGTAGAAAACAGGATAAGGCAGCACATCAAACAAGCGTCCCTGAGCGAGCGTTTTGAACATCGGGTAATCGGCAAAATAGATGGCGCGCCCGTCGGTCATCACCATATTGATACCTCTGACGGACATCATCAGGCCCAAGGTAGCGATAAACGGTGGAATAGTCATTTTAGTGACCAACAAACCATTCACATAGCCGCACATTCCACCGGCTAAAACACCGGCAATAATACACACTGGCAGCGGCAGGCCCAGTGTGGCGCAAATCCCCACGGCGACACCAGAAAAAGCCACCACGGAACCCAATGAAAGATCGATGCCCGCGGTAATAATGACGAAAGTTACCCCAATGGCCATAATGCCGATAACCGACGTTTGCAGAGCAATCGTCATGATATTTTCGGTATTAAAGAAAAAGGGAGAGCTGAAACTAAAAAACAGCACTAATATAATTAAGCTAAAAAGAGGCGCAAGGCGCATCAAAAGTTCTTTATTTATCTTTATTTTCTTATTATTGCTGTCTGGAGAGGTTACAGAGATAGTCATAATTTAATCCTCTAACGTCGCGTATTGCATGATTTTTTCTTGTGTCGCTTCATTTGCGCTAAGTTCGCCAGTAATTCGACCACTGCGCATCACTAAAATACGGTCGCACATTCCTAACACCTCCGGCAATTCAGAGGAGATCATGATGATTGATTTCCCTTTTGCCACCAGGCGATTCATTAACTCATAGATTTCCAGTTTGGCGCCAACATCAATGCCGCGAGTGGGTTCATCGAAGATTAAAATATCAGTATCTTTACACACCCAACGTGCAATTATAATTTTCTGCTGATTTCCTCCACTTAGATTTAATGCAGCCTGTTCAAGATTTGGCGTTTTAATCCTTAACGCTTTTACCTGTTCCTCACTGGTTTGTTGGCAACGACGCGAATCGACATTCCCAAAACGATCGGAATACTCAGGGTAATTTCCTAACATAATATTTCGTTCAACAGATAAATTCAGTGCCAACCCTTCTTTTTTTCGGTCTTCCGTCAGGTAACTAATTCCCTGCTGAATAGCATCCGAAATATCTTTAATAACGGTTTCCTTACCATTTAACTTTAGCGTTCCGCTGTCAATGGAGTCCGCACCAAAAATCGCACGCGCAAGTTCAGTACGACCTGCCCCCATCAGTCCGGCAAAGCCGAGGATCTCGCCACGATAAAGCGTAAAATTAATATCGTTCAGTACGCCTTTGCGCGTCAGTCCGTTGACCTCCAGAACCGGCATCCGCTGCTGTATGGCCTCGCGGCGGGGATAGATATTCCCTAAATCGCGACCAACCATCATGGCAATCAGATCGCTGATTTTTACGCACTCATAATCTACTGTGCTGATGTACTGACCATCACGCATTACAGTCGCGCGGTCGGCAATTAGCGCCAACTCTTCCAGACGGTGGGATATATACACAATGCCGGTCCCCTGTTCTTTCAATAACCGGGTGACGCGAAATAAGCTTTCAATTTCAGTTTCTGTTAACGCCGCAGTAGGTTCATCCATAATGAGAATCCTGGCGTTAACCGAAATGGCCTTGGCAATTTCTACCATCTGTTGTTGAGCTACCGTAAGGTCGGCAACCAGAGTATCTGGTTTGATCGCCAAATTTAATTTTTGCAAAATTTCAATCGTCGCCTTGCGTTGCTGTTTCTCATCCAGACGCCAGCGATTTTTTTTACAAAACTCCCTGCCGATAAAAATATTTTCTTCTACTGTAAGCTCGGGAAATAAATTAAATTCCTGGTGAATAATAGTAATACCTACGTTTTGCGCACTTAACGGATCAGAAAATGAGACTAATTTATCTTCAAAAATTATTTCGCCTTCATCAGGTTGATAAACCCCCGACAAAATTTTCATTAATGTAGATTTTCCTGCACCATTTTCACCTAATAATGCATGAACCTCGCCCCGGCGTAGGGTAAATTGCACGTCATTAAGCGCCAACACTCCAGGAAAGCGTTTGGTGATATGCTTCATTTGCAAAAATGTTTCGGACATTGCAGCTTTCCTCAATAATCAGAAACTGAAAATGTGAAGTACGGCATAAACGTCGCTACTAAAGCCATCTCCACTGTGATACGAATAACCTTTGAATAAATATTCATCGTATCAATCTATTCTTCGCATTTTGCTAACTCGAGTTAGCGATCGCCTTTTAAAGCTATTTTAGGTATACAAATTAGCCAAATCATTTGAGTTAAAACTGTGATGCATAACCATTAAAATCTAATAACCATTTGATTATACGTAAAATTTATTTTTATCCCGCTAAATAATAATTTGACAGAGATCGTATTTTAACCACTTCTCGTGAAGCCCCTCACATTTCAACAACAAAAAAGTTGTGCATAAAAAGCCTACAAACCTAAGCTAACTCGAGTTAGCAAATAATGACCAATACTACTGCTTCGGTGGTTTCCTTTCTCCGCCTTAGCAGAGCGCCAATAAAGCGAGATGAGGAATCCTGATGAAAATTAATACGTTACCGAAAATTGGTATCCGCCCGGTTATTGACGGTCGTCGCATGGGTGTTCGTGAGTCGCTTGAAGAACAAACAATGAATATGGCGAAAGCTACGGCCGCACTGCTGACCGAGAAACTGCGCCATGCCTGCGGAGCTGCCGTCGAGTGTGTCATTTCCGATACCTGTATCGCGGGTATGGCTGAAGCTGCTGCTTGCGAAGAAAAATTCAGCAGCCAGAATGTAGGCCTCACCATTACGGTAACGCCTTGCTGGTGCTATGGCAGTGAAACCATTGACATGGACCCTACCCGCCCGAAAGCCATTTGGGGCTTTAACGGCACTGAACGTCCCGGCGCTGTTTACCTGGCAGCGGCTCTGGCAGCTCACAGCCAGAAAGGCATCCCGGCATTCTCCATTTACGGTCATGACGTTCAGGATGCCGATGACACATCGATTCCTGCCGACGTTGAAGAAAAACTGCTGCGCTTTGCCCGCGCCGGTTTGGCAGTCGCCAGTATGAAAGGTAAAAGCTATCTGTCGCTGGGCGGCGTTTCGATGGGGATCGCCGGTTCCATCGTTGACCACAACTTCTTTGAATCCTGGCTGGGAATGAAAGTCCAGGCGGTGGATATGACCGAACTGCGTCGCCGTATTGATCAGAAGATTTACGACGAAGCAGAACTGGAAATGGCGCTGGCCTGGGCTGATAAAAACTTCCGCTATGGCGAAGATGAAAATAACAAACAGTATCAACGCAATGCCGAGCAAAGCCGCGCAGTTCTACGCGAAAGTTTACTGATGGCGATGTGTATCCGCGACATGATGCAAGGCAACAGCAAACTGGCCGATATTGGTCGCGTGGAAGAATCACTTGGCTACAACGCCATCGCTGCGGGCTTCCAGGGACAACGTCACTGGACCGATCAATATCCCAATGGCGACACCGCCGAAGCGATCCTTAACAGTTCATTTGACTGGAATGGCGTGCGTGAACCCTTCGTCGTGGCGACCGAAAACGACAGTCTTAACGGCGTGGCAATGCTAATGGGCCACCAGCTCACCGGTACCGCTCAGGTATTTGCCGATGTGCGTACCTACTGGTCACCAGAAGCAATTGAGCGAGTAACGGGGCATAAACTGGACGGACTGGCAGAACACGGCATCATCCACTTGATCAACTCCGGTTCTGCTGCGCTGGACGGATCCTGTAAACAACGCGACAGCGAAGGTAAACCGACGATGAAGCCGCACTGGGAAATCTCTCAGCAAGAGGCTGACGCTTGCCTCGCCGCGACCGAATGGTGCCCGGCTATCCACGAATATTTCCGTGGCGGTGGTTACTCTTCCCGCTTCCTTACTGAAGGCGGTGTCCCGTTCACCATGACCCGTGTCAACATCATCAAAGGCCTGGGACCGGTACTGCAAATCGCGGAAGGCTGGAGCGTTGAGTTACCGAAGGATGTGCATGACATCCTCAACAAACGCACCAACTCAACCTGGCCAACCACCTGGTTTGCACCGCGCCTCACCGGTAAAGGGCCGTTTACGGATGTGTACTCGGTAATGGCGAACTGGGGCGCTAACCATGGGGTTCTGACCATCGGCCACGTTGGCGCAGACTTTATCACTCTCGCCTCCATGCTGCGTATCCCGGTATGTATGCACAACGTTGAAGAGACCAAAGTGTATCGTCCTTCTGCCTGGGCTGCGCACGGCATGGATATTGAAGGCCAGGATTACCGCGCTTGCCAGAACTACGGTCCGTTGTACAAGCGTTAATACATTACTCCCTGATGTGATGCCCGGTCGCTCCGGCTACCGGGCCTGAACAAGCAAGAGTGGTTAGCCGGATAAACAATGTTATCCGGCTATATTGCAGGAGCGATTATGAAACAAGAAGTTATCCTGGTACTCGACTGTGGCGCAACCAATGTCAGGGCCATCGCGGTTAATCGGCAGGGAAAAATTGTTGCCCGCGCCTCAACGCCTAATGCCAGCGATATCGCGATGGAAAACAACACCTGGCACCAGTGGTCTTTAGACGCCATTTTGCAACGCTTTGCTGATTGCTGTCGGCAAATCAATAGTGAACTGACTGAATGCCACATCCGCGGTATCGCCGTCACCACCTTTGGTGTGGATGGCGCTCTGGTAGATAAGCAAGGCGATTTGCTCTATCCGATCATTAGCTGGAAATGTCCGCGAACAGCAGCGGTAATGGACAATATTGAACGGTTGATCTCCGCACAGCAGTTGCAGGCTATTTCTGGCGTCGGAGCCTTTAGTTTCAATACGTTATATAAATTGGTGTGGTTGAAAGAAAATCATCCACAACTGCTGGAACGCGCGCACGCCTGGCTCTTTATTTCGTCGCTGATTAACCACCGTTTAACCGGCGAATTCACTACTGATATCACGATGGCCGGAACCAGCCAGATGCTGGATATCCAGCAACGCGATTTCAGTCCGCAAATTTTACAAGCCACCGGTATTCCACGCCGACTCTTCCCTCGTCTGGTGGAAGCGGGTGAACAGATTGGTACGCTACAGAACAGCGCCGCAGCAATGCTCGGCTTACCCGTTGGCATACCGGTAATTTCTGCAGGTCATGATACCCAGTTCGCCCTTTTTGGTGCTGGTGCCGAACAAAATGAACCCGTGCTCTCTTCCGGTACCTGGGAAATTTTAATGGTCCGCAGTACGCAGGTTGATACTTCACTGCTAAGTCAGTACGCCGGTTCCACCTGCGAACTGGATAGCCAGGCAGGATTGTATAACCCCGGTATGCAATGGCTGGCATCCGGCGTGCTGGAATGGGTGAGAAAACTGTTCTGGACTACTGAAACGCCCTGGCAAATGTTGATTGAAGAGGCTCGTCTGATCGCGCCTGGCGCGGATGGCGTGAAAATGCAGTGTGATTTATTGTCGTGTCAGAACGCTGGCTGGCAAGGAGTGACGCTCAATACCACGCGCGGACATTTCTATCGCGCGGCGCTGGAAGGGTTAACCGCGCAATTACAGCGCAATCTACAGATGCTGGAAAAAATCGGGCACTTTAAAGCCTCTGAATTATTGTTAGTAGGTGGAGGAAGTCGCAACACATTGTGGAATCAGATTAAAGCCAATATGCTTGATATTCCGGTAAAAGTTCTCGACGACGCCGAAACGACCGTCGCAGGAGCTGCGCTGTTCGGTTGGTATGGCGTAGGGGAATTTAACAGCCCGGAAGAAGCTCGCGCGCAGATTCATTATCAGTACCGTTATTTCTACCCACAAACTGAACCTGAATTTATAGAGGAAGTGTGAAATGCTGAAAACAATTTCGCCGTTAATTTCTCCCGAACTATTGAAAGTGCTGGCAGAGATGGGACATGGAGATGAAATTATTTTTTCCGATGCTCACTTTCCCGCCCATTCGATGGGACCGCAGGTGATCCGTGCTGATGGCCTGTTGGTGAGCGACTTACTCCAGGCGATTATCCCGTTATTTGAACTGGACAGTTATGCACCGCCGCTGGTGATGATGGCGGCGGTAGAAGGTGACACTCTCGATCCTGAAGTAGAACGACGTTATCGTAATGCGCTTTCACTACAAGCCCCCTGTCCTGACATCATCCGCATCAATCGTTTTGCGTTTTATGAGCGGGCGCAAAAAGCCTTTGCGATCGTTATCACAGGCGAACGAGCGAAGTACGGGAATATTCTTTTAAAAAAAGGGGTAACACCGTAATCTCATACCGGTACGCCCGCATGACGCGGGCGGTTATCGAATGATGGGGTGAAAAATATGAAAGCGGCACGCCAGCAAGCGATAGTCGACCTGCTGCTGAACCATACCAGCCTGACCACGGAAGCTCTCTCTGAACAGCTAAAGGTCAGTAAAGAAACCATTCGTCGCGATCTCAATGAATTACAGACGCAGGGTAAAATTCTGCGCAATCATGGGCGCGCTAAATATATCCACCGTCAAAATCAAGACAGTGGCGATCCCTTTCACATCCGGCTGAAAAGCCATTATGCGCATAAAGCAGATATCGCGCGCGAAGCGCTCGCGTGGATTGAAGAAGGGATGGTGATAGCCTTAGACGCCAGTTCAACTTGCTGGTATCTGGCACGCCAGTTGCCTGACATCGACATTCAGGTCTTCACCAATAGCCATCCGATTTGCCATGAACTCGGTAAACGTGAACGCATTCAACTGATCAGTTCCGGCGGCACACTTGAGCGCAAATATGGCTGTTACGTCAATCCCTCGCTGATTTCCCAACTTAAATCGCTGGAAATCGATCTGTTTATTTTTTCTTGTGAAGGGATCGATAGCAGCGGTGCACTGTGGGACTCCAATGCCATCAACGCTGATTACAAATCGATGCTATTAAAACGTGCCGCGCAATCGTTGTTATTGATTGATAAAAGTAAATTTAATCGTTCAGGGGAAGCCCGCATCGGGCATCTGGATGAGGTCACGCACATTATTTCTGATGAGCGCCAGGTTGCGGCTTCTTTGGTAACAGCCTGACGGAAAGGGTAGCAGGCCGGAGACGACGCCCCGGCCTTGCCTGTTATCGCTCGTCGCGACGACCACCCACCGCAGCCCAGATACGGCGGACGTGCACCGTCACTTCTTCACGATCGTGATACAACTGTCGCGCCTGAATCTGAGCATTTATGCCATGTTCATCAAGCTGTGCCTGAATATACGCCAGATTATGTGACACTTCTTCGTAGCGTTTTTTCATCGGCAGTTTGAGGTTGAAGATTGTTTCACGGCACCAGCCATTAACCAGCCACTGCGCCATCAATGCCGCAACTTTCGCCGGTTTTTCAACCATATCGCATACCATCCAGGAGATATTGCTGCGTGTCGGACGGAATTTGAAACCGTCTTCCCGCAGCCACGTCACCTGTCCGGTATCCATCAGACTTTGCGCCATCGGGCCGTTGTCGACGGAATAAACCCACATGTTGCGCTTCACCAGTTGGTAGGTCCAGCCGCCTGGGCAAGCGCCTAAATCCACCGCCCACATCCCGTTCGCCAGACGTTCATCCCACTCATCCGCCGGAATAAACACATGAAATGCCTCTTCCAGTTTGAGCGTGGAACGACTCGGCGCATCTGCCGGAAATTTCAGGCGCGGAATGCCCATATAGAACGGCGAATTATTGTTGCTGTATGAGTAACCGGTATAGCAGCAACCTGGTGCAATAAAGAATACATGCACAACCGGACGCTTCGGCGTTTCATAGTTCGCCAGCACCCCGGCATCGCGCAAGGCAGCGCGTAGCGGCACGGTGAATTTACGGCAGAATTTCAGCAACTCTTTGCTTTCGTTGGTATCGGCAACTTCAACACGCAGTTCACCGCCCTTCTCTACTACGCCCTGTAACATGCCGACAATGGGGGTAATACGATCTTCTGGCGGCAAATGCTGCAGGAGTTCCCCGACCACAAACCACTGGCGGGCAAAAATTAATGAACTGAACGGCAGCTCACGGATTAACTTATCGCCATCATCAGGTTGATAACATTCATAAATGACATAACCCGCATTCTCTTTCACGCGGGCAAAACCGAAAATTTCCCGCTGGCCGGCTTTATCGGTAATTTCTGCGGCGCACTCTTTTTCAAAGCCCGGACGGCACAGCAATACAACCTTATTCATGACTTACGCCCTTGCGCTTTAAACGGATAGCACCAACTAACATTAACGCCCAGCCCGCGAGGAAGCTCACGCCGCCAACCGGTGTGACAAATGCCCACAAACGCAGATGGGACAGCGCCAGGCAATAAAGGCTGCCGCTGAACAGCACCGTGCCTAACGCAAGGAAAACGCTACTCCAGTAAAACCAGATACTGATGCGACGCTGCATTGCCACCGCCAGACCTAAGATCGCCAGCGTATGGAACGCCTGGTATTCGAGGCCGGTCTGGATCCAGCCCATCTCAACGGCACCCATGGTTTTACTTAACACATGCGCGCCAAAAGCGCCCAGAGCCACAAAAATGAAGCCGCTAATGGCGGCAAAAATCAGCATAAAACGGCTGGTCATGGTCGTACCCTACGTAAATTATTGTTCATAACGAAAGCGGAATTTTTCTTGTTCAGCAGCGGCTTTCGCCAGGATCCATTGACGAAAGGCGGCTATTTTACCCAGTTCTGCCTGACTGTCATGACAAACCAGATAAAAAGCATTTTTACTGACCAGAACATCATTAAACGGGCAAACAAGACGTCCGGCCTCGATTTCAGATTGCGCCATCACGTTATTTGCCAGCGCCACTCCCTGCCCGTGGATAGCCGCTTGCAGCACCATGGCGCTATGACTAAATATTGGTCCTTGCTGAACGTTGATATGATTTAACCCCAATTGGCGAGTATATGTCTGCCAGTCACGGCGAGACGCATCATGTAATAACGTATGTTTAGCCAGATCTTCCGGGGTCTTCAAGGGTTTTTCGCCAGTCAGCAGTAGCGGCGAACACACCGGCAATAAATATTCGGCGTACAGTTTTTCCACCCGTAGCCCCGGCCAGTTGCCCCGACCATAAAATATCGCCACATCAACATCATCCGCCAGCTTATCTTCCTGACGATCAACCGCCTGGATTCGAACGTCAATTCCCGGATAAGCTGAATTAAAGCTGGAAAGTCGTGGAACCAACCAATGAATGGCGAAACTGGGGAGTAAACTGACCGTCAACGCCCCCTTGGCGCTACGGGCCTGGAGTTTACGTGTCGCTTCGGTTAATTGCGAAAATATCTCTTTGATATCGAGGAAATAGCTTTGCCCTTCCTCGGTCAGCAGGAGTGAACGATTACGGCGGCGGAACAGTTTTAGCCCCAGAAAATCCTCAAGAGACTTGATTTGATGACTTACTGCGGCCTGAGTCACAAAAAGCTCTTCTGCTGCGCGAGTGAAACTTAAATGGCGTGCTGCGGCATCAAAAACTCGTAAGGCATTTAGCGGTGGTAATCGTTTAGACATGGCTTTTAAACTTTGATGTTAAATGAATTTAACAATTAGATCACTCTGTGTAACCTATTAGTTTTTTTAATCTGAGCCATTATAAATTGTCCGTTGAGCTTCTACCAGCAAATACCTATAGTGGCGGCACTTCCTGAGCCGGAACGAAAAGTTTTATCGGAATGCGTGTTCTGGTGAACTTTTGGCTTACGGTTGTGATGTTGTGTTGTTGTGTTTGCAATTGGTCTGCGATTCAGACCATGGTAGCAAAGCTACCTTTTTTCACTTCCTGTACATTTACCCTGTCTGTCCATAGTGATTAATGTAGCACCGCCTAATTGCGGTGCTTTTTTTTACCTTGCGATCGCGAATTACTGATCCAGTTCGACCATCTCTTTCACGTCGGTACGGTTGATCTGCTGTTTGTTGCCATTAGCGTCTTTATACGAAATCATACCGGTATCGTTATCAGTCTGTGGTTTGCCGTCAGAGACGATGGTACGTCCGTCATTGGTGTGCATCACATAGTTCGAACCGGAACAGGCGCTCAGGGCAAAAGTCAGCATACAGGCAGAAATAATTGCGGCAGTCTTTTTCATCATCTTCTCCTTAAAGCGATTAATAAATCTTAATAGTATTGATTAACAGGCTAAAATTAACGCCTAACACTATTTAGCATATGTTACTTACGCGGCTTCGCCAGGATATCCAGATAATTCTGATGGTTAGCACTCTCCTTGTATCAAAGTGAATTTTGCGTCACGATCGGTGCATCAAGCCGAGGAGTACCATGAACGTTTTTAATCCCGCGCAATTTCGCGCCCAGTTTCCCGCGCTACAGGATGCGGGCGTCTATCTCGACAGTGCCGCGACCGCGCTTAAACCTGAAGCCGTGGTTGAAGCAACCCGACAGTTTTACAGCCTGAGCGCCGGAAACGTCCATCGTAGCCAGTTTGCCGAGGCCCAACGCCTGACCGCGCGTTACGAAGCTGCACGGGAAAAAGTGGCGCAATTACTGAATGCACCAGATGACAAAACTATCGTCTGGACGCGTGGCACCACTGAATCCATCAACATGGTGGCGCAATGCTATGCGCGTCCGCGTCTGCAACCGGGCGATGAAATTATTGTCAGTGTGGCAGAGCATCACGCCAACCTCGTCCCCTGGCTGATGGTCGCCCAACAAACCGGAGCCAAAGTGCTGAAATTGCCGCTTAATGCGCAGCGGTTGCCAGATATCGATTTGTTGCCTGAACTGATTACTCCCCATAGTCGGATTCTGGCGTTGGGTCAGATGTCGAACGTTACTGGCGGTTGCCCGGATCTGGCGCGAGCGATTACCTTTGCTCATTCAGCCGGGATGGTGGTGATGGTTGATGGTGCTCAGGGGGCGGTGCATTTCCCCGCGGATGTTCAGCAACTGGATATTGATTTCTATGCTTTTTCAGGTCACAAACTGTATGGCCCGACAGGTATCGGCGTGCTGTATGGCAAATCAGAACTGCTGGAAGCGATGTCGCCCTGGCTGGGCGGCGGCAAAATGGTTCACGAAGTGAGTTTTGACGGCTTCACGACTCAATCTGCGCCGTGGAAACTGGAAGCTGGAACGCCAAATGTCGCTGGTGTCATAGGATTAAGCGCGGCGCTGGAATGGCTGGCAGATTATGATATCAACCAGGCCGAAAGCTGGAGCCGTAGCTTAGCAACGCTGGCAGAAGAAGCGCTGGCGAAACGTCCAGGCTTTCGTTCATTCCGCTGCCAGGATTCCAGCCTGCTGGCCTTTGATTTTGCTGGCGTTCATCACAGCGATATGGTGACGCTGTTGGCAGAGTACGGCATTGCCCTGCGGGCCGGGCAGCATTGCGCTCAGCCGCTACTGGCAGAATTAGGCGTAACCGGCACACTGCGCGCCTCTTTTGCGCCATATAATACAAAGAGTGATGTAGATGCGCTGGTGAATGCCGTTGACCGTGCGCTGGAATTATTGGTGGATTAATGACGAACCCGCAATACGCCGGACATCCGTTCGGCACAACCGTTACCGTAAAGACGTTACACGAAACTTTCGCGCCGTTGACTCAATGGGAAGACAAATATCGTCAGCTAATTATGTTGGGGAAACAGCTTCCAGCTTTGCCAGACGAGTTAAAAGCGCAGGCTAAAGAGATCGCCGGATGCGAAAACCGCGTCTGGCTGGGATATACCGTGGCTGAAAACGGCACGATGCATTTCTTTGGCGACAGCGAAGGACGCATTGTGCGCGGCCTGCTGGCGGTGTTGTTGACTGCCGTTGAGGGGAAAACCGCCGCCGAATTGCAAGCACAGTCGCCGCTGGCATTGTTTGATGAGCTGGGATTGCGTGCGCAACTTAGCGCCTCTCGCAGTCAGGGGTTGAATGCGTTAAGCGAGGCGATTATCGCGGCGGCAAAGCAGGGTTAAGCACAAAACCAGGTCGGATAAGACGTTCGCGTCGCATCCGACCTGATTGTTTACCCCTGACGCGCCGCTTTCGCCATCATCTTCTTCAACGCATGAGAAACCGCAACAAAACCAAAGGTGGCGGTCACCATCGTCGCCGCACCAAATCCAGATGCACAATCCATCCGCTTCGGCCCTTCTGCCGTGGCTTTCATCGCGCACACCGTACCGTCTGACTGCGGGTACACCAGCGCTTCGGTAGAGAACACGCAATCCACGCCGAGCTTACCTTTGCTGTTTTTCACTACGCCAAAATCGCTTTTCAGGCGCTCGCGCAACTTCGCCGCCAGCGGGTCCTGAATCGTTTTCGCCAGATCGGTAACCTGAATCTGCGTCGGATCAATCTGCCCACCAGCACCACCAGTCGTGACCAGAGGGATTTTGTTGCGCCGACAATAAGCAATCAGCGCCGCTTTGGGTCGCACACTATCAATGGCATCAATCACGTACGAATAACCGGCACTCATATATTGCGCTACGTTATCCGGCGTCACGAAGTCATCCACCACCGTTACACGGCACTCCGGGTTAATCTGGCGAATACGTTCGGCCATGACTTCCGCTTTGGCCAGCCCGACGTTATCTCGCAGCGCGTGAATTTGCCGATTGGTATTAGTGACGCACACATCATCCATATCGATAAGTGTGATTGCGCCAATACCCGTGCGCGCCAGCGCTTCCGCCGCCCAGGAACCAACGCCACCGATACCGACCACACAAATATGCGCATCAGCAAACAGTTGCAACGCTTTTTCACCATACAGACGCGCAGTGCCACCAAAACGCTGACGCCATGCATCACTAATTACCACAGACATAGCACCTCAGAATTAAAAAGGGCGAGGTTATCCCTCACCCTGTCGTATCCGTCAAAACGGTATACAGAATAACACATCAGCCGCTAAAGACGTTACCTGCGCCCGGGGCGGTTTTCAGCACCCAAACACGTCCATAGTGGTTGTACCAACCTGCGCGGTGTCCGGCTTCCGGCCCGATACCTTGATAAATATCGAAGTGTTGGCCTTTGATTGCACCACCGACATCCAGCGCCACCATCAGCCGCAGTTCGTACTGACCGTTAAATTTGCCGTTATTATCCAGCAGCGGCACTTCTGCCAGTAAGGTTGTACCAGGCGGGATAATGGAACGATCGGACGCAACTGAAGCGCGACCAACCAGCGGCACCGCACTTGCCCCTTTCACCGGAGCAAAAGATTGCGGTTTAAAGAAGACGAAAGACGGGTTCTGTTCCAGCAGCTCGCGAACCTCGGCTTCACTGTGTGTTTCACCCCAGTGACGAATCGCCTGCATCGACATATCTTCTTTTTTCACTTCGCCACGGTCAATCAGCACCTTACCAATACTGCGATAGGCATGACCATTCTTTCCGGCATAGCTGAAGAAGTTAAGCGGACTGCCATCACCAAAATCGATATACCCGCTACCCTGCACATCCATAATGAAGTTATCCATCAGAGAGTTGCTGTAAGCGAGGATGTATTTATCGCTCAATGCTCCCGCGTAGATCTCCGCACGAGACGGCAGACGACCACGTTTTGGCGGCATACGGTAAATAGGATACTGGAACTCGCCCTGACGGGTATGGCGCGCCTGAATGACAGGCGTGTAATAGCCCGTAAACTGCACGTTGCCATAGTTGTCGGCACCTTCCATCTGCCAGGCGTCAATGCCGAACTGACGCATATTGCGGGTATCACCGCCTGCGCGTAGCCACTCCTGCACCGCATTATAAACATTACTCTGGTTGCCATACAGACGCGGTGACGAAGTACGGATATGGTTAATTTGCTCGGCAAAATCACCGGCGTTAATTGGCGCGCCAACGGCATCTGGCTGGTTTACCAGAGAGAAAGGCTGGGTAAATTTCCCGTCTTTATATTGCTGTCCGCGATCGGTTGGTTTGGAAGAGCAGGCGGCAAGCATTGCCACAACCGTGCCCATAAGAAGGTACTTTACCCAACGTCCTTTCATTGTTCTCTTCTTCAGTTTAAAAAATAAGGCGCAATGAAGATAACAAACCGCTGCGTTTAATGAAATGAGCAGCCTCTCCCTGACGCAAATTTTGCACAAAAAACAGGCTTTAGTGATTTGTTTTTGCTCAAAATCATACCAAATCCGTGATCTGGGTAAAAAAAAGGTTGCATGAAAACGCGAGCGGAGTATAGTGCGCATCCACGGACGCGGGGTGGAGCAGCCTGGTAGCTCGTCGGGCTCATAACCCGAAGGTCGTCGGTTCAAATCCGGCCCCCGCAAC
>NZ_PTRH01000014.1:0-105403 GCF_002965045.1 Escherichia sp. MOD1-EC6300 | reverse complement strand
CCGGGTGTGTAAGCGCAGCGATGCGTTGAGCTAACCGGTACTAATGAACCGTGAGGCTTAACCTTACAACGCCGAAGATGTTTTGGCGGATTGAGAGAAGATTTTCAGCCTGATACAGATTAAATCAGAACGCAGAAGCGGTCTGATGAAACAGAATTTGCCTGGCGGCCTTAGCGCGGTGGTCCCACCTGACCCCATGCCGAACTCAGAAGTGAAACGCCGTAGCGCCGATGGTAGTGTGGGGTCTCCCCATGCGAGAGTAGGGAACTGCCAGGCATCAAATTAAGCAGTAAGCCGGTCATAAAACCGGTGGTTGTAAAAGAATTCGGTGGAGCGGTAGTTCAGTCGGTTAGAATACCTGCCTGTCACGCAGGGGGTCGCGGGTTCGAGTCCCGTCCGTTCCGCCACCCTAATTAGGGGCGTAGTTCAATTGGTAGAGCACCGGTCTCCAAAACCGGGTGTTGGGAGTTCGAGTCTCTCCGCCCCTGCCAGAAATCATCCTTAGCGAAAGCTAAGGATTTTTTTTATCTGTAACAACCCTCTCCGAAGTAAATCCTTCCACCGGCATCCTTGCCAGTCATTTTGATTAATACACTTCATCCAGCACGTTAATTTTCAATAGATCACGAATCAACGCATTTTTATCGCTATTTTGCAGCCATATAGCATAAAGCGGCCGTGAAAGTGTTGTGCTATCGACAACGGTATGTAGGCCGCCTTTTTTACGCGCCCAGCTGACTGGTAGCCAGGTGCAACCATTAAGCATCGCAATCTGTTGCTGTGCCAGTTCAGCTGAACTCGTTGTCAGAATGGGAACTTCGTCAGCACCGATCAAACCTGCCTCATGTTGTTGAAAATCTGGCCCCCATTCCAGTCGCAGATAGTTAAGATCTCCCTTAAGTTTGGAAGGGGCACTGGTATAAAGCGCTAAAGTGAAATACCCCAGCAACTGACTGCTAAATTCGTCCATTTTGGGCGCTTCAGTAGTAATAAGAAGATCAAGCTGGCGTTCATGCAGCTGTTTTACCAGAGACTGCCGTTGGGCAATTCGCGCTTCGAACTGTAAACCTGTATGGGCATCCTGGTTTTGATACAAGCGTCCCAACCACTGATTAAGCATACATTCCCACAACGAGGCGCTGGCACCGATAGAAAACTCATTATGTCGTGAGGTATGCGCCACCTCCTTACGGGCGGCCTGCCAGGTACTCATGAGCGTTTCTGCATAGGGCAGTAGCTTTTCACCGGCAGCGGTTAAACGGATATTGTTTCTGTGGCGGGTGAAAAGGTTCACACCCAGTTGATTTTCCAGTTGTCTGATTCGAAAGCTCACTGCTGACTGGGTCAGATAGAGCGATTCAGCCGCTCGACCAAAGTGACGCGTTCGGCTAACTTCCAGGAAAGTTTTTAACAATTCCGTATCCACAGTGCTCTCCGCAAAATTATTTGTCGTTATGATTTAAATGTTTTGTTTTACACTCTGTCAAGCGTAACTAATACTCCGCGCCATAACTAGCTCGGTCAAAGAATTAGGAGCGTGCAGGATGGCGGAAAGCTTTACGACGACTAATCGATATTTCGACAATAAACATTATCCACGTGGATTCTCTCGTCATGGTGATTTCACCATCAAAGAGGCACAACTGCTTGAGCGTCATGGTTATGCCTTCAATGAGCTGGATCTCGGCAAACGCGAGCCGGTTACCGAGGAAGAGAAACTCTTCGTAGCAGTATGCCGTGGCGAACGTGAGCCAGTGACAGAAGCAGAACGCGTGTGGTCCAAGTATATGACGCGTATCAAGCGTCCAAAACGTTTTCACACCCTTTCCGGCGGTAAACCGCAGGTTGAAGGTGCTGAAGACTACACCGATTCCGACGATTAATAAAAAGGGCGAAATGCCCTTTTTTTATGTCAGCAGTTTTTGCAAATGGATGAGCAAGCGGTCGATAGCACGATAGCTAACAGCCTCTTGCAAATGCTGACGTGTAATAATGTCAGACTGATCAATATCAGCAATGGTTCGTGCAACTTTAAGTAACCGCTGCCAGGCACGAATCGATAACCCCAGATGAAGCAGCGTTTCTTCCAGCCACTGCGCATCTTCGCTCTCAAGCTTGCAGAATTGGCGTATTTCCGGACTATCCAGCCAGGCATTCAGTTTATTCTGCCGCTTAAATTGGCGCTCTCTGGCGGCCATTACGCGTTGTTTAACGGTGGCGCTGCTTTCTCCCGGCACTACCGTTTTACTCAAAATGCCGGGTGGCGGTAATGGGATCTCCAGTGAGAGATCGAAGCGGTCGAGAAAGGGACCAGAGAGTCGGTTGAGATAACGCAGCGTTTGCTCTGGTGTGCAGCGGTTATGGTTTCCCTGATAATGTCCGGTAGGGCTGGGATTCATCGCCGCGACAAGCTGGAAACGGGCTGGATAGGTTATTTTTGCTCGCGTGCGTGAAAGATGGATCTGCCCGGATTCAATCGGCTCTCGCAAGGCATCCAGTGTACGCCGTTCAAATTCAGGTAACTCATCAAGAAAAAGCACGCCGTTATGCGCCAGCGAAATTTCACCAGGCCCTGGAATTGCACCACCGCCCACCATCGCAGTTAACGACGCACTGTGATGAGGTGAGCGGAACGGGCGCTGCCGCCATTGTTTTTGTACTGATTCAGCATTTACCAGACTTAATATCGCAGCGCTCTCCAGTGCCTCTTCATTGCTTAAATCTGGCAACAGGCCATTAATACGGCTGGCGAGCATTGTTTTACCTGTTCCCGGCGGTCCAATCAGTAAAAGGTTGTGTCCGCCAGCGGCGGTAATTTCCAGTCCTCGCTTTCCTTGCTCCTGACCGACAACATCACTGAGATCATGTTGTAGCGCCCGGGATACTGCATCAGTTGGTTTCGGGCGTTCGAGAGCGTGCTTACCTTCCAGAAACGCACAGACAGCCTGCAGATGATCGGCTATCAGGCATCCTTCACCGTTAATTAGCCCCACTTCATCTTCGTTATCTTTCGCGACGATAATTTTTCTGCCCGACTTAATAGCTTCAGTTGCACTGGAGATTGCGCCGGGAACGCCACGCAGAGCGCCTGTAAGCGCCAGTTCTCCGACTAATTCATATTCATCTAACTTATTGGCTGTAAGCTGTTCTGAGGCCGTCAGTAACGCAATAGCGATAGGCAAATCATATCGTCCCCCTTCTTTTGGCAGATCGGCTGGAGCAAGGTTGATGGTGATTTTTTTCGCCGGATATTCATATCCGCTATTGATAATGGCGCTGCGCACGCGATCGCGAGCTTCTTTTACCGTTGTTTCTGGTAAGCCCACCATCGTTAAGCCGGGTAGACCTTTACTGATATGTACCTCAACAGTGATTGGGGGCGCATTTACTCCCAGGGCTGCGCGGGTATGAACAATTGACAGTGACATAAGCCCTCCTTGAGTCGCCATTATGTGCATAAGATATCGCTGCTGTAGCCCGCTAATTCGTGAATTTTAGTGGCTGATTCCTGTTTATTTGTGCAAGTGAAGTTGAGTTGTTCTGGCGGTGGAACGATGCTCGCAAAAATGCAGTGGACAAAGGATTAACTACGAGGAAGGGAACAACATTCATACTGAAATTGAATTTTTTTCACTCACTGTTTTCTTTTTAAAAAACAACAATTTCTATTGAAATTATTAAAGGCATCATAAAAATCGGCCAAAAAATATCTTGTGCTATTCGCAAAATCTATGGTAACTCTTTAGGCATTCCTTCGAACAAGATGCAAGAAAAGACAAAATGACAGCCCTTCTACGAGTGATTAGCCTGGTCGTGATTAGCGTGGTGGTGATTATTATCCCACCGTGCGGGGCTGCACTTGGACGAGGAAAGGCTTAGAGATCAAGCCTTAACGAACTAAGACCCCCGCACCGAAAGGTCCGGGGGTTTTTTTTGACCTTAAAAACATAACCGAGGAGCAGACAATGAATAACAGCACAAAATTCTGTTTCTCAAGATTCAGGACGGGGAACTAACTATGAATGGCGCACAGTGGGTGGTACATGCGTTGCGGGCACAAGGTGTGAATACCGTTTTCGGTTATCCGGGTGGCGCAATTATGCCGGTTTACGATGCATTGTATGACGGCGGCGTGGAGCACTTGCTGTGCCGGCATGAGCAGGGCGCGGCAATGGCGGCTATCGGTTATGCCCGTGCTACCGGCAAAACTGGCGTATGTATCGCCACATCTGGTCCGGGCGCAACCAACCTGATAACCGGGCTTGCGGACGCGCTGTTAGATTCCATCCCCGTTGTTGCTATCACCGGTCAGGTATCCGCACCGTTTATCGGCACTGACGCATTTCAGGAGGTGGATATTCTGGGGTTGTCGTTAGCCTGCACCAAGCACAGTTTCCTGGTGCAATCACTGGAAGAGTTACCGCGTATCATGGCCGAAGCGTTTGACGTCGCCAGCTCAGGTCGTCCCGGTCCGGTTTTGGTCGATATCCCAAAAGATATCCAGTTAGCTAGCGGCGATCTGGAACCCTGGTTCACCACCGTTGAAAACGAAGTGACTTTCCCACATGCCGAAGTCGAGCAAGCGCGCCAGATGTTGGCAAAAGCGCAAAAACCGATGCTGTACGTTGGCGGTGGCGTGGGTATGGCGCAGGCAGTTCCTGCATTACGAGAATTTCTCTCTGCCACAAAAATGCCTGCCACCTGCACGCTGAAAGGACTTGGCGCAGTTGATGCGGATTATCCGTACTATCTGGGCATGCTGGGGATGCACGGCACCAAAGCGGCGAACTTTGCGGTGCAGGAATGTGACTTGTTGATCGCCGTGGGTGCACGTTTTGATGACCGGGTAACTGGCAAACTGAACACCTTCGCACCACACGCCAGCGTTATCCATATGGATATTGACCCGGCAGAAATGAACAAGCTGCGTCAGGCGCATGTGGCATTGCAGGGTGATTTAAATGCTCTGTTACCGGCATTACGACAGCCGTTGAATATCAATGACTGGCAGCAACACTGCGCGCAGCTGCGTGATGAACATGCATGGCGTTACAACCATCCCGGTGATGCTATCTACGCGCCGTTGTTGTTAAAACAACTGTCGGATCGTAAACCTGAAGATTGTGTAGTAACCACAGATGTAGGGCAGCACCAGATGTGGGCCGCGCAGCACATCGTCCACACTCGCCCGGAAAATTTCATCACTTCAAGCGGATTAGGCACCATGGGGTTTGGTTTACCGGCAGCGGTTGGTGCGCAAGTTGCGCGACCGAACGATACCGTCGTCTGTATCTCCGGTGACGGCTCTTTCATGATGAATGTGCAAGAGCTGGGCACCGTAAAACGCAAGCAGTTACCGTTGAAAATCGTCTTACTCGATAACCAACGGTTAGGGATGGTTCGACAATGGCAGCAACTGTTTTTCCAGGAACGATATAGCGAAACCACCCTTACCGATAATCCCGATTTCCTCATGTTAGCCAGCGCCTTCGGCATCCCTGGCCAACACATCACCCGTAAAGACCAGGTTGAAGCGGCACTCGACACCATGCTGAACAGTGATGGGCCATACCTGCTTCATGTCTCAATCGACGAACTTGAGAACGTCTGGCCGCTGGTGCCGCCTGGCGCCAGTAATTCAGAAATGTTGGAGAAATTATCATGATGCAACATCAGGTCAATGTATCGGCTCGCTTCAATCCGGAAACCTTAGAACGTGTTTTACGCGTGGTGCGTCATCGTGGTTTCCACGTCTGCTCAATGAATATGGCCGCCGCCAGCGATGCACAAAATATAAATATCGAATTGACCGTTGCCAGCCCACGGTCGGTCGACTTACTGTTTAGTCAGTTAAATAAACTGGTGGACGTCGCACACGTTGCCATCTGCCAGAGCACAACCACATCACAACAAATCCGCGCCTGAGCGCAAAAGGAATATAAAAATGACCACGAAGAAAGCTGATTACATTTGGTTCAATGGGGAAATGGTTCGCTGGGAAGACGCGAAGGTGCATGTGATGTCGCACGCGCTGCACTATGGTACCTCAGTTTTTGAAGGTATCCGTTGCTATGATTCGCACAAAGGACCAGTTGTATTCCGCCATCGTGAGCATATGCAGCGTCTGCATGACTCCGCCAAAATCTATCGCTTCCCGGTTTCGCAGAGCATTGATGAGCTGATGGAAGCGTGTCGTGACGTGATCCGCAAAAACAATCTCACCAGCGCCTATATCCGTCCGCTGATCTTCGTCGGTGATGTTGGCATGGGCGTAAACCCGCCAGCGGGATACTCAACCGACGTGATTATCGCCGCTTTCCCGTGGGGAGCGTATCTGGGTGCAGAAGCGCTGGAGCAGGGGATCGATGCAATGGTTTCCTCCTGGAACCGCGCAGCGCCAAACACCATCCCAACCGCGGCAAAAGCCGGTGGTAACTACCTCTCTTCTCTGCTGGTGGGTAGCGAAGCGCGCCGCCACGGTTATCAGGAAGGTATCGCGCTGGACGTGAATGGTTATATCTCTGAAGGTGCGGGCGAAAACCTGTTTGAAGTGAAAGACGGTGTGCTGTTTACCCCACCGTTCACCTCATCCGCGCTGCCGGGGATTACCCGTGACGCCATCATCAAACTGGCGAAAGAACTGGGAATTGAAGTGCGTGAGCAGGTGCTGTCGCGCGAATCACTGTACCTGGCGGATGAAGTGTTTATGTCTGGTACAGCAGCTGAAATCACGCCAGTGCGCAGTGTAGATGGTATCCAGGTAGGCGAAGGCCGTTGTGGCCCGGTTACCAAACGCATCCAGCAAGCCTTCTTCGGCCTCTTCACTGGTGAAACCGAAGATAAATGGGGCTGGTTAGATCAAGTTAATCAATAAATACAAAAAATGGGACGGCACGCACCGTCCCATTTACGAGACAGACACTGGGAGTAAATAAAGTATGCCTAAGTACCGTTCCGCCACCACCACTCATGGTCGTAATATGGCGGGTGCTCGTGCGCTGTGGCGCGCCACCGGAATGACCGACGCCGATTTCGGTAAGCCGATTATCGCGGTTGTGAACTCGTTCACCCAATTTGTACCGGGTCACGTTCATCTGCGCGATCTCGGTAAACTGGTCGCCGAACAAATTGAAGCGGCTGGCGGCGTTGCCAAAGAGTTCAATACCATTGCGGTGGATGATGGGATCGCTATGGGCCACGGGGGGATGCTTTATTCACTGCCATCTCGCGAACTGATCGCTGATTCCGTTGAGTATATGGTCAATGCCCACTGCGCCGACGCCATGGTCTGCATCTCTAACTGCGACAAAATCACCCCGGGGATGCTGATGGCTTCCCTGCGCCTGAATATTCCGGTGATCTTTGTTTCCGGCGGCCCGATGGAGGCCGGGAAAACCAAACTGTCCGATCAGATCATCAAACTTGATCTGGTTGATGCGATGATCCAGGGCGCAGACCCGAAAGTCTCTGACTCCCAGAGCGATCAGGTTGAACGTTCCGCATGCCCAACCTGCGGTTCCTGCTCCGGGATGTTCACCGCTAACTCGATGAACTGCCTGACCGAAGCTCTGGGTCTGTCGCAGCCGGGCAACGGCTCGCTGCTGGCAACCCACGCTGACCGTAAGCAGTTGTTCCTCAATGCCGGTAAACGCATTGTTGAATTGACCAAACGTTACTACGAACAGGATGATGAAAGCGCACTGCCGCGTAACATCGCCAGTAAGGCGGCGTTTGAAAACGCCATGACGCTGGATATCGCGATGGGCGGATCGACTAACACCGTACTTCACCTGCTGGCGGCGGCACAGGAAGCGGAAATCGACTTCACCATGAGTGATATCGATAAGCTCTCCCGCAAAGTACCGCAGCTGTGTAAAGTCGCGCCGAGCACCCAGAAATACCATATGGAAGATGTTCACCGTGCTGGTGGTGTTATCGGTATTCTCGGCGAACTGGATCGCGCGGGGTTACTGAACCGTGATGTGAAAAACGTACTTGGCCTGACGTTGCCGCAAACCCTTGAGCAATACGACATCGTCGTGACCCAGGATGATGCGGTAAAAAATATGTTCCGCGCTGGCCCTGCGGGCATTCGTACTACACAGGCATTCTCGCAGGATTGCCGCTGGGATACGCTGGACGACGATCGCTCCAATGGCTGTATCCGCTCGCTGGAACACGCCTACAGCAAAGACGGCGGTCTGGCGGTGCTCTACGGTAATTTCGCAGAAAACGGCTGCATCGTTAAAACCGCAGGCGTCGATGACAGCATCCTAAAATTCACCGGCCCGGCGAAAGTGTACGAAAGCCAGGACGACGCGGTAGACGCGATCCTCGGTGGTAAAGTTGTCGCGGGCGATGTGGTGGTGATCCGCTATGAAGGCCCGAAAGGCGGCCCTGGCATGCAGGAAATGCTCTACCCAACCAGCTTCCTGAAATCAATGGGGCTCGGCAAAGCCTGTGCGCTGATCACCGATGGACGCTTCTCCGGCGGCACCTCTGGTCTTTCCATCGGCCACGTCTCGCCGGAAGCGGCAAGCGGCGGCAGCATTGGCCTGATTGAAGATGGTGACCTGATCGCTATCGACATTCCGAACCGTGGCATTCAGTTACAGGTAAGCGATGCCGAACTGGCGGCCCGTCGTGAAGCGCAGGAAGCCCGTGGCGACAAAGCCTGGACGCCGAAAAACCGTGAACGTCAGGTTTCCTTTGCCCTGCGCGCCTACGCCAGCCTGGCAACCAGCGCCGACAAAGGCGCGGTGCGCGATAAATCGAAACTGGGGGGTTAATGATGGCAGACTCACAACCCCTGTCTGGTGCTCCGGAAGGCGCCGAATATTTAAGAGCGGTGCTACGTGCACCGGTTTACGAGGCGGCGCAGGTCACGCCGCTACAAAAAATGGAAAAGCTCTCGTCGCGTCTTGATAACGTGATTCTGGTGAAGCGCGAAGATCGCCAGCCGGTACACAGCTTTAAGCTGCGCGGTGCATACGCCATGATGGCGGGCCTGACGGAAGAACAAAAAGCGCATGGCGTGATCACTGCCTCGGCGGGTAATCACGCGCAGGGCGTCGCGTTTTCTTCCGCACGGTTAGGCGTGAAGGCGCTGATCGTCATGCCAACCGCCACCGCCGATATCAAAGTTGATGCGGTACGCGGCTTTGGCGGCGAAGTGTTGCTTCATGGCGCGAACTTTGACGAAGCAAAAGCGAAAGCGATCGAACTGTCACAGCAGCAGGGCTTCACCTGGGTGCCACCGTTCGACCACCCGATGGTGATCGCTGGGCAAGGCACGCTGGCGCTGGAGCTGCTCCAGCAGGACGCTCATCTCGATCGCGTATTTGTGCCGGTCGGCGGCGGCGGCCTGGCGGCGGGTGTGGCGGTGCTGATCAAACAGCTGATGCCGCAAATCAAAGTGATCGCCGTTGAAGCGGAAGACTCCGCCTGCCTGAAAGCGGCGCTGGATGCGGGTCATCCGGTTGATCTGCCGCGCGTGGGGCTATTTGCTGAAGGCGTAGCGGTAAAACGCATTGGCGACGAAACATTCCGTTTATGCCAGGAGTATCTCGACGACATCATCACCGTCGATAGTGATGCGATCTGTGCGGCGATGAAGGATTTATTCGAAGATGTGCGCGCAGTGGCGGAACCTTCCGGCGCGCTGGCGCTGGCAGGGATGAAAAAATATATCGCTCAGCACAACATTCGCGGTGAACGGCTGGCGCATATTCTTTCCGGTGCTAACGTGAACTTCCACGGCCTGCGCTACGTCTCGGAACGCTGCGAACTGGGCGAACAACGTGAAGCGCTGCTGGCGGTGACCATCCCGGAAGAGAAGGGCAGCTTCCTGAAGTTCTGCCAGTTGCTTGGCGGGCGTTCGGTCACCGAGTTCAACTACCGCTTTGCCGATGCGAAAAACGCCTGCATTTTCGTCGGCGTGCGCTTAAGCCGCGGGCTCGAAGAGCGAAGAGAAATTTTGCAGATGCTCAACGATGGCGGCTACAGCGTGGTTGATCTCTCCGACGACGAAATGGCGAAGCTACACGTGCGCTATATGGTTGGCGGGCGTCCATCGCATCCGTTGCAGGAACGTCTCTACAGCTTCGAATTCCCGGAATCACCGGGTGCGCTGCTGCGCTTCCTCAACACGCTAGGTACCCACTGGAACATTTCGCTTTTCCATTATCGCAGCCACGGCACCGACTACGGGCGCGTACTGGCGGCGTTCGAGCTTGGCGACCACGAACCGGATTTCGAAACCCGGCTGAATGAGCTGGGCTACGATTGCCACGACGAAACCCATAACCCGGCGTTCAGGTTCTTTTTGGCGGGTTAATGGTTCGGTAAAATCTTCCAGAAAGCCTCAATCAGCGGCTCATGCAGCCGCTTTTTTTGTGCACAAACGCCCAGCTCAAACGGCGTTTTCTCATCGCTACGCTCCAGAATCATCACGCGGTTACGCACCGGTTCCGGGCTGTTTTCCAGCACCACTTCCGGCAACAATGCCACGCCGCAGCCGAGCGCCACCATCGAAACCATCGCTTCATGCCCGCCAACCGTGGCGTAAATCATCGGGTTACTGATTTTATTGCGTCGGAACCACAACTCAATGCGGCGGCGCACCGGCCCCTGATCTGCCATGATAAACGGCACTGTAGACCAGTCCGGCTTCTCTACCGAAACCTGATTACGCACCGGGCACGGTAGGGCAGGCGCGATCAGCACCACTGCCAGATTCTCCAGCATCGAAAACGCCACCGCACCGGGCAGCGTCTCCGGCTTCCCGGCAATCGCCAGATCCGCTTCCCCTGTCACCACTTTTTCCATCGCATCCGCCGCATCACCGGTAGTGAGTTTGATCTCCACTGACGGGTGTTCCGCGCGGAATCTGTCAAGAATCGGCGGCAGATGGCTGTAGGCAGCGGTCACCGAGCAGAAGATATGTAATTCGCCAGAGAGCGACGGTCCTTGCTGGTCGATGGTGTGGCGCAATTGCTGATACTGCAACAGTGTTTGCTGGGCGAAAACGCGCAGTTCTTCGCCCGCTTCGGTCAGCGTCACCGTACGGTTATCGCGCACAAACAGCGGCTGACCGAGATCTTCTTCCAGGCGCTGAATCTGTCGGGAAAGCGTGGATGGACTAACGTGCATCGCCCGCGCGCTGCGGCCAAAATGGCGGCTTTCCGCCAGATGCAGGAAGGTTTTCAGATCGCGTAAATCCAATGGCGCAGCCCTCAATGTTGATGTTGCAAAAATTGCAATGTGACGTTGTGAATATATCAATTTCCGCAATAAATTTCCTGTCATATAGTGAATTCAATCTCGCAAACGCGAACCGAACAATAAGAAGCACAACATCACGAGGAATCACCATGGCTAACTACTTTAATACACTGAACCTGCGCCAGCAGCTGGCACAGCTGGGCAAATGTCGCTTTATGGGCCGCGACGAATTCGCCGATGGCGCGAGCTACCTTCAGGGTAAAAAAGTGGTCATCGTCGGTTGTGGTGCGCAGGGTCTGAACCAGGGCCTGAACATGCGTGATTCTGGTCTGGATATCTCTTATGCCCTGCGTAAAGAAGCTATCGCTGAGAAGCGCGCATCCTGGCGTAAAGCGACCGAAAACGGTTTTAAAGTGGGTACTTACGAAGAGCTGATCCCGCAGGCAGATCTGGTGGTTAACCTGACGCCAGACAAACAGCACTCCGACGTGGTGCGCACCGTACAGCCACTGATGAAAGACGGCGCGGCGCTGGGTTACTCACATGGTTTCAACATCGTCGAAGTGGGCGAGCAGATCCGTAAAGACATCACCGTAGTAATGGTTGCGCCGAAATGCCCTGGCACTGAAGTGCGTGAAGAGTACAAACGTGGGTTTGGCGTACCGACGCTGATTGCCGTTCACCCGGAAAACGATCCGAAAGGCGAAGGCATGGCGATCGCTAAAGCATGGGCGGCAGCAACTGGTGGTCACCGTGCTGGCGTGCTGGAATCGTCCTTTGTTGCGGAAGTGAAATCTGACCTGATGGGCGAGCAAACCATTCTGTGCGGTATGTTGCAGGCTGGCTCTCTGCTGTGCTTCGACAAGCTGGTGGAAGAAGGCACCGACCCGGCATATGCAGAAAAACTGATTCAGTTCGGTTGGGAAACCATCACCGAAGCCCTGAAGCAGGGCGGCATCACCCTGATGATGGACCGTCTCTCTAACCCGGCGAAACTGCGTGCTTATGCGCTGTCAGAACAGCTGAAAGAGATTATGGCACCGCTGTTCCAGAAACATATGGATGACATCATCTCCGGCGAATTCTCTTCCGGCATGATGGCTGACTGGGCCAACGACGATAAGAAACTGCTGACCTGGCGTGAAGAGACCGGCAAAACCGCGTTCGAAACCGCGCCGCAGTATGAAGGCAAAATCGGCGAGCAGGAGTACTTCGATAAAGGCGTACTGATGATCGCGATGGTAAAAGCAGGCGTTGAGCTGGCATTCGAAACCATGGTTGATTCCGGCATCATCGAAGAGTCTGCTTACTATGAATCACTGCACGAACTGCCGCTGATTGCCAACACCATCGCCCGTAAGCGTCTGTACGAAATGAACGTGGTTATCTCTGATACCGCCGAGTACGGTAACTACCTGTTCTCTTACGCTTGTGTGCCGTTGCTGAAACCGTTTATGGCAGAGCTGCAACCGGGCGACTTAGGTAAAGCTATTCCGGAAGGTGCGGTAGATAACGCGCAGCTGCGTGATGTAAATGAAGCAATTCGCAGCCATGCAATTGAGCAGGTTGGTAAGAAACTGCGCGGCTATATGACAGATATGAAACGCATTGCTGTTGCGGGTTAATAGCGATTCAGAGTTCAAGGCCTTCTCCCGGAGAAGGCCTTGCTGTTAGTTACGGTACAGCACCTTGATGATGTGATACCCGAACTGGGTATGCAGCGGACCAGTCGGCTCCAGTACCGGACAAGAGAACACCACTTTATCGAACGCCGGAACCATCTGGCCCTGGCGGAATTCACCTAAATCACCGCCGCGTTTGCCTGACGGGCAGATGGAGTGTTTCTTCGCCAGCTTGCCGAAATCGGCACCATTCTTAATCTGCTCGAGAAGTTCCAGAGCCAGTTTCTCTTCTTTTACAAGGATATGCAGTGCTGCTGCTGTTTTTGCCATGATCGTGCCTTGAATTAAAAATTGTCAGTCAGGGAGGGGGGACATATATGGCAAAAGCCCGGAAAATCCGGGCTTCGCAGGTCCCTCAAGGGGGAGAAAACTTAGGGCCTCTATGGGCTACAGAGTCATTATCGGGGATGGTGATTTTATTGTCAATTTATGAGCGATATGGCATTGATTGACTTGATGACTGCCCTCTGTATGTCTGCAACCAACTCATGTGGCAAACATTGATTAAGATACCCCCGATAAGTCCTTGCTCTGTTTAATCGGTTTCGACTGACTTGTTGTACCAGGTCGGCTTTAGCCCAACGTATCTGCTGATCAAAGAATTGCAGGTCATTGATAACATTACTGGCTATTTCAACATGCATTCCACGATTTAACTTGTCATGGTCGCGAGTGGTTGATAATGGAATGACGATACATGCGTTGCCATTAATTTTTCCGTTGAGCACGACAACCAACCTATTTTTTATCATCTCAGGTGGAATGCGGCCATCGTAATACGTCGTGCTGAACTGTCCATTCTGGCTAACAGAATAGTTACCAAAGTTGCATTCCAGTATTTCACCAACCTTAGGGCTGAAATTAATCGCCACGAGTAAACCTCTCCTTAGTAAACTCTGAAAAAGTAATAACACAACGTTACGACCCGATATTTTCTAAGTCTAATGGATTCATGATGAACTCTGGTTTCGGCCTTCCCTCTCTGATTTAAACATCCGCAGCCATCCGGTTAGCGGTTTTCACTCGGTCACATTCAAATGCGATTCTGCTACAATCCTCCCCCCGTTCGAAGATTGAGCAATACACCTATGCGTCTAAACCCCGGCCAACAACAAGCTGTCGAATTCGTTACCGGCCCCTGCCTGGTGCTGGCGGGCGCGGGTTCCGGTAAAACTCGTGTTATCACCAATAAAATCGCCCATCTGATCCGCGGTTGCGGTTATCAGGCGCGACATATCGCGGCGGTGACCTTTACCAATAAGGCGGCGCGCGAGATGAAAGAGCGTGTCGGGCAGACGCTGGGGCGTAAAGAGGCGCGCGGGCTGATGATCTCCACCTTCCATACATTAGGGCTGGATATCATCAAACGGGAGTATGCGGCGCTTGGGATGAAAGCGAACTTTTCACTGTTTGACGATACCGATCAACTGGCGTTGCTCAAAGAACTGACCGAGGGGCTGATTGAAGATGACAAAGTTCTTCTGCAACAGCTGATTTCGACCATCTCCAATTGGAAGAACGATCTCAAAACACCGGCGCAGGCGGCGGCAGAAGCAAAGGGCGAGCGGGACCGTATTTTTGCCCATTGTTATGGGCTGTATGATTCACACCTGAAAGCGTGCAACGTTCTCGACTTCGACGATCTGATTTTATTGCCGACGTTACTGCTGCAACGCAATGAAGAAGTCCGCGAGCGCTGGCAGAACAAAATTCGCTACCTGCTGGTGGATGAGTATCAGGACACCAACACCAGCCAGTATGAACTGGTGAAACTGCTGGTGGGCAGCCGCGCGCGCTTTACCGTAGTTGGCGATGACGACCAGTCGATCTACTCCTGGCGCGGCGCACGTCCGCAAAACCTGGTGCTGTTGAGCCAGGATTTTCCGGCGCTGAAGGTGATTAAACTCGAACAGAACTATCGCTCTTCCGGGCGTATTCTGAAAGCGGCGAACATCCTTATCGCCAATAACCCGCACGTCTTTGAAAAGCGTCTTTTTTCTGAACTGGGTTACGGCACAGAGCTAAAAGTTTTAAGCGCGAATAACGAGGAACATGAGGCCGAGCGCGTCACCGGTGAATTGATCGCCCATCACTTCGTCAATAAAACGCAGTACAAAGATTACGCCATTCTTTATCGTGGTAACCATCAGTCGCGGGTGTTTGAAAAATTCCTGATGCAAAACCGCATCCCGTACAAAATATCTGGCGGTACTTCATTCTTCTCTCGCCCGGAAATCAAGGATTTGCTGGCTTATCTGCGTGTGCTGACTAACCCGGACGATGATAGTGCGTTCCTGCGTATCGTTAACACGCCGAAGAGAGAGATTGGTCCGGCGACGCTGAAAAAGCTGGGCGAGTGGGCGATGACGCGCAATAAAAGTATGTTTACCGCCAGTTTTGATATGGGCCTGAGTCAGACGCTTAGTGGACGTGGTTATGAAGCATTGACCCGCTTCACTCACTGGCTGGCGGAAATCCAGCGCCTGGCGGAGCGGGAGCCGATTGCCGCAGTACGCGATCTGATCCACGGCATGGATTATGAATCCTGGCTGTATGAAACATCGCCCAGCCCGAAAGCTGCCGAAATGCGCATGAAGAACGTCAACCAACTGTTTAGCTGGATGACGGAGATGCTGGAAGGCAGTGAACTGGATGAGCCGATGACGCTCACTCAGGTGGTGACGCGCTTTACTCTGCGAGACATGATGGAGCGCGGCGAGAGCGAGGAAGAGCTGGATCAGGTACAACTGATGACTCTGCACGCGTCAAAAGGGCTGGAGTTTCCCTATGTCTACATGGTCGGTATGGAAGAAGGATTTTTGCCCCACCAGAGCAGCATCGATGAAGACAATATCGATGAGGAGCGTCGGCTGGCCTATGTTGGCATCACCCGCGCCCAGAAGGAATTGACCTTTACGCTGTGTAAAGAACGCCGTCAGTACGGCGAACTGGTGCGCCCGGAGCCGAGTCGCTTCCTGCTGGAGCTGCCGCAGGATGATTTGGTTTGGGAACAGGAGCGCAAAGTTGTCAGCGCCGAAGAACGAATGCAGAAAGGCCAAAACCATCTGGCAAATCTGAAGGCGATGATGGCAGCAAAACGAGGGAAATAATCAAGGCCGGGTAAGATGCGCGAGCATCGCATCCGGCATATTATTCTTTAATGTACTTCCAACGGCCAGTGAACATAGCTTTGCCACTGGCTTTCCTGATCAATAATCTCTTTACCCAGCGGATGTTGGGTTAGCCAACCTTGCGGAAGCGTCAAGGTCAACAGTTCATGGTTGGCCTTTAATGTCATCTCTGGCACGAGATCGTCACGGCGACGGCTGGCAAAAATGATGGCCAGGCGTAGTAAACGGCAGAGTTGTTCTGCGACGCGTGGCGGTACGGCATTTTGTTGATGCAACGAGGAGAGATCTATTGGGTTCGTCTGGTTGAGTAGTAGCGTCGCCAGTAATTTTTTCTGTGCAGGCGTAAAACCGGGAAGATCCAGATTACGCACCAGATAAGCAGCATGTTGCGGCGCTTGTTTGAAATCAACGCTCAGACCGATTTCATGAAGCTGACAGGCGCTGATGAGCAAATCACGGCTAATCGCTTCAAGATGCCATTCGTTTTCCACCTGATCGAAGAAGTTAGCCGCAACTTTGGCTACTCGCTGAGCCTGATCAATATCGATCATAAAGCGGCGTTGAATATTACGCAGTGTACGGCTGCGAATATCCTGCTCGACGGCCAGATGCAACATGCCGTAGACCAGGCCTTCACGCAGTGCACCGCCAGCCAGGGTCATACACTGAATATTCAGTTCGGTAAAAATGGCTATCAGGATCGCCAGACCACTCGGGAACACTAACGCACGTTCCAGCGTCAGTCCGTCGATCTCCAGTTCCTCCAGTCGACCACAATGAATGGCGCGTTGTTTCAGTTGCTGCAACTTTTCCAGGGTAATCCGTTCATCCATCCCCTGTGCCATCATGATTTCTTGTAAGGCCTGCACAGTGCCGGAAGCACCAACGCATACTTTCCAGCCGTGATACCGCAATTCATCGGCAACCGGACGTAACACTTCGCGTGCCGCTTTTTCTGCGGCATCAAAATTTTCCTGCCCCAGATTACGATCGGCAAAATAGCGTTCCAGCCAGGTGACGCAGCCCATCGACAGGCTGAACAACGAGGTGGTTTGTGCGCCAGTACCGGTTACCAGTTCAGTACTGGCACCGCCGATATCCACCACCAGGCGCTGATCGGCACCGCCAGTGGTGTGAGCAACACCCTGATAAATCAGGCGGGCTTCTTCTTCACCGCTGATCACTTGTACCGGACAACCGAGGATTTCCTGCGCTTTGGCAATAAAATCACCGGCATTGACGGCAAGGCGTAACGTCGCCGTAGCGACAACGCGAATTTGTGAGGGAGGGATATCTTGCAGACGTTCAGCAAACAGGCGCAAACATTGCCAACCGCGCTCCATTGCTTCATTAGACAGGGCATTTTCGCTGTTCAGGCCAGCAGCCAGACGCACTTTGCGTTTAATTCGCGTCAGCGTCTGGATGCTTCCAGCCACCTCGCGCACAACCAGCATATGAAAACTATTCGAACCGAGATCAATGGCTGCATATAATGACGAGGTGGAACCCATACTCTTCATCCTTCAATCTGTCTCTGCGTTGGCTGCGTTCTTTCATCCGAATCACTTACTACAGTAAGCTCATTGGGATTAATTCTCTTGCCATCTTGATACAGTTTGAATGATTTTGAGTATGACATTTTTTATTTAACCTGAACGACGACGATTACGCGGAGCGCCAGTACGACGCGGACCATTACCTGTACGCGGGCGTGTGAGGCGCAGCGGTTTTGGCAGATCGGTCATCAATGCGTCCGGATTGTATTTGCTTACCGGAATTGAGTGACCAATATAGGTCTCAATAGCAGGCAAATTCAATGCATACTCTTCACAGGCCAGGCTGATAGAGTGACCGCTTGCGCCTGCGCGACCTGTACGACCAATACGGTGAACGTAATCTTCACAGTCATCGGGTAAATCGTAGTTAAAGACGTGCGTCACTGCCGGAATATGCAAACCACGCGCGGCAACGTCGGTGGCAACCAGAATATCCAGATCGCCACGGGTAAATTCATCAAGAATACGCAGACGTTTTTTCTGCGCGACATCGCCTGTCAACAAACCGACACGATGACCATCTGCCGCCAGGTGGCCCCAGATCTCTTCACAACGATGTTTGGTGTTGGCGAAAATAATCGCTCGGTCTGGCCATTCTTCTTCAATCAGCGTTTGCAGCAAACGCATTTTTTCTTCGTTAGAAGGGTAGAAAAGCTCTTCTTTTATACGGTGGCCCGTTTTCTGTTCCGGTTCCACTTCAATATATTCGGCATTGTTCATCTGCTCGAATGCCAGTTCGCGTACCCGGTACGAAAGCGTGGCGGAGAACAGCATGTTGAGGCGCTGGTTTGCAGGCGGCATACGGCGGAACAGCCAGCGTATATCTTTAATAAAGCCCAGATCGTACATGCGATCGGCTTCGTCCAGTACCACCACCTGAATGGCACCGAGGTTAATGTGGTTCTGCTTGGCGTAGTCAATTAAACGACCCGTGGTGCCAATCAGTATGTCAACGCCGCTTTCCAGCACTTTCAGCTGTTTGTCGTAGCCATCACCACCGTAAGCCAGACCCAGCTTCAGGCCGGTAGCTTGCGCCAGTGGCTCCGCATCGGCGTGGATCTGCACGGCAAGTTCACGCGTCGGTGCCATAATTAAGGCACGCGGCTGATTCACCTTGCGATCGGCAATCGCGGGATGAGAGAGAAGATAATGAAACGTTGACGTAAGAAACGCCATCGTTTTCCCGGTACCGGTTTGCGCCTGCCCGGCTACGTCACGACCCGCCAGCGTCAGCGGAAGGGCCAGTGCCTGAATGGGCGTACAGTTATGAAACCCTTTTTTTTCAAGGGCTTCTACAACCTTCGGATGCAGGGCGAAGTCGGAAAACTTCTGTTCTGTTAAATGTGTTTTGCTCATAGTGTGGTAGAATATCAGCTTACTATTGCTTTACGAAAGCGTATCCGGTGAAATAAAGTCAACCTTTAGTTGGTTAATGTTACACCAACAACGAAACCAACACGCCAGGCTTATTCCTGTGGAGTTATATATGAGCGATAAAATTATTCACCTGACTGACGACAGTTTTGACACGGATGTACTCAAAGCGGACGGGGCGATCCTCGTTGATTTCTGGGCAGAGTGGTGCGGTCCGTGCAAAATGATCGCCCCGATTCTGGATGAAATCGCTGACGAATATCAGGGCAAACTGACCGTTGCAAAACTGAACATCGATCAAAACCCTGGCACTGCGCCGAAATATGGCATCCGTGGTATCCCGACTCTGCTGCTGTTCAAAAACGGTGAAGTGGCGGCAACCAAAGTGGGCGCACTGTCTAAAGGTCAGTTGAAAGAGTTCCTCGACGCTAACCTGGCGTAAGGGAATTTCATGTTCGGGTGCCCTGTCGCTAAAAACTGGACGCCCGGCGTGAGTCATGCTAACTTAGTGTTGACTTCGTATTAAACATACCTTATTAAGTTTGAATCTTGTAATTTCCAACGCTTCCCGTTTTATCTTAAATGCGAAGTGAACAGATTTCTGGCTCGTCACTCAATCCGTCTTGTCGTTTCAGTTCTGCGTACTCTCCTGTGACCAGGCAGCGAAAAGACATGAGTCGATGACCGTAAACAGGCATGGATGATCCTGCCATACCATTCACAACATTAAGTTCGAGATTTACCCCAAGTTTAAGAACTCACACCACTATGAATCTTACCGAATTAAAGAATACGCCGGTTTCTGAGCTGATCACTCTCGGCGAAAATATGGGGCTGGAAAACCTGGCTCGTATGCGTAAGCAGGACATTATTTTTGCCATCCTGAAGCAGCACGCAAAGAGTGGCGAAGATATCTTTGGTGATGGCGTACTGGAGATATTGCAGGATGGATTTGGTTTCCTCCGTTCCGCAGACAGCTCCTACCTCGCCGGTCCTGATGACATCTACGTTTCTCCTAGCCAAATCCGCCGTTTCAACCTCCGCACTGGTGATACCATCTCTGGTAAGATTCGCCCGCCGAAAGAAGGTGAACGCTATTTTGCGCTGCTGAAAGTTAACGAAGTTAACTTCGACAAACCTGAAAACGCCCGCAACAAAATCCTCTTTGAGAACTTAACCCCGCTGCACGCAAACTCTCGTCTGCGCATGGAACGTGGTAACGGTTCTACTGAAGATTTAACCGCTCGCGTACTGGATCTGGCATCACCTATCGGTCGTGGTCAGCGTGGTCTGATTGTGGCACCGCCGAAAGCCGGTAAAACCATGCTGCTGCAGAACATTGCTCAGAGCATTGCTTACAACCACCCGGATTGTGTGCTGATGGTTCTGCTGATCGACGAACGTCCGGAAGAAGTAACCGAGATGCAGCGACTGGTAAAAGGTGAAGTTGTTGCTTCTACCTTTGACGAACCCGCATCTCGCCACGTTCAGGTTGCGGAAATGGTGATCGAGAAGGCGAAACGCCTGGTTGAGCACAAGAAAGACGTTATCATTCTGCTCGACTCCATCACTCGTTTGGCGCGCGCTTACAACACCGTTGTTCCGGCGTCAGGTAAAGTGCTGACTGGTGGTGTGGATGCCAACGCCCTGCATCGTCCGAAACGCTTCTTCGGTGCGGCGCGTAACGTGGAAGAGGGTGGCAGCCTGACCATTATCGCTACCGCGCTTATCGATACCGGTTCCAAGATGGACGAAGTTATCTACGAAGAGTTTAAAGGTACAGGCAACATGGAACTGCACCTCTCTCGTAAGATCGCTGAAAAACGCGTCTTCCCGGCAATCGACTACAACCGTTCCGGTACCCGTAAAGAAGAGCTGCTCACTACTCAGGAAGAGCTGCAGAAAATGTGGATCCTGCGCAAAATCATTCACCCGATGGGCGAAATCGATGCCATGGAGTTCCTCATTAATAAACTGGCGATGACCAAGACCAATGACGATTTCTTCGAAATGATGAAGCGCTCATAAATTTGTCTTATGCCAAAAACGCCACGTGTTTACGTGGCGTTTTGCTTTTATATCTGTAATCTTATTGCCGCACTGGCAATGTTAGGAAAATTCCTGGGTTTTGCTCGTGTGTTATGCAATTTGCATATCGAATGATTAATTTTTGCACAGGGCTGGTGGGTTCGGAACGGACTTTCCCTTCTGAATAAAGGTCTTCGTGGTTATACTTCTGCTAATAATTTTCTCTGAGAGCATGCATTGTGAATTTACTGACAGTGAGTACTGATCTCATCAGTATTTTTTTATTCACGACACTGTTTCTGTTTTTTGCCCGAAAGGTAGCAAAAAAAGTCGGTTTAGTGGATAAACCTAACTTCCGCAAACGTCACCAGGGATTGATACCTCTCGTTGGGGGTATTTCGGTTTACGCAGGGATTTGCTTCACGTTCGGAATTGTCGATTATTATATTCCGCATGCATCTCTCTATCTTGCTTGTGCCGGTGTGCTTGTGTTCATCGGTGCGCTGGATGACCGTTTTGATATCAGCGTAAAAATCCGTGCCACCATACAGGCCGCTGTTGGCATTGTTATGATGGTGTTCGGCAAACTTTATCTCAGTAGCCTGGGTTATATCTTTGGCTCCTGGGAGATGGTGCTCGGACCGTTTGGCTACTTCCTGACGCTATTTGCCGTCTGGGCGGCAATTAATGCTTTCAACATGGTTGATGGCATTGATGGCTTGCTGGGCGGGTTGTCCTGCGTCTCGTTTGCAGCAATCGGTATGATTTTGTGGTTCGACGGGCAAACCAGCCTCGCTATCTGGTGCTTTGCGATGATCGCCGCCATCCTGCCCTATATCATGCTCAACCTTGGTATCCTGGGTCGCCGCTACAAAGTCTTTATGGGTGATGCGGGCAGTACGCTGATTGGTTTTACCGTTATCTGGATCCTGCTCGAAACGACTCAGGGAAAAACGCACCCAATAAGCCCGGTTACTGCATTATGGATTATCGCCATTCCGCTAATGGATATGGTGGCAATTATGTACCGTCGCCTGCGTAAAGGCATGAGCCCATTCTCTCCTGACCGTCAGCATATTCACCATTTGATCATGCGTGCCGGGTTTACTTCCCGCCAGGCGTTTGTGCTGATTACCCTTGCCGCAGCACTGCTCGCCTCAATTGGCGTGCTGGCAGAATACTCTCATTTTGTCCCGGAATGGGTCATGCTGGTGCTCTTTTTGCTAGCATTCTTCCTCTATGGATATTGCATTAAGCGTGCCTGGAAAGTTGCTCGCTTTATTAAGCGCGTAAAACGCAGACTGCGTAGAAATCGTGGTGGCAGCCCCAATTTAACCAAATAAATGAGGATGTGATGACACAACCAATGCCTGGGAAACCGGCCGAAGACGCTGAAAATGAACTGGATATTCGTGGGTTGTTTCGTACCTTGTGGGCTGGGAAGCTGTGGATTATTGGCATGGGGCTGGCGTTTGCGTTAATCGCGCTGGCGTATACTTTTTTTGCTCGTCAGGAGTGGAGCTCGACGGCGATTACCGATCGTCCAACAGTGAATATGCTGGGAGGATACTACTCGCAGCAGCAATTTTTGCGTAACCTGGACGTCCGTTCGAACATGGCTTCTGCCGACCAACCATCGGTCATGGATGAAGCCTATAAAGAGTTTGTTATGCAACTGGCCTCGTGGGATACCCGCCGCGATTTCTGGTTGCAGACAGACTATTATAAACAGCGGATGGTCGGGAACAGCAAAGCCGATGCGGCGTTGCTGGATGAAATGATTAACAACATCGTGTTTATTCCCGGTGACTTCACGCGTGCGGTCAATGATAGCGTTAAGCTGATTGCCGAAACCGCGCCTGACGCTAATAACCTGTTACGTCAGTATGTTGCGTTTGCCAGCCAACGAGCTGCCAGCCATCTGAATGATGAGCTGAAAGGCGCATGGGCGGCGCGTACCATCCAGATGAAAGCTCAGGTGAAGCGTCAGGAAGAAGTGGCGAAAGCCATCTACGACCGCCGGATGAACAGCATTGAACAGGCGCTGAAAATTGCTGAGCAGCATAATATTTCGCGCAGTGCGACAGATGTACCTGCCGAGGAACTACCTGATTCAGAAATGTTCCTGCTTGGGCGTCCAATGCTCCAGGCGCGACTGGAAAATTTACAGGCCGTCGGTCCGGCCTTTGATCTCGACTATGATCAGAATCGGGCCATGTTAAACACCCTGAATGTTGGTCCAACCCTGGATCCGCGTTTTCAGACCTATCGCTATTTGCGTACGCCGGAAGAACCGGTAAAACGCGATAGCCCACGTCGTGCCTTCCTGATGATTATGTGGGGCATTGTCGGGGGGCTGATCGGGGCTGGTGTCGCATTAACCCGCCGTTGCTCGAAATAGCAACACTGCTGCGGTGAGCGCAAAGGCGCTCGCCGCTTATTCGAAGAGAATCGATGTGAAAGTACTGACTGTATTTGGTACGCGCCCGGAAGCCATCAAGATGGCGCCGTTGGTGCATGCGTTGGCAAAAGATCCTTTTTTTGAGGCTAAAGTTTGCGTCACTGCGCAGCATCGGGAGATGCTCGATCAGGTGCTGAAACTCTTTTCCATTGTACCTGACTACGATCTCAACATAATGCAGCCAGGACAGGGTCTGACAGAGATAACCTGTCGGATTCTGGAAGGGCTAAAACCTATTCTTGCCGAGTTCAAACCAGACGTCGTGCTGGTTCACGGCGATACGACGACGACGCTGGCAACCAGTCTGGCGGCGTTTTATCAGCGTATTCCTGTTGGTCACGTTGAGGCTGGTCTGCGCACGGGCGATCTCTATTCGCCGTGGCCGGAAGAGGCAAATCGTACATTGACCGGGCATCTGGCGATGTATCACTTCTCTCCAACCGAAACGTCCCGGCAAAACTTGCTGCGTGAAAACGTTGCTGACAGCCGAATCTTCATTACCGGTAATACCGTTATTGATGCACTGTTATGGGTGCGTGACCAGGTGATGAGCAGCGATACGCTGCGTTCAGAACTGGCGGCAAATTATCCGTTTATCGACCCTGATAAAAAAATGATTCTGGTGACCGGTCACAGACGTGAGAGTTTTGGTCGTGGCTTTGAAGAAATCTGCCATGCGCTGGCAGACATCGCCACCACTCACCAGGACATTCAGATTGTCTATCCGGTGCATCTCAACCCGAATGTCAGAGAGCCGGTCAATCGCATTCTGGGGCACGTGAAAAATGTCATTCTGATCGATCCCCAGGAGTATTTACCGTTTGTCTGGCTGATGAACCACGCCTGGCTGATTTTGACCGATTCAGGTGGCATTCAGGAGGAAGCGCCTTCGCTGGGGAAACCAGTGCTGGTGATGCGTGAAACCACTGAACGTCCGGAAGCAGTGAAGGCGGGTACGGTACGTCTGGTCGGCACGGATAAGCAGCGAATCGTCGAGGAAGTGACGCGTCTTTTAAAAGACGAAAACGAATATCAAACCATGAGCCGCGCCCATAACCCGTATGGTGATGGTCAGGCATGCTCTCGCATTCTGGAAGCGTTAAAAAATAATCGGATATCACTATGAGTTTTGCGACCATTTCTGTCATTGGACTGGGTTACATTGGACTGCCAACGGCGGCAGCGTTTGCCTCCCGGCAAAAACAGGTGATTGGTGTTGATATCAACCAACACGCGGTTGATACCATCAATCGTGGCGAAATCCATATCGTCGAGCCTGATTTGGCGAGCGTAGTAAAAACTGCCGTAGAAGGCGGTTTTTTACGAGCGAGCACGACGCCGGTTGAAGCGGATGCCTGGCTGATTGCTGTACCCACGCCGTTTAAAGGCGATCATGAGCCTGATATGGCTTACGTTGAATCGGCTGCTCGCTCCATTGCGCCAGTGCTGAAAAAAGGCGCGCTGGTGATCCTTGAATCCACCTCGCCGGTGGGGTCAACCGAGAAGATGGCAGAATGGTTAGCAGAGATGCGTCCGGACCTGACTTTCCCACAGCAGGTGGGCGAGCAGGCGGACGTCAACATTGCTTACTGCCCGGAACGCGTGTTACCGGGCCAGGTTATGGTCGAGCTGATTAAAAACGATCGCGTGATTGGTGGTATGACGCCGGTTTGTTCGGCCCGTGCCAGCGAACTGTACAAAATTTTCCTCGAAGGTGAGTGTGTCGTCACTAACTCGCGAACGGCGGAAATGTGTAAGCTCACCGAAAACAGCTTCCGCGATGTGAATATCGCTTTTGCTAATGAATTGTCGCTGATTTGTGCCGATCAGGGGATTAACGTCTGGGAACTGATTCGCCTGGCGAATCGCCACCCACGCGTCAATATTCTTCAGCCTGGCCCAGGCGTGGGCGGCCACTGCATCGCTGTTGATCCGTGGTTTATCGTGGCACAGAATCCGCAGCAGGCGCGGCTTATCCGTACCGCGCGTGAAGTGAACGATCACAAACCGTTCTGGGTGATTGATCAGGTCAAAGCGGCGGTTGCCGACTGCCTGGCCGCTACCGATAAACGCGCCAGTGAGCTGAAAATTGCCTGTTTTGGTCTGGCGTTTAAACCGAATATTGATGACCTGCGCGAAAGTCCGGCGATGGAAATCGCTGAATTGATCGCTCAGTGGCACAGCGGCGAAACGCTGGTTGTTGAGCCTAACATTCACCAGTTGCCGAACAAACTGAATGGGCTTTGTACTCTGGCGCAGCTTGACGAGGCGCTGGCAACGGCAGATGTGCTGGTGATGTTGGTCGATCATAGTCAGTTCAAAGTTATCAATGGCGACAACGTCCATCAGCAGTATGTCGTCGATGCCAAAGGAGTCTGGCGCTAATGAGAAAGATTCTGATAACAGGCGGTGCCGGGTTTATTGGCTCGGCGCTGGTGCGTTATATCATCAACGAAACGAGCGATGCGGTGGTGGTGGTCGATAAGCTGACCTACGCCGGAAACCTGATGTCGCTGGCACCGGTTGCGCAAAGCGATCGCTTTGCCTTTGAGAAAGTTGATATCTGCGATCGGGCAGAACTGGCGCGTGTTTTCACAGAACATCAGCCAGACTGCGTCATGCATCTGGCAGCTGAAAGCCATGTTGACCGTTCTATTGACGGCCCGGCAGCGTTTATCGAAACCAACATTGTCGGGACTTATACACTGCTTGAAGCGGCGCGGGCTTACTGGAATACGCTGGCAGAAGACAAAAAATCGGCGTTCCGTTTTCATCATATCTCCACCGACGAAGTATACGGTGACCTGCATTCCACAGATGATTTCTTCACCGAAACCACGCCGTATTCGCCGAGCAGCCCTTATTCTGCTTCAAAAGCAAGCAGCGACCATCTGGTGCGCGCCTGGTTGCGGACCTACGGCCTGCCGACGTTAATCACCAACTGCTCTAATAACTACGGTCCTTACCACTTTCCGGAAAAACTGATCCCGCTGATGATCCTCAACGCGCTGGCGGGTAAACCGCTGCCGGTATATGGCAATGGGCAGCAAATCCGTGACTGGTTATATGTTGAAGATCATGCCCGCGCGCTGTATTGCGTGGTGACCACCGGGAAAGTCGGTGAAACCTATAATATTGGTGGTCACAACGAGCGTAAGAATCTCGAGGTTGTGGAAACCATCTGCGAGCTGCTGGAAGAACTGGCCCCGAATAAACCGTACGGTGTGGCGCACTATCGCGATCTGATTACCTTTGTCGCTGACCGTCCAGGGCATGACCTACGCTATGCCATTGATGCTTCGAAAATTGCCCGTGAACTTGGCTGGCTGCCGCAGGAAACCTTTGAAAGTGGAATGCGTAAAACAGTGCAGTGGTATCTGGCTAATGAAAGCTGGTGGAAGCAGGTGCAGGACGGCAGCTATCAGGGTGAGCGTTTAGGTCTGAACGGCTAATTCTCAGCGGAGGCAAACATGAAAGGTATTATCCTGGCGGGCGGTTCCGGCACCCGATTGCATCCGATTACGCGCGGCGTATCGAAGCAATTGTTGCCGATTTACGATAAGCCAATGATTTACTATCCGCTGTCGGTGCTGATGCTGGCCGGTATCCGCGAAATTCTCATCATCACCACGCCGGAAGATAAAGGTTATTTCCAGCGCCTGCTGGGCGATGGTAGTGAGTTCGGTATCCAGCTGGAATATGCCGAACAGCCCAGCCCGGACGGTCTTGCGCAGGCATTTATCATCGGTGAAACCTTCCTTAATGGTGAACCATCTTGTCTGGTGCTGGGCGATAACATCTTCTTCGGCCAGGGCTTCAGTCCGAAGCTGCGTCATGTTGCGGCGCGCACGCAAGGGGCGACGGTATTTGGCTATCAGGTAATGGATCCAGAACGCTTTGGCGTCGTGGAGTTTGACGACAATTTCCGCGCTATCTCTCTGGAAGAAAAGCCAAAACAGCCAAAATCAAACTGGGCGGTGACCGGGCTTTATTTCTACGACAGTAAAGTTGTGGAGTACGCAAAGCAGGTGAAGCCGTCGGAGCGTGGTGAACTGGAGATTACCTCCATCAACCAGATGTACCTCGAGGCAGGCAACCTGACCGTTGAACTGCTCGGGCGCGGATTTGCCTGGTTGGACACCGGCACACACGACAGCCTGATTGAAGCCAGTACCTTTGTACAGACGGTGGAAAAACGCCAGGGCTTTAAGATTGCCTGCCTGGAAGAGATTGCCTGGCGTAACGGCTGGCTCGATGACGAAGGTGTGAAGCGTGCTGCCAGTTCATTAGCGAAAACTGGCTACGGCCAATATCTGCTGGAGTTACTCCGTGCCCGTCCGCGCCAGTATTGAACCACTAGCCTGGGAAAATGCCTTCTTTGGCGTTAACAGCGCTATCGTGCATCTCACTCCTGATGCGCCACTCCTGACGCCAGACGCTTTAGCGACGTGGTCACGAGTACAGGCCAAAATTACTGCATCAAATACTGTTGAGCTGGATGCCTTGCAACAGCTGGGATTCTGCCTGGTTGAAGGTGAAGTTGATTTGGCGCTACCCGTGAACAATGTCAGTGATAGCGGCGCAGAAGTGGCACAAGAGACAGATATTCCCGCATTACGTCAGTTAGCCAGCGCCGCATTTGCGCAAAGCCGTTTTCGTGCGCCATGGTATGCGCCTGACGCCAGCGGTCGCTTTTATGCGCAGTGGATTGAAAATGCCGTGCGCGGCACCTTTGATCATCAATGCCTCATTTTACGTTCGGCGTCCGGCGATATTCGCGGCTATGTCTCTTTACGGGAACTCAATGCGACAGATGCGCGAATTGGCCTGCTGGCTGGACGCGGTGCAGGTGCTGAGCTGATGCAAACAGCGCTAAACTGGGCGTATGCTCGCGGTAAAACAACTTTGCGGGTGGCGACCCAGATGGGCAACACCGCCGCGCTTAAACGATACATACAAAGTGGTGCGAATGTAGAAAGCACCGCGTACTGGTTATACAGGTGATCACATGATTCCATTTAACGCACCGCCGGTGGTGGGAACCGAACTCGACTATATGCAGTCGGCAATGGGTAGCGGCAAACTGTGTGGCGATGGCGGTTTTACCCGTCGCTGCCAGCAATGGCTGGAGCAACGTTTTGGCAGCGCCAAAGTGTTACTGACACCATCCTGCACCGCTTCGCTGGAGATGGCGGCGCTGCTGCTCGATATCCAGCCTGGCGATGAAGTGATCATGCCGAGCTACACCTTTGTCTCCACCGCCAATGCCTTTGTGCTGCGTGGCGCGAAAATCGTCTTTGTGGATGTTCGCCCGGACACCATGAACATCGACGAAACGTTGATTGAAGCGGCGATCACCGACAAAACGCGCGTTATCGTGCCGGTTCATTACGCGGGTGTGGCCTGCGAAATGGACACCATTATGGCGTTGGCGAAAAAGCATAATCTGTTTGTGGTGGAAGATGCCGCTCAGGGCGTGATGTCCACTTATAAAGGGCGTGCGCTGGGAACCATTGGTCATATTGGCTGCTTTAGCTTCCATGAAACCAAAAACTACACGGCGGGCGGTGAAGGCGGCGCGACGCTGATTAACGATAAAGCGTTAATCGAACGAGCCGAGATCATCCGTGAAAAAGGGACTAACCGCAGCCAGTTCTTCCGTGGTCAGGTCGATAAATATACCTGGCGCGATATTGGCTCCAGCTATTTGATGTCCGATCTGCAAGCTGCGTACCTGTGGGCGCAACTGGAAGCAGCGGATCGTATCAATCAGCAACGTCTGGCGCTGTGGCAAAACTACTACGATGCGTTAGCACCTCTGGCGAAAGCCGGGCGTATCGAGCTGCCGTCGATTCCCGATGGCTGCGTGCAGAACGCGCATATGTTCTACATTAAACTGCGGGATATTGATGACCGGAGCGCGTTGATTAACTTTCTGAAAGAAGCGGAAATCATGGCGGTGTTCCATTACATTCCGCTGCACGGTTGCCCTGCGGGGGAACGCTTTGGTGAGTTCCACGGTGAAGATCGCTACACCACCAAAGAGAGCGAGCGCCTGCTGCGCCTGCCGCTGTTCTACAACCTGTCGCCCGTCAATCAGCGTACGGTAATTGCGACCTTGTTGAATTACTTCTCCTGATATGTCGTTGGCAAAAGCGTCCTTATGGACGGCGGCCAGTACACTGGTCAAGATTGGTGCAGGGTTACTGGTCGGTAAGTTGCTGGCGGTGTCATTTGGTCCGGCGGGGCTTGGGCTGGCGGCAAATTTCCGCCAGTTGATTACCGTGCTCGGCGTGCTTGCCGGGGCGGGCATCTTTAATGGCGTAACCAAATACGTTGCCCAGTACCATGATAATCCGCAGCAGCTGCGCCGCGTGGTCGGCACTTCATCAGCGATGGTGCTTGGTTTCTCTACGCTGATGGCGCTGGTTTTTGTGCTGGCGGCAGCGCCAATTAGCCAGGGATTGTTTGGTAATACCGACTATGTGGGGCTGGTGCGTTTAGTGGCGCTGGTGCAAATGGGGATCGCCTGGGGCAACCTGTTACTGGCGTTGATGAAAGGCTTTCGCGATGCCGCTGGTAATGCGTTATCGCTGATTGTCGGCAGCTTGATTGGCGTTATCGCTTATTATGTCAGTTACCGTTTGGGTGGTTATGAAGGGGCATTGCTGGGGCTGGCGCTGATTCCGGCGTTGGTGGTGATTCCTGCCGTCATCATGTTGATCAAACGTGGTGCCATCCCGTTAAGCTATCTGAAACCCAGTTGGGATAACGGCCTGGCAGGGCAGTTGAGCAAATTTACGCTCATGGCGTTGATTACGTCGGTGACCTTGCCCGTTGCGTACATTATGATGCGTAAACTGTTGGCGGCGCATTATAGCTGGGATGAAGTGGGTATCTGGCAAGGGGTGAGCAGTATTTCCGATGCCTACCTGCAATTTATTACGGCATCGTTCAGCGTATATTTACTGCCCACGTTGTCGCGGCTAACGGAAAAGCGCGATATCACCCGGGAAGTGGTTAAATCGTTGAAATTCGTCTTACCGGCGGTAGCTGTGGCGAGTTTTACCGTCTGGTTGCTGCGTGATTTTGCTATCTGGCTGCTGTTGTCGAATAAATTTACCGCTATGCGCGATCTCTTTGCCTGGCAGTTGGTGGGCGATGTATTAAAAGTGGGCGCTTATGTCTTTGGTTATCTGGTGATCGCCAAAGCGTCACTGCGGTTTTATATTCTGGCGGAAGTCAGCCAGTTCACTTTATTGATGGTATTTGCCCACTGGCTAATCCCTGCGCATGGCGCACTGGGCGCGGCGCAGGCCTACATGGCAACCTATATCGTCTATTTTTCTCTTTGTTGTGGCGTATTTTTACTCTGGCGTAGGCGGGCATGACTGTACTGATTCACGTACTGGGATCGGATATCCCTCACCATAACCGAACCGTTCTGCGGTTTTTCAACGACGCGCTGGCCGCGACGAGCGAGCACGCGCGCGAGTTTATGGTTGTTGGCAAGGACGACGGCTTAAGTGATAGCTGTCCGGCGCTTTCTGTGCAATTTTTCCCTGGGAAAAAATCGCTGGCGGAAGCGGTCATCGCGAAAGCAAAAGCTAACCGTCAGCAGCGATTTTTCTTCCACGGTCAGTTCAATCCCAAACTGTGGCTAGCTCTGCTGAGTGGTGGCATTAAGCCCAGCCAGTTTTACTGGCATATCTGGGGGGCAGACCTGTATGAGCTTTCCAGTGGCTTGAGATATAAGCTTTTTTATCCGCTGCGCCGTCTGGCGCAAAAGCGAGTCGGCTGTGTATTTGCCACCCGCGGTGATTTGAGTTTTTTTGCCAAAACGCATCCAAAGGTGCGGGGCGAACTGCTGTACTTCCCGACGCGGATGGACCCTTCTCTCAATACGATGGCGAACGATCGCCAACGTGAAGGGAAAATGACCATTCTGGTGGGGAACTCCGGTGACCGCAGCAATGAGCATGTCGCCGCCTTACGCGCCGTTCATCAGCAATTTGGCAATACGGTAAAAGTCGTGGTGCCGATGGGATATCCACCCAATAACGATGCATATATCAATGAAGTTCGCCAGGCGGGGCTGGCGTTATTCAGCGAAGAAAATCTGCAAGTTCTGAGCGAAAAACTGGAATTTGATGCCTATCTGGCGCTACTTCGTCAGTGCGATCTCGGTTACTTTATTTTTGCCCGCCAGCAGGGCATTGGTACGCTGTGCTTGCTGATTCAGGCGGGCATTCCTTGTGTGCTTAACCGGGAAAATCCGTTCTGGCAGGATATGACGGAACAGCATTTGCCGGTGCTGTTTACTACCGACGATCTCAACGAGGATATTGTGCGTGAAGCACAGCGCCAGCTGGCGTCGGTGGATAAAAACACCATTGCCTTCTTTAGCCCTAACTTTCTACAAGGCTGGCAGCGGGCGTTGGCGATTGCCGCCGGGGAGGTCGCATGAGTCTGCTGCAATTCAGTGGCCTGTTTGTTGTCTGGCTGCTCTGCACGCTGTTTATTGCCACGCTGACCTGGTTTGAGTTTCGCCGTGTGCGCTTTAACTTCAATGTCTTCTTTTCATTGCTGTTTTTGCTCACCTTTTTCTTCGGCTTCCCGCTGACCAGCGTGCTGGTATTTCGCTTTGATGTTGGTGTTGCGCCGCCAGAAATCTTGTTGCAGGCGTTGCTTTCTGCGGGCTGCTTCTACGCGGTTTACTATGTCACCTACAAAACCCGCCTACGCAAACGCGTTGCTGATGTACCGCGCCGTCCGCTGTTTACCATGAACCGCGTGGAGACCAATCTCACGTGGGTGATCCTGATGGGCATTGCGTTGGTAAGCGTCGGCATCTTCTTCATGCACAACGGTTTTTTGCTGTTCCGTCTTAACTCCTACAGTCAGATCTTCTCCAGTGAAGTCTCCGGCGTGGCGTTAAAACGTTTCTTTTACTTTTTCATCCCGGCGATGCTGGTGGTCTACTTTCTGCGCCAGGACAGCAAAGCGTGGCTGTTTTTCCTCGCCAGCACGGTCGCCTTTGGCTTGCTGACTTACATGATTGTCGGCGGCACTCGCGCCAATATTATCATCGCATTTGCTATCTTCCTGTTTATTGGCATTATTCGCGGCTGGATTTCGTTGTGGATGCTGGCGGCGGCGGGCGTGCTGGGGATTGTGGGCATGTTCTGGCTGGCGCTAAAACGCTATGGAATGAATGTGAGCGGCGATGAAGCGTTCTATACGTTTCTCTATCTCACCCGCGATACCTTTTCGCCGTGGGAGAATCTGGCATTGCTGTTGCAGAACTACGACAACATCGACTTCCAGGGCCTGGCTCCCATTGTCCGCGATTTCTATGTCTTTATCCCTTCCTGGCTGTGGCCGGGTCGCCCGAGTATGGTACTGAACTCCGCCAACTACTTTACCTGGGAAGTGCTGAATAACCACTCCGGGCTGGCGATCTCGCCTACGCTTATAGGCTCACTGGTTGTTATGGGCGGCGCGTTGTTCATCCCGCTCGGGGCGATTGTGGTTGGACTGATCATCAAATGGTTCGACTGGCTGTATGAACTGGGCAATCGCGAAACTAATCGCTATAAGGCTGCGATATTGCACAGTTTCTGCTTCGGGGCGATCTTCAATATGATCGTACTGGCGCGTGAAGGGCTGGATTCGTTTGTCTCACGTGTGGTCTTTTTTATCGTGGTCTTCGGCGCATGTCTGATGATCGCAAAACTGTTGTACTGGCTTTTTGAAAGCGCCGGACTCATTCATAAACGTACAAAATCATCGCTCCGGACGCAGGTTGAAGGATAACAATGAATAACAATACCACGGCACCGACATATACGTTGCGTGGCTTACAGTTAATCGGTTGGCGTGATATGCAGCACGCCCTCGATTATCTGTTTGCTGACGGGCAGCTTAAGCAAGGAACGCTGGTTGCCATTAATGCCGAAAAAATGCTGACCATTGAAGATAACGCCGAGGTCAGGGAGTTAATTAATGCTGCCGAATTTAAATATGCTGATGGCATCAGCGTTGTACGTTCAGTACGTAAAAAGTACCCGCAGGCGCAGGTTTCCCGCGTTGCCGGGGCCGATCTCTGGGAAGAGCTGATGGCGCGCGCAGGCAAAGAAGGGACGCCGGTATTTCTTGTGGGCGGTAAACCTGAAGTGCTGGCGCAAACTGAAGCTAAACTGCGCAATCAGTGGAATGTGAATATCGTTGGCAGTCAGGATGGTTATTTTAAACCCGAGCAGCGTCAGGCGCTGTTTGAACGCATTCATGCCAGCGGAGCGCAAATCGTCACCGTTGCGATGGGATCGCCAAAGCAGGAGATCTTCATGCGCGACTGCCGTCTGGTGCATCCGGATGCGCTGTATATGGGCGTTGGCGGGACTTACGATGTTTTCACCGGTCACGTGAAACGCGCACCGAAAATCTGGCAAACGCTGGGGCTGGAGTGGCTCTACCGCCTGCTTTCGCAGCCGAGCCGCATTAAGCGTCAGCTTCGTTTGCTGCGTTATTTACGCTGGCATTACACCGGCAACCTCTGATTTTCCTCTCTCTGTAAAGCGACGGAGTGGTCACTTCGTCGCCTGCCTGTCTTTTTATTACACAAAGCATTCAAATTTTTAATGCTTTATTTGCCATTTCTCCTGAATTACGAAAACATTCGCAACACTCGATGTACCCATAACGATAACCGGTAACACCGGAAAGCATGCAAACACAACACGAGGATTTATGGCAGATAACAAACCAGAGCTACAGCGTGGGCTGGAAGCTCGACATATCGAACTCATCGCCCTGGGGGGCACCATTGGCGTCGGCCTGTTTATGGGGGCCGCCAGTACCCTGAAATGGGCCGGGCCATCCGTATTGTTGGCCTATATCATCGCCGGGCTGTTCGTCTTTTTCATCATGCGTTCAATGGGCGAAATGTTGTTCCTCGAACCGGTTACCGGTTCGTTCGCCGTTTACGCGCACCGTTATATGAGCCCGTTCTTTGGCTATCTCACCGCCTGGTCTTATTGGTTTATGTGGATGGCGGTGGGGATCTCAGAAATCACCGCCATTGGCGTTTATGTCCAGTTCTGGTTCCCGGAGATGGCGCAATGGATACCGGCATTGATCGCGGTGGCGCTGGTGGCACTGGCGAATCTGGCGGCGGTGCGGTTGTACGGTGAAATCGAATTCTGGTTCGCGATGATCAAAGTCACCACGATTATAGTGATGATTGTCATTGGCCTGGGCGTGATTTTCTTTGGCTTTGGCAATGGCGGGCAGTCGATTGGTTTTAGCAATCTCACAGAGCATGGCGGTTTCTTTGCGGGTGGCTGGAAAGGGTTCCTGACCGCATTGTGTATCGTGGTGGCGTCTTACCAGGGCGTGGAGCTGATTGGCATTACGGCCGGTGAAGCGAAGAATCCGCAGGTGACACTGCGCAGTGCCGTTGGCAAAGTGCTGTGGCGAATCCTGATTTTCTACGTAGGTGCGATTTTCGTTATTGTCACCATCTTCCCGTGGAATGACATTGGCAGCAACGGCAGCCCGTTCGTACTGACTTTCGCCAAAATCGGCATTACCGCAGCGGCGGGTATTATCAACTTTGTGGTACTGACGGCTGCGCTCTCTGGCTGTAACAGCGGCATGTACAGTTGTGGACGTATGCTCTACGCACTGGCGAAAAACCGTCAGTTACCGGCGGCAATGGCGAAAGTTTCCCGTCAAGGTGTTCCGGTTGCAGGCGTGGCGGTATCAATTGCTATTCTGTTAATTGGCTCATGCCTGAACTACATCATTCCCAATCCACAGCGTGTGTTTGTCTATGTCTACAGTGCCAGCGTGCTTCCGGGGATGGTGCCATGGTTTGTGATTTTGATTAGCCAGTTGCGTTTTCGTCGAGCGCACAAAGCGGCGATTGCCAGCCATCCGTTCCGCTCAATCCTGTTCCCGTGGGCCAACTACGTAACAATGGCATTCCTGATTTGCGTTTTGATCGGCATGTACTTTAATGAAGATACGCGTATGTCGCTGTTTGTCGGCATCATCTTTATGCTGGCGGTGACGGCAATTTATAAAGTTTTTGGGCTTAATCGCCACGGTAAAGCGCATAAACTGGAGGAATAAGCAGCAAAACGCACAAACCGTAACCAAACGCGCAATTTATTTAAAAAGGGACTAGACAGAGGGGTGGGAAGTCCGTATTATCCACCCCCGCAACGGCGCTAAGCGCCCGTAGCTCAGCTGGATAGAGCGCTGCCCTCCGGAGGCAGAGGTCTCAGGTTCGAATCCTGTCGGGCGCGCCATTTAGTCCCGGCGCTTGAGCTGCGGTGGTAGTAATACCGCGTAACAAGATTTGTAGTGGTGGCTATAGCTCAGTTGGTAGAGCCCTGGATTGTGATTCCAGTTGTCGTGGGTTCGAATCCCATTAGCCACCCCATTATTAGAAGTTGTGACAATGCGAAGGTGGCGGAATTGGTAGACGCGCTAGCTTCAGGTGTTAGTGTCCTTACGGACGTGGGGGTTCAAGTCCCCCCCCCTCGCACCACGACTTTAAAGAATTGAACTAAAAATTCAAAAAGCAGTATTTCGGCGAGTAGCGCAGCTTGGTAGCGCAACTGGTTTGGGACCAGTGGGTCGGAGGTTCGAATCCTCTCTCGCCGACCAATTTTGAACCCCGCTTCGGCGGGGTTTTTTGTTTTCTGTGCATTTCATCACTCTCCCTTCGCAAGAAACGCCCGTAGTCACTCATTGCTACACGGTATGATTTCGCCCTTAACGTATTGAAGGATGACTTCAGGCAAGGAGCGACCATGCTACAGGTTCCAACGCGTGCTTTTCATGTGATGGCGAAACCAAGCGGTTCCGATTGTAATCTGAACTGTGACTACTGTTTTTATCTCGAAAAACAATCCCTTTACCGCGAAAAGCCAGTTGCGCATATGGACGATGACACGCTGGAAGCGTATGTCCGTCACTATATCGCTGCCAGCGAACCCCAAAACGAAGTGGCTTTTACCTGGCAGGGCGGCGAACCAACGTTACTCGGGCTGGATTTTTACCGCCGTGCCGTGGCGCTACAGGCGAAATATGGTGCTGGCAGGAAGATAAGTAACAGCTTTCAGACTAACGGTGTGCTGCTTGATGATGAATGGTGTGCATTTCTGGCAGAAAATCATTTTCTTGTTGGGTTATCGCTGGACGGTCCGGCTGAGATCCACAATCAATATCGCGTGACCAAAGGTGGCAGACCCACGCATAAGCTGGTGATGCGTGCCCTGACGCTCCTGCAAAAACATCATGTCGACTATAACGTGCTGACCTGCGTCAACCGCACCAGCGCGCAGCAACCGTTGCAGGTATATGCGTTTTTGCGTGATGCAGGCGTGGAGTTCATCCAGTTTATTCCGGTGGTGGAGCGCCTGGCTGATGAAACAGCTGCCCGCAATGGACTGAAATTACATGCGCCTGGTGATATTCAGGGGGAACTGACAGAATGGTCGGTGCGCCCCGATGAGTTCGGTGAGTTTCTGGTGGCAATTTTTGACCACTGGATCAAACGTGACGTCGGCAAGATTTTCGTGATGAATATCGAATGGGCGTTTGCCAATTTTGTCGGTGCGCCGGGTGCGGTTTGCCATCATCAGCCGACTTGTGGACGCTCGGTGATTGTCGAACACAACGGCGACGTTTACGCCTGCGATCACTATGTTTATCCGCAATATCGACTGGGGAATATGCTTCAGCAAACAATTGCAGAAATGGTAGATTCCCCGCAGCAGCAGGTGTTTGGAGAAGATAAATTTAAGCAGTTACCGGCGCAGTGTCGCAGTTGTAACGTGTTAAAAGCATGTTGGGGAGGCTGCCCGAAACACCGCTTTATGCTCGATGCCAGCGGTAAGCCGGGGCTGAATTATTTGTGTGCCGGGTATCAGCGTTATTTCCGCTATCTACCGCCATATCTTAAAGCAATGGCTGATTTGCTGGCGCACGGTCGCCCGGCCAGCGACATTATGCAGGCGCATTTGATGGTGGTGAATAAGTAAAAAAGCAGCCATTTTGTGGCCGCCTGCGGTTGATTGCCGGATGCGATGCTGACGCATCTTATCCGGCCTACAGGACGCTGCAATTTATTGAATTTGCAAGGCTTGTAGGCCGGATAAGGCGTTCACGCCGCATCCGGCAAGGTCAGTGTGGCCCGATGTAGCGATAGCGCCGGCTTAATCAGATTTAATCTGCGCGCGTGGTGGATATTTTTTCAGGATCTCCATATACGCATGCATTTCGGTCTGTAGCGGTACACCCATTGGGATATGGCGCACGCCGATAGAGTCGCTTTCCTGCGGATCGGTGTACAGGTTAAACACCGACGATCCCGCCGTTTGCATTACTGTGCCGGTGAATCCACCCTGATACCCGCTCTGGGTATACGCGTACGGTTGCTGGATCAGGACGTGATACTTGAACTCATCCATACGCACAGCAGAAAGTTTGCCGTTGAGGAAGTAGTGCTCGGCCTTACGGTTAGACTGACCATTTGTTCCCAGGAAGAAAGATGTCTGGTCCACACCATCAATAAAGGTGGTTTTCGGCACTAAATTCGCCACTTTCGCTCCAGGATGTCCTGCCAGATCCAGCGCCGTAGGGAAGAGATCCGCCAGATCGACAATACCATCAGATTTACGCGGTTGGATCATGCCTTTCCAGTAAACGAAGGTTGGCACACGAACGCCGCCTTCCCATGTAGAACCTTTCGCACCGCGGAACGGTGTGCGACCGTGCGGCGGAACTTCAGCTTCCGGACCGTTATCAGAGGTGAACACAATCAGCGTGTTATCAAGCTGACCGTTTTTCTCCAGTGCTTTATACAGATTGGCGAAGATATCGTTCATCTCCACCATGCAGTCGCCGTAAGAGGTGCGCGCCGGAGAGCTACCCGCATATTTGGCGTTCGGGTAGTTATCGAAGTGACAGCCGCGAGTGCCGTAATAGAGGAAGAAAGGCTTATCGCTCTTCGCCATCTTGTCGAGGAACTTAACGCCATATTCCATCCAGCGTTGATCCAGATCTTCCATATATTTCGGCGTAATGTCGGCAATGGCTTCCTGTTCACCGCCGCGCACGGCATGAACGTCATCTTTGCTGAACGGCAGTTTTTGGATGTATTCAGAACGATCCGGGCTCAGGGCGACTTCCGGGTTGACATGAACATCACGCCATTCGGTATACATATCAGATACCGAGTTAAAGCCGCGGAAATCATCAAAGCCAACGTTCTGCGGCTGCGACTCTTTGTTTTCCCCCATATGCCATTTCCCGATAGCCTGGGTGACGTAGCCCTGATCGTGCAGCAACTGTGGCAGCGTGGTTAACCCTTGCAGACCGCCCGGTTGCCCGTACATTGGCGGCATCAGAATGCCGTGGTGGATGGAGTATTGTCCGGTGAGAATCGTGGCGCGGGTTGGGGAAGAACTCGGTTGAGAATACGCCGAAGTTAAAATCAGCCCCTGGCTGGCAACGGCGTCGATATCTGGTGTAGGGTTACCCACCGCCACGCCGCCGCCGTTAAAGCCAACGTCCATCCAGCCCACATCATCCAGCAAGAAAACAACCACGTTCGGTTTCTTACCGGTTTTTTTCTCAAGTTCCGCCAGTTTCTGCTGGGTTTCTTTGTCTTGTGCAGGATGCTGCATCACCGGCATCATGTTGTCGGCAATAGTGGTCGCCGGTTTAACCAGATACTGGTTTGGGTGATCGTATCCGGCAAAGCCTTTGCGTGCGGTGGCGGTTGACGGGGTATCTGCTGCGCTGGCCATGAGTGGAAGAGCGGCGGCGACAGCCACAACAAGAAGTTTGGGTGAAAACGAAAATTCCATGCAAAATGCTCCGGTTTCATGTCGTCAAAATGTTGACGTAATTAAGCATTGATAATTGAGATCCCTCTCCCTGACAGGATGATTGCATAAATAATAGTGATGAAAATAAATTATTTATTTATCCAGATAATGAATTGGAAAATCAGGAGAGCGTTTTCAATCCTACCTCTGGCGCAGGTGATATGTAAGGCGGTGATGTTATATCGCGTTGATTATTGATGCTGTTTTTAGTTTTAACAGCAATTAATATATATGTTATTAATTGAATGACTTTTATTATTCATTATATATATGTGTAGAATCGTGCGCAGGAGAAATATTCACTCAGGAAGTTATTACTCAGGAAGCAAAGAGGATTACAGAATTATCTCATAACAAGTGTTAAGGGATGTTATTTCCCGGTTCTCTGTGGCATAATAAACGAGTAGATGCTCATTCCATCTCTTATGTTCGCCTTAGTGCCTCATAAACTCCGGAATGACGCAGAGCCGTTTACGGTGCTTATCGTCCACTGACAGATGTCGCTTATGCCTCATCAGACACCATGGACACAACGTTGAGTGAAGCACCCACTTGTTGTCATACAGACCTGTTTTAACGCCTGCTCCGTAATAAGAGCAGGCGTTTTTTTATATATCAGAAAGGCCCCGGAGGTGCTTGCCTCCGGGTGAGAAAGAGCTACTGTGGCGGGTTGTTCTGCAACGTTAGCATCAAGCCATCGCGACGCATCGCTGCGGCTTCTTCCGGCTTGTGCAGTCTGTCCAGCGCGTCGGCAAGCCATGCGTAATCGTAGGCGTCCGGACGTTGTTTCAGCGCCGCGCGGAAGGCGAGCGATGCTTCCTGCCATTCGCCGTGCTTCATCAGCGACTGACCCAGTGTGCTCCACAACAACGGGCGATCGCCCACGTTTTTGATCTGTTGGCGCAGCACTTTTTCCAGCTGTTCCGGGTTATTGGTTTTCAGACGCGGGATCGGCAGCAGCAGGCGATCGTCATACTGGCGTTTCAGGCCGTCGATGATAATTTGCTGGGCAGTATCATGATCGTCACATTCAATAAGATGTTCCGCCATTGCCACCTGTAACGCCACCTGATGACGCGTTTTCCGGCTTTGGTTTTTCCACCAGTTACGCAAACCTTCGCTACCGTTATCGGCACGCGCCTGATCCATCAGGCCAATCCATGCCTGTTGTTCCAGCATTGCACGATGCTCTTCATCGCCAACGTGGGCTTTTGCCATTGATGGGATGATATCCAGCAGCGAACTCCATGCACCAGTGCGGATATACGCCTGTTCCGCCAGACGTAATACTTCCGGATGGCGTGGCGTAACTTCCAGCAGCTTATCAACGCCGTGACGTGCTGCATGGTTTTCATTACGGGCCAGTTGCAGACGTACACGGGTGATTTCTACCGGAATTGTGTCGTTGCCGGCCAGCTCCGCTGCGCGTTCCAGATGTTGGTTGGCGCGTGCTTCATCACCGCGTTGTTGCGCGGCTTCGGCAGCCAGCAGATAGTTCACCACCGGTTGTTCAGCGTGATCGGCATTTTTCGCCATCAGCTTTTCAACTTGCTGATAATCGCCTTCCGCTAGTTTCAGCAGCGCCTGTTCGGTCTGCTTACGGGCACGGCGACGCTTACGTCCGACAAACCACCCACGGGTGTGTGCGCCTGTGCGGAAGATCCGCCGCAGTAGCCACTCAATGGCAAACAGCACTACCATCGCCAGAATCAAAATAATCGCCAGGCCAGTGACGCTGGTTTCGATATTGTAGTTGTCGGTCTGAATCAATACGTAACCCTGATGACCGGCAATCATCGGGCCAACCACTATCCCCGCAATCAGCAAAACAAAGAGCAACAACACTTTTAGCATGGTTATTCTCCTTGCGGCGCGGCTGCCGGAGTATCAGCTTGCGGTGCAGGTGCAGGTGCAGGTGCAGGTGCAGGTGCAGGTTTAGCTTCCGTTGTCCCCGCTGCCGGTTGTGCCAGCAGGTTACGCACGCGAGTCTGCATCAGTTTTTCCAGCATCGCCTGGCTTTGCAGGGTTTCCGGGAGATCCATCGAGATATTTTGCTGACTTAGCTGATCCACCTCGTCGAGGAACGCTTTGGTGGTGGCATCATCAGTATCGTAATAAGCACGAACCCAGGTGGAGACGTTCTCCAGCGCCTGGCGGTAAGTCTCTTCCTGATGACGCGGTACGGCTTGTGCCGCGACCAGCAGGCGGGAGCGAATATTTTCGCGCAGATAGATATCCTGATTCGGTGCTAACAGTGGTACGGCGGTGTCATCACGACGGCGAATCGTAATGAAGTTGTCCATAAAGTTCTGCCAGCTTTTTTGTAGATTGATACGCCATTCGCTGAGGGAACTGGAAAGCTCTTCACCGTCGGAATCCATCGGTGAACCATCGCTGTCATTATCGGCCAGACGCAGGTTATCTACCTGATTAGAAAGCTGGTTCAGCTTAAGGATGATGCCGTCATAATCCACCTGCGATACCGCAGAAAGGCTGGCGATATCATCGGTAATTGCCCGACGAACGGTAATCAGACTCGGGTCATTCATATCCGCCAGGCTGGCATCTGCACTTTTCAGCAACGCTGCAGCGGTCGTGACGTCCTGATCGCTCCACAGCTTCCTTCCGGCGAGTTTCACCAGGAAATCAGCCTGAGCCAGCAGCCAGGTTTTAGCATCGCTGCCGGAAATAGTCGCGACCTTTTGTTGGACTTCATCCAGCTGTTTTGCCAGCGTTTCTTGCTGACGATTCGCTTGCTCAAGCTGTACAGCTTGTTGCTTGATAATGCCTTCCAGCTCGGCTTTTTGGCTCTCCTGGGCTTTTTGCAGTGCCGTAAGTTGGTTAGCCAGGGCATCGCTGGTGGCAGTCTGATTGACGGCCTGTTGTTTACCCCAGCCATACAAACCGACGCCCGCCGCCAGAGCAATAGCGATAGCCACCGCGCTGAGAATCAATGCGGTGTTGTTCTTGCTCTTTTTTTCTGTTGCGACAGGTTGTGACGTGGTGTCCACGGCCTCCCTGGTCTCTTCAACCACGGCGGAGGTTTTTTCTTGTTCCGTCATTATGGCTTCCTGTTATGAGAGTTATTGTAATGCCCGTAAAAGCGCATCGTTGTCAGCGTTATCGGCGACCTTAATGTCTTGCCAGCCCAGTTCCCGGGCGAGTTTCGCCAAACGCTCACTGACGACCAATAGTCGACAGCGTAGTAACCAGTGCTCACGATACCATTGTGGGATCAGCGACCAGAGTTGCTGCAACATTTCACCGCTGGTAACAACGACCGTCGTCACCTCGCGGGATTGCCAGCGCATCGCTTCTTCTGCGCCATCGTAATGGATTGCGCATCGTTGATAACATTCACAAAAAGTGACCTCAGCACCGCGCGCCGTCAGGGTATCCCCAATTAGCTCACGACCGCCATTGCCACGTAATATCAGCGCACGTTTGCCCGCAATATTTTGTAATTCAGGTAATTGTAGCAAGACTTCGCTGATTTCCCGATCCTGCGGGTAGAGAATCTTCTGTCCGCTTACGGTATGTAGCGCCAGTGCGGTGGTCCGTCCAATGGCAAAATAATCAGGTAGTCGGGGCCATTTACGATCTTGCTGATGCAGCTGTGATTGGGCAAAAGCAACCGCGTGTTGCGAGAGGGCAAACAACAGATCCCTCTCCCCCAGCGCTGCCAGTTGATCAGCAAGTTGCGGTAATTGTCGACCCGGAGAAAACTCAATCAGCGGAAAATGCCAGGCCACCTGCCCCAGTGTGCGCAGACGGCTCACTAACTCTTCTCCAGCGGGAGACGGGCGGGTGACCAAGATACTCATGCCGGGGCGTCTCCGTTATAGACTTCAGCAAGGATCTCGCGCGCGCCGTTATTCAGTAGCTCTTCTGCCAGCGAAATCCCCATTTGTTCGGCATCTTGCGGCGCACCGCGGCGTTCACCGCGAATAATCTGCGAACCGTCCGGCGCGCCGACCAGCGCACGCAGCCAGATTTCGCCATCAATAAGCTCGGCGTAGCTACCAATTGGCACCTGACATCCGCCTTCGAGACGGGTATTCATGGCGCGTTCTGCGGTAACACGCAGTGCAGTTTCGTGGTGATTCAGCGCGGCAAGCAGCTCGCGAGTGCGAGTATCATTAAGGCGGCATTCAATACCGACCGCACCTTGTCCTACCGCCGGAAGAGAAATCTCGGGTGGCAACGCGGCGCGAATGCGTGACTCCAGACCTAAACGTTTTAGTCCGGCTACGGCAAGAATGATGGCATCGTATTCGCCGTTATCCAGTTTGCTCAGGCGAGTGCCGACGTTGCCGCGCAGGGAGCGGATAATCAGATCCGGGCGGCGTTCAGCCAGTTGGCACTGGCGACGTAAACTGGACGTCCCGACGATACTGCCTGCAGGTAACGCATCCAGACTGTCATAGTTATTGGACACAAAGGCATCGCGAGGATCTTCACGCTCGCAAATGGTGACCAGCCCCAGACCTTGCGGGAATTCAACCGGCACATCTTTCATTGAATGTACGGCGATATCGGCGCGATTTTCGAGGAGCGCGACTTCCAGCTCTTTTACAAATAAGCCTTTTCCGCCTACTTTCGCCAGCGGCGTATCAAGAATCACATCGCCGCGCGTCACCATCGGTACCAGTTCAACGACCAGGCCCGGATGGCTCGCCATCAACTTGTCTTTGACATAGTGTGCCTGCCAGAGTGCAAGTGGGCTTTGGCGTGTGGCAATTCTTAAAACATTGTCTAACATGCTTGTTACCGTCATTATCATCCGTGGTCCATCCTAACATCCTTGCCAGAGCGATGTCAGTGTTGTGGTGAAACGTAGACGCCTGCGCAAACCGTAAAATGAGGTCTGGCAGTGGATCCTGACAGGCGTTTCACGCCGTCGTAATAAGGAATTTACAGAGAATAAACGGTGCTACACTTGTATGTAGCGCATCTTTCTTTACGGTCAATCAGCAAGGTGTTAAATTGATCACGTTTTAGACCATTTTTTCGTCGTGAAACTAAAAAAACCAGGCGCGAAAAGTGGTAACGGTTACCTTTGACATACGAAATATCCCGAATGCCGCGTGTTACCGTTGATGTTGGCGGAATCACAGTCATGACGGGTAGCAAATCAGGCGATACGTCTTGTACCTCTATATTGAGACTCTGAAACAGAGACTGGATGCCATAAATCAATTGCGTGTGGATCGCGCGCTTGCTGCTATGGGGCCTGCATTCCAACAGGTCTACAGTCTACTGCCGACATTGTTGCACTATCACCATCCGCTAATGCCGGGTTACCTTGATGGTAACGTTCCCAAAGGCATTTGCCTTTACACGCCTGATGAAACTCAACGCCACTACCTGAACGAGCTTGAACTGTATCGTGGAATGTCAGTACAGGATCCGCCGAAAGGTGAGCTTCCAATTACTGGTGTATACACCATGGGCAGCACCTCGTCCGTAGGGCAAAGTTGTTCCTCTGACCTGGATATCTGGGTCTGTCATCAATCCTGGCTTGATAGCGAAGAGCGCCAGTTACTACAACGTAAATGCAGCCTGCTGGAAAGCTGGGCCGCCTCGCTGGGCGTGGAAGTTAGCTTCTTCCTGATTGATGAAAATCGCTTCCGTCATAATGAAAGCGGCAGCCTGGGGGGCGAAGATTGTGGCTCCACCCAGCATATACTGCTGCTTGACGAATTTTATCGCACTGCCGTGCGTCTCGCGGGTAAGCGTATTCTGTGGAATATGGTGCCGTGTGACGAAGAAGAGCATTACGACGACTATGTGATGACGCTTTACGCGCAGGGCGTGCTTACTCCTAATGAATGGCTGGATCTCGGCGGCTTAAGCTCACTTTCTGCCGAAGAGTACTTTGGTGCCAGCCTTTGGCAGCTCTATAAGAGTATCGATTCCCCATACAAAGCGGTGCTGAAAACACTGCTGCTGGAAGCCTATTCCTGGGAATACCCGAACCCACGTCTGCTGGCGAAAGATATCAAACAGCGTTTGCACGATGGCGAGATTGTATCGTTTGGTCTCGATCCGTACTGCATGATGCTGGAGCGTGTTACTGAATACCTGACGGCGATTGAAGATTTCACCCGTCTGGATTTAGTGCGTCGCTGCTTCTATTTAAAAGTGTGCGAAAAACTCAGCCGTGAACGCGCCTGTGTAGGCTGGCGTCGTGAAGTGCTAACCCAGTTAGTGAAAGAGTGGGAATGGGACGATGGTCGTCTTGCAATGCTCGATAACCGCGCTAACTGGAAGATTGATCAGGTGCGTGAGGCGCACAACGAGCTGCTCGATGCAATGATGCAGAGCTACCGTAATCTGATCCGCTTTGCGCGTCGCAATAACCTTAGCGTCTCCGCCAGCCCACAGGATATCGGTGTTCTGACGCGTAAACTGTACGCCGCGTTTGAAGCATTGCCAGGTAAAGTGACGCTGGTAAACCCGCAGATTTCGCCCGATCTCTCGGAACCGAATCTGACCTTTATTTATGTGCCGCCGGGCCGGGCTAACCGTTCAGGTTGGTATCTGTATAACCGCGCGCCAAATATTGAGTCGATCATCAGCCATCAGCCGCTGGAATATAACCGTTACCTGAATAAACTGGTGGCGTGGGCATGGTTTAACGGCCTGCTGACCTCGCGCACCCGCTTGTATATTAAAGGCAACGGCATTGTCGATTTGCCTAAGTTGCAGGAGATGGTCGCCGATGTGTCGCACCATTTCCCGCTGCGCCTGCCTGCACCGACGCCAAAAGCGCTCTACAGCCCGTGTGAAATTCGCCATCTGGCGATTATCGTTAACCTGGAATATGACCCGACAGCTGCGTTCCGCAATCAGGTGGTGCATTTTGATTTCCGTAAGCTGGACGTCTTCAGCTTTGGCGAAAACCAAAATTGCCTGGTAGGTAGCGTGGACCTGCTGTACCGCAACTCGTGGAACGAAGTGCGTACGCTGCACTTCAACGGCGAGCAGTCGATGATCGAAGCCCTGAAAACTATTCTCGGTAAAATGCATCAGGACGCCGCACCGCCAGATAGCGTGGAAGTCTTCTGCTACAGCCAGCATCTGCGCGGCTTAATCCGTACTCGCGTGCAGCAACTGGTTTCTGAGTGTATTGAACTGCGTCTGTCCAGCACCCGTCAGGAAACAGGGCGCTTCAAGGCGCTGCGCGTTTCTGGTCAAACCTGGGGGTTGTTCTTCGAACGGCTGAATGTATCGGTACAGAAACTGGAAAATGCCATTGAGTTTTATGGCGCTATTTCGCATAACAAACTGCACGGCCTGTCAGTGCAGGTTGAAACCAATCACGTCAAATTACCGGCGGTGGTGGACGGCTTTGCCAGCGAAGGGATCATCCAGTTCTTCTTCGAAGAAACGCAAGACGAGAATGGCTTTAATATCTACATTCTCGACGAAAGCAACCGGGTTGAGGTGTATCACCACTGCGAAGGCAGCAAAGAGGAGCTGGTGCGTGACGTCAGTCGCTTCTACTCGTCATCGCACGACCGTTTTACCTACGGCTCAAGCTTCATCAACTTCAACCTGCCGCAGTTCTATCAGATTGTGAAGGTTGATGGTCGTGAACAGGTGATTCCGTTCCGCACCAAATCTATCGGCAACATGCCGCCTGCCAATCAGGATCACGACACGCCGCTATTACAGCAGTATTTTTCGTGATGAACGTGCCGGAAAGCGAGGCTTATCCGGCATGCAATCTTAGCGGAAACTGACTGTTTCACCCGCTTGCTGCGTTGCCGCCTGTTCCAGCAAATCCCAGAAGGTTTCGCCGCTACGGTCGCAAATCCATTCGTCGCCTTTCAGGTCAAAATGGTAGCCACCCTGTTTGGTTGCCAGCCACACCTGGTGCAGCGGTTCCTGACGGTTGATAATGATTTTGCTGCCATTTTCAAAGGTAATGGTCAGCACACCGCCGTTGATTTCGCAGTCGATATCGCTGTCGCCATCCCAGTCGTCCAGACGTTCTTCAATGGTCAGCCACAGGGTATCGGCCAGGCGATGAAATTCACTGTCGTTCATTGTTGTTTCCTGTTTTTAGGTGATGGCGGCAGTATAGCGGCATGGTGTCAGGGCTTCAAAGTTTGCCCGTCTGCTGCTGCGTTCCGGCACGATTCCTCCGTCACCGGAATAATAATGTCGCTGTTATGAATTTCACGGACATTCTTTTCTCTGACGTATGTTTTCGCTGGGCAGGGGGAGGGTGTGCGATAAAGCTGATCGTCAATCCAGGTGTAGACATAGCTATCGTCATAAGCAAAGCGCTCCGTTGCTATCAGCGCACCGCTGCTGGTGAATACCTGCACATCCTGTTTTTGTCGGGTACTTTGCAGAAAGTAATGACGCTCCTTGCCCGTATTTATCGGTTTATTTTTGATGGGCAAAGATGACTCCAACTCTATGATTTCTAGCCGATCTTCTCCAAAATGCGAGCGCCTGACGACGTAGAGTTGGTTTTTGTACTGTGCAATACGTTCGGTAATCAGATGTAACTTTTTTGGATAAATGCCTTCCAGGTAATGCCACTCACTCCATTGCAGGTCGGGTGAAAGCGCTTTTCGCCAGCCTACTCCCGATTTATTTACGATAAATGAAGATTCATTGTCCCCATCTTCGTATGCCTTGGCGGGTTTTAAAGAGGATGTGTGCTTGATGCCAGTGGGAGTAAATGAGCCATCTTTCATTATCTCACCGTCCAATTGGCTAAGGCTGACGTTCAGCCAGTCATCTTTAGCGGCTTTGATACGTGCCGCTTTGGGATATTGCGTAGGGTAACGCCAAAGCTGCGCACCATCGAATGCATAAACGTAACGATCGTCGCGAGCAAACCATTTTTTGTAATGCGGGTTATTGCCACGGTGTGCATCTGCTTCATTCGGCACACGGTAGTCCAGCAGTATCAGTGGGCCAACGGATTCAAACACCTGTAAACCGTCTTTCTCATGTCCGTCCCAATTTGTTGATCGGGTGATTAAATAGCCATGATGCCTTCCGGCATTAAAACGTTTATTGATGATCAGATTCGGGTTATCCAGGGTGATGATCTCCAACTGATTTTCACCGAAGGGGGTCTTACTGATTGCATACAACTTGTCCTGATACTGCGCCACGATGTCACTGATCGGGTGAAACTGCTCCGGGTCGAGACTGGGTAATTCTTCCTGCTCACAATCTGGCCCCTTGCGCCAGAACACCTTTTTTTCTAACAGCGTAAAGTTGTCACATTGCCGGGATATATCTTCATTCCTTGCCAAACGAACCTGATCAATGACTTTACGATGCTCGCCGTGTTTATCACGCCAGCTAAACAGGGTGCCGGGCATCCAGCGAACGACAGAAAAATTGTCCGGATCTGCATCCAGTTGCTCTCCATTGATCAGCAACTTTGTTCGTGTGCGGGTAAGCATATCCCACGGGCCAAAGGGGTAGGCAATGCAGGGAAAAAACGTTGAAGCGAATTTCCCTTGTTGACCCCAGGATTTTTGCGCGATCACGGAAAAACTCTCTGGGTTATCAAAACGGTGCCCATCGATATAAAGAAAATGCGCGTCACGTAGCACCAATCCCAGCCGATCAGGCATCCAACGGCTACCTAATCCTACTTTGCGCAGCGTTTTTTCATCGACGCGTTGCTTGCCGCCATTTTCATCTGTCCGTTGGCCTTTGTAATAAATGCTGTTTTTATCGACGGCAAAATCGCCCCATGAATGGAACGAGGCTACATCGACCGGTGGATAACCAGATGGATTTTGTACAATCTTGCCCGCATAAATAACAAAACGGCCATCGCTAAAGTAAGCATAATTTGGATACCAGGCCCATGCGCCCTGATCAATATAATCGGTGGTAAGGTCGTTTAACGGCGGTTCTTTTTCCCCATCGTCCTGGGTGTCAGGAACAATGAATAAATCAGGTAAACGACGCAGTCGCTGGTAATTTACTTCCGGTAACGAAAGATTTGTCTCTTCATTAGGGCGCAGGTATACCACGCCTTTTCCCTGTTTCTGGTAAATATTATGATCAGGTTCACCGAGCGAGCATCCCCACGCTGACGGAACTAAAAAAGACAACAAACAAACCACATTGCGATAGTGCATAAAGCCATCCTGGCGCGAGGTGCCGATCACGAAACTATCAGCAAAACATAAATCCCCACGTGTAAGCGTTATACTCGCAGCAATTCCTCATTTTTCAGACTTCATAAAGAGTCGCTAAACGCTTGCTTTTACGTCTTCTCCTGCGATGATAGAAAGCAGAAAGCGATGAACTTTACAGGCAATCCATAATGAAAAACGTGTTTAAGGCACTCACTGTATTACTTACTCTCTTCAGCCTGACGGGCTGCGGTCTGAAAGGTCCGCTCTATTTCCCGCCTGCAGATAAAAACGCACCGCCACCGACCAAACCGGTAGAGACGCAAACGCAATCCACGGTGCCGGATAAAAACGACCGCGCCACTGGCGATGGCCCATCCCAGGTGAATTACTAAAAGTCAGTTTCTGTACCCGCGTGATTGGAGTAAATGATGCAGTTCTCGAAAATGCATGGCCTTGGCAACGATTTTATGGTCGTCGACGCGGTAACGCAGAATGTCTTTTTTTCACCAGAACTGATTCGTCGCCTGGCGGATCGGCACCTGGGGATAGGGTTTGACCAACTGCTGGTGGTTGAGCCACCGTATGATCCGGAACTGGATTTTCACTATCGCATTTTCAATGCTGATGGCAGTGAAGTGGCGCAGTGCGGCAACGGCGCACGCTGCTTTGCCCGTTTTGTGCGTCTGAAAGGGCTGACCAATAAGCGCGATATCCGCGTCAGTACTGCCAACGGGCGGATGGTTCTGACCGTCACCGATGACGATCTGGTGCGCGTCAATATGGGCGAACCCAACTTCGAACCTTCTGCCGTGCCATTTCGCGCTAACAAAGCGGAAAAGACCTATATTATGCGCGCCGCCGAGCAGACAATCTTATGCGGCGTGGTGTCGATGGGAAATCCGCACTGCGTGATTCAGGTTGATGATGTCGATACTGCAGCGGTAGAAACGCTTGGTCCTGTTCTGGAAAGCCACGAACGTTTTCCGGAGCGCGCTAATATCGGTTTTATGCAAGTGGTTAAGCGCGAGCATATTCGTTTACGCGTTTATGAGCGTGGGGCAGGAGAAACCCAGGCCTGCGGCAGCGGCGCGTGTGCGGCGGTGGCGGTAGGGATTCAGCAAGGTTTGCTGGCCGAAGAAGTACGCGTGGAACTCCCCGGCGGTCGTCTTGATATCGCCTGGAAAGGTCCGGGTCACCCCTTATATATGACGGGGCCGGCGGTACATGTCTACGACGGATTTATTCATCTATGAAGCAACCAGGGGAAGAACTACAGGAAACACTCACGGAGCTAGATGACCGGGCGGTTGTCGATTATCTGATTAAAAATCCTGAGTTTTTTATCCGCAATGCGCGCGCAGTAGAAGCGATACGTGTGCCGCATCCGGTACGCGGCACCGTTTCGTTGGTCGAGTGGCACATGGCCCGCGCACGTCATCATATTCATGTTCTGGAAGAGAACATGGCGCTGTTGATGGAACAGGCTATCGCCAACGAAGGCTTGTTCTATCGCTTACTTTACCTGCAGCGTAGTCTCACCGCCGCCAGCAGTCTCGACGATATGCTGATGCGTTTTCACCGCTGGGCGCGCGATCTCGGTCTGGCAGGTGCGAGTCTGCGCCTGTTTCCGGATCGCTGGCGCTTAGGTGCGCCGTCGAACCACACTCATCTCGCATTAAGCCGTCAGTCTTTCGAACCGCTGCGTATTCAGCGTCTGGGGCAGGAACAGCACTATCTTGGGCCGCTTAACGGACCGGAGCTGCTGGTGGTGCTACCGGAAGCGAAAGCGGTGGGATCGGTGGCGATGTCGATGCTGGGAAGCGATGCTGATTTGGGTGTCGTGCTGTTCACCAGCCGCGATGCCAGTCACTATCAACAAGGGCAGGGAACGGAGTTACTTCATGAAATTGCGCTGATGTTGCCGGAGCTTCTGGAGCGTTGGATTGAACGCGTATGACCGATTTACACACCGATGTAGAACGCTACCTACGTTATCTGAGCGTGGAGCGTCAGCTTAGCCCGATAACCCTGCTTAACTACCAGCGCCAACTTGAGGCGATCATCAATTTTGCCAGCGAAAACGGCCTGCAAAGCTGGCAGCAATGTGATGCGGCGATGGTGCGCAATTTCGCTGTACGCAGTCGCCGTAAAGGGCTGGGCGCGGCAAGCCTCGCATTACGCCTCTCTGCGCTACGTAGCTTTTTTGACTGGTTGGTCAGCCAGAACGAACTTAAAGCCAACCCGGCGAAAGGTGTTTCGGCACCGAAAGCGCCGCGTCATCTGCCGAAAAATATCGACGTCGATGATATAAATCGGCTGCTGGATATTGATATCAACGATCCCCTTGCCGTGCGCGATCGGGCAATGCTGGAAGTGATGTACGGCGCGGGTCTGCGTCTTTCCGAACTGGTGGGGCTCGATATCAAACACCTCGACCTGGAGTCCGGTGAAGTGTGGGTGATGGGGAAAGGCAGCAAAGAGCGTCGCCTGCCGATTGGTCGCAACGCTGTAGCGTGGATTGAGCACTGGCTTGATTTGCGCGACCTGTTTGGCAGCGAAGACGACGCGCTTTTTCTGTCGAAACTGGGCAAGCGTATCTCCGCGCGTAATGTGCAGAAACGCTTTGCCGAATGGGGCATAAAACAAGGGCTGAATAATCACGTTCACCCGCATAAATTACGTCACTCGTTCGCTACGCATATGCTGGAGTCGAGCGGTGATCTTCGTGGTGTGCAGGAGCTGCTGGGTCATGCCAATCTCTCTACCACGCAAATCTATACTCATCTTGATTTTCAACACCTTGCCTCGGTGTACGATGCGGCGCATCCACGCGCCAAACGGGGGAAATAATGCGTTTTTACCGGCCTTTGGGGCGCATCTCGGCGCTCACCTTTGACCTGGATGATACCCTTTACGATAACCGTCCGGTGATTTTGCGCACTGAGCAGGAGGCGCTTACCTTTGTGCAAAATTACCATCCGGCGCTGCGCAGCTTCCAGAATGAAGATCTGCAACGTCTGCGTCAGGCGGTACGGGAAGCGGAACCCGAGATTTATCATGATGTGACGCGCTGGCGTTTTCGCTCAATAGAACAAGCGATGCTCGACGCCGGGCTGAGCGCAGAAGAAGCCAGTGCAGGCGCACACGCGGCAATGATCAACTTTGCCAAATGGCGTAGCCGGATCGACGTTCCGCAGCAAACGCACGACACCTTAAAACAGCTGGCGAAGAAATGGCCGCTGGTGGCGATCACCAACGGTAACGCCCAGCCGGAGCTGTTTGGTTTGGGGGATTATTTTGAGTTTGTGTTGCGCGCTGGCCCGCACGGGCGCTCAAAACCGTTCAGCGATATGTACTTCCTGGCGGCGGAAAAACTCAACGTGCCGATCGGCGAGATCTTACATGTCGGGGACGATCTCACCACTGACGTGGGTGGGGCAATTCGCAGCGGAATGCAGGCCTGTTGGATCAGACCGGAAAATGGCGATCTGATGCAAACCTGGGACAGCCGTTTACTGCCGCATCTGGAAATTTCCCGGTTGGCATCTCTGACCTCGCTGATATAATCAGCAAATCTGTATATATACCCAGCTTTTTGGCGGAGGGCGTTGCGCTTCTCCGCCCAACCTATTTTTACGCGGCGGTGCCAATGGACGTTTCTTACCTGCTCGACAGCCTTAATGACAAACAGCGCGAAGCGGTGGCCGCGCCACGCAGCAACCTTCTGGTGCTGGCGGGCGCGGGCAGTGGTAAGACGCGCGTACTGGTGCATCGTATCGCCTGGCTGATGAGTGTGGAAAACTGCTCGCCGTACTCGATTATGGCGGTGACGTTTACCAACAAAGCGGCGGCGGAAATGCGTCATCGTATCGGGCAACTGATGGGCACCAGCCAGGGCGGTATGTGGGTCGGCACTTTCCACGGGCTGGCACACCGTCTGCTGCGTGCGCACCATATGGACGCCAACCTGCCGCAGGATTTCCAGATCCTCGACAGCGAAGACCAGCTGCGCCTGCTTAAGCGTCTGATCAAAGCTATGAACCTCGACGAGAAGCAGTGGCCACCGCGCCAGGCAATGTGGTACATCAACAGCCAGAAAGATGAAGGGCTGCGTCCGCATCATATTCAAAGCTACGGTAACCCGGTGGAGCAGACCTGGCAGAAGGTGTATCAGGCGTATCAGGAAGCGTGTGACCGCGCGGGCCTGGTGGACTTCGCCGAGCTGCTGCTGCGCGCTCACGAGTTGTGGCTTAACAAGCCGCATATTCTGCAACACTACCGCGAACGTTTTACCAATATCCTGGTGGACGAATTCCAGGATACCAACAACATTCAGTACGCGTGGATACGACTGCTGGCAGGCGATACTGGCAAAGTGATGATCGTTGGCGATGACGACCAGTCAATCTACGGCTGGCGCGGGGCGCAGGTCGAGAACATTCAGCGTTTCCTCAATGATTTTCCCGGTGCCGAAACTATCCGTCTGGAGCAGAACTACCGCTCTACCAGCAATATCCTGAGCGCCGCGAACGCCCTGATTGAAAACAACAACGGGCGTTTGGGTAAAAAGTTGTGGACCGATGGCGCGGACGGTGAGCCGATTTCCCTCTATTGCGCTTTTAACGAACTCGACGAAGCGCGTTTTGTGGTTAACCGCATCAAGACCTGGCAGGACAACGGCGGGGCGCTCGCCGAGTGCGCCATTCTCTATCGTAGCAATGCCCAGTCGCGTGTACTGGAAGAGGCGTTATTACAAGCCAGTATGCCGTACCGTATTTATGGCGGGATGCGCTTCTTCGAACGCCAGGAAATCAAAGATGCGCTCTCGTATCTGCGCCTGATTGCCAACCGTAACGACGACGCGGCCTTTGAGCGCGTGGTGAATACGCCAACGCGGGGTATTGGTGACCGGACGCTGGACGTGGTACGTCAGACATCGCGCGATCGCCAGTTAACACTCTGGCAGGCGTGCCGCGAATTATTGCAGGAAAAAGCGCTCGCCGGGCGTGCTGCCAGCGCTTTGCAACGGTTTATGGAACTGATCGACGCCTTAGCGCAAGAAACTGCCGATATGCCGCTGCATGTACAGACTGATCGGGTAATTAAAGACTCCGGCCTGCGCACCATGTACGAGCAAGAGAAGGGCGAAAAAGGCCAGACGCGAATCGAAAACTTAGACGAACTGGTGACGGCGACGCGCCAGTTTGCGTACAACGAAGAAGACGAAGATTTAATGCCGTTACAGGCGTTTCTGTCTCATGCCGCGCTGGAAGCGGGTGAAGGACAGGCGGACACCTGGCAGGACGCGGTGCAGTTGATGACGCTGCACTCGGCGAAAGGTCTGGAGTTCCCGCAGGTGTTTATTGTCGGTATGGAAGAGGGGATGTTCCCAAGCCAGATGTCGCTGGATGAAGGCGGGCGTCTGGAAGAAGAACGCCGTCTGGCCTACGTTGGCGTAACCCGCGCGATGCAGAAACTGACGCTGACCTACGCGGAAACCCGGCGTCTGTATGGCAAAGAGGTTTACCATCGCCCGTCGCGTTTTATTGGCGAGTTGCCGGAAGAGTGTGTGGAAGAGGTGCGTTTACGCGCTACGGTAAGCCGCCCGGTCAGCCATCAACGGATGGGTACGCCGATGGTCGAGAACGACAGCGGCTACAAGCTCGGCCAGCGCGTACGCCACGCCAAGTTTGGTGAAGGCACCATCGTCAATATGGAAGGCAGCGGCGAACATAGTCGTTTGCAGGTGGCATTTCAGGGCCAGGGTATTAAATGGCTGGTGGCGGCTTACGCCCGGCTGGAGACGGTATAACGTTGCCGGATGCGGTGCTGCGCACCTTATCCGGCCTACAAAATCATGTAGATTCAATAAATTGCAATGTCATGTAGGCCGGGTAAGGCGTTTGCGCCGCATCCGGCATCTGCACCATATTCAGTGACACAAAACGGTTGTTTTAACTTTTCTGCTCGACGGAAATCATGGTAACAAAAGGATAGCGTTGCCACGGGATTGCCCCGCCTTTCACATACATATGTGAAATCGTGCCATCAAGATAAAGCAGTTGCTCAACGTTCAGTTTCGTTTTGGCATAACAGGCAAAATCATAAAAATTTGTCACCTGCTGGCTCAACAAAAACACGGCGTTCCCTTGTTTATTAATCCCAACACCGTTACGAATTTTGCGTGAGGCGACGTTGGGATGAATACGCGGATTAATGACGCCGTTTTCCATCAACATTGGCCCTGACTGCACCGCGAACTGAATCTCTTTACTGGTTTTAAAGGCATCCAGACGAACGATGCCGACTTTATCTCCCGCGACATAAAACACACCGCCAGGACGGATAAAGAAATTCCCTTCACCTGAAGCGAGATTTAACGCCACCTTCTGCTGACCGTTTTCGATGTACAAACCGAGCGGCGCATAGCTTTCATCATATATGCTGCCGTTCATCGCCATTTGCACCTGACCCTGACTATTAATATCCGTCAGCAGCGCATGTAACGTTTCCCACGCTTCGCCATTGGCTTTTTGCCAGTACATTTTCACCCGCTCTGTTTGAGGATTAACGGTATACGCCTGTACGGTCAGTGTCGGATCTGATAATGCGCAATCATCAGCGGCAACAGCAAACAAGGGAAGTAAGGTGAGGGCGAGAAAAATCCGTTTGAGATTCAAGGTGATCATTCCTTTACCAATGAGTAGCCGATGCGCCATTATAGGTCCTGGATGTGGGATTTTTTTATCCTGTTAGCGACCTTGACGAGTACCAAAAAGCGCGAAGTTCAACTATTGTTCTGTGGTGTTCTGTTGCGTGTTGACGGCAAAATTTTGCTGGCGTAACATGCGCGCACGATCACTCTAAGAGGACATTCGCCTTGGACACACCCAGTAGATACTGGCTCATTATCCTGTCATCCAGGATCAACTCCTAAGGCTATCCCTTTTTGCTGATAGCCTTAGCGGTTGTCAGCGACCTCAATTTTTCCCGTCGCGCTGAGTCAGGCTGTTTAATGGTCTGAAACCCAATTTGTTTCTGTGTGCCCACCGAACTGTCCGATATTTTAAGCATTGGGAGTCCCGGTCATGCTGAGCGCATTTCAACTGGAAAATAACCGACTGACCCGGCTGGAAGTCGAAGAGTCACAACCCCTTGTAAATGCAGTATGGATTGATCTTGTCGAACCGGATGACGACGAGCGACTGCGCGTACAATCTGAACTTGGGCAGAGCCTGGCAACACGCCCAGAACTGGAAGACATCGAAGCATCGGCGCGTTTCTTTGAAGACGATGACGGCCTGCATATTCACTCCTTCTTCTTCTTTGAAGATGCGGAAGATCACGCCGGTAACTCCACTGTGGCATTTACCATCCGCGACGGTCGCCTGTTTACCCTGCGTGAGCGCGAGCTACCCGCTTTTCGTCTGTATCGTATGCGTGCCCGTAGCCAGTCAATGGTGGACGGTAACGCCTACGAGCTGCTGCTGGATCTGTTCGAAACCAAAATCGAACAGTTGGCAGATGAAATTGAAAATATCTACAGCGACCTGGAGCAGTTGAGCCGGGTAATTATGGAAGGGCATCAGGGCGATGAGTACGACGAAGCACTCTCCACACTGGCGGAGCTGGAAGATATCGGCTGGAAAGTTCGCCTGTGTCTTATGGATACCCAGCGTGCGCTCAATTTCCTGGTGCGTAAAGCGCGTTTACCGGGTGGACAACTGGAACAGGCGCGTGAAATCCTGCGAGATATCGAATCCCTGCTGCCGCATAACGAATCCCTGTTCCAGAAGGTGAACTTCCTGATGCAGGCGGCGATGGGCTTTATCAATATCGAGCAGAACCGCATCATCAAAATCTTCTCGGTGGTATCCGTGGTGTTCCTGCCACCGACGCTGGTCGCTTCCAGCTACGGGATGAACTTTGAGTTTATGCCGGAACTGAAGTGGAGCTTCGGCTACCCAGGCGCGATTATCTTTATGATCCTCGCGGGCCTGGCACCGTATCTGTACTTTAAGCGGAAGAACTGGTTGTAATATAAATGCCGGGTAAAGATTGTTCTTTATCCGGCTTATTGCTGAAAATTGTCTTTTTCAAAGTCATGCGGGTTGAACACTCGCTCTATCTTATTTTCCTGGGTTAGTTGATACTCATTGTTATCAGCAATAAAAAAATGAGTATTACGGTAAGGATATTCATTAATAACCATTAAATAGTTTTTTACGATGCAATTATCATTGCTCTTAATCGTCGGGAAACAGTAGAGATCTTCATACGGCCCTTCGATATATTTTTTATAGTCAGTGAAGCCATTACCGATATCAATAACATACCAGGTATGCCAACTACCTTCTGGTAGGGGATTTTGACTTTTAATTTCATCCTGATGCTTCAGATACCAATTTATTTTATCGCTATCAGTCCATGGCAGATGATCAACGACCAGAAAGACTGAATTGCCAGCATCAGAGTATGTATACAAAATCTGTACAGGACGCAATGTCCATAAATTATAGATGCAGCATAGAAGAAATAAATATAATATAATTTTCTGGAGTTTGCTTTTCATAGATAATTTTCGATTCTTTCGATAGTGTTAAAATTGGTAAAAAAAGGTTTGAAAGCAAAGTCTTTATGCCGTTGTAAAAAGAACCATATGCGAAAAAATCTATACTTGTTGTAAATCTTGTTTTTTATATCAGTCACATCCAAACCAAAGTGGTCTTGTGCTATGAAATGAATGGTAGCGCTCCAGCCCATAGGATATTTTTGAAAATTTAAAAGAGATATTTTTTGAGCTGAGATATCATGAATGCTGATTCCCAGGCCATTAAAATTATCTTTAAAATCATTGAATTTATTTAGTCTTGATGAAAGTAATTCGGTCTTAATCTTTTGTAGGAGAAGAGGCCGGTATCCTATCGTAGGTGTTGAAGAAATATCATTTTCGATACATTCTTTGATTACACGTATTGGGCTATTATAATCATATTTGTTTATTCGTTCATGAAAAGATAAGTTCAATTCCTGGCTATGGAAACTGTTGCCATTTCCATATCTAAAATGATCAATCAGATCCTGGATGAGTGTTTTGTATTGTCCAAAAAAGGAAAACATTTTTGCCAGATCTTTCATTTCTGCAAATAAAATATCAATACATTCACTTTGTGATATTTTTGTTCCAGAAGTTGGAATACTAAAAGCACCATAAGTAGAATTCGGCCCAGGAAAATGGTATTTAATGAGGCGGTAAGGATCAACTTTTGCAGAGATGTCGCTTAAGCCGAGTGAGAGAAAATCTTGTTCTTCCATATCCCCATACTGCATATCATCAGCAGAGAAATCATCGAATAAAGTAATAGTTTCGAAAAGTGTACAGGGCATATTAATTGATGAGCCTAATATGTTGTTCATTTATATTCTCCTTTCTTATAATTAAGGGCAATGTTAATTTGATAAGAAATAATAGGGTAAAAAATTTTTAAAAAAGAAATGCACTTCACATTTTTCATTACATTCTGAAGAGAACTTGGTTAATGATTGGTCTTGCTCATCGCTAATAACATAATGCTGAATTTACCAAAAATGGAATTTATTAAAGCAAATGAAAATATACAACGACGTCTGGAAATTCTGCCTTTCCTTATGTGAGTATCCTGTCAGCATGACAATATGCCCACTCTCATGCAAGAGCAGGCATATTTTTTCAGAATATATTTATTTGGACGTTCTACGCTGCGTATAAATCGCATCCATCACAAAAATTGCCAGCGCTACCCAAATAAAGGCGAAAGTCACCATCTTATCGGCTCCCGGTTTTTCACCATAAAACGTCACTGCCAACAGGAACATTAGCGTCGGCCCAATGTACTGGAAAAAGCCTAATGTTGAGAGTCGTAAGCGTGTAGCTGCTGCGGTAAAACATAACAGTGGCACGGTGGTGACAATACCGGCGGCGATCAGCAGTAAATTCAGCGACATCGGGTTTTGCCCCATATGGCTGGTTGAGCTGTCGGCAATAGCAAACAGGTAAATCGCCGCCACGGGCAGCAGCCACATGGTTTCGATTAACATGCCGGTTTGCGCTTCAACGGCAATTTTCTTGCGTACCAGGCCGTAGAAGGCAAAACTAAACGCCAGCCCCAGCGCGATGATTGGCAGCGAACCAAAAGTCCAGAGCTGGACCAATACACCACATATCGCCAGAATCACCGCCAGCCATTGCATCCGGCGGAATCGCTCGCCGAGGAAAATCATCCCCAGCACAATGTTCACCAGCGGGTTAATAAAGTAACCAAGGCTCGCTTCCAGCATATGGTGATTGTTCACCGCCCAGATAAACAGTAGCCAGTTGCCACCAATCAGCACGGCAGAGACGGCCAGCATGAAGATTTTCTTTGGTGTCTGAATCAGCGTTTTTAAATAGGACCACTGGCGGCAAATGCTCATCAGCACCACCATAAAGAAAAACGACCAGATCACGCGATGCGTCAGGATCTCATCGGCGGGCACGTAGTAAATCAGCTTGAAGTACGCTGGCGCAATACCCCAAATAAAATAAGCGGCAAGAGCGAGTAATACGCCCTGCCGCGTTTGTTTGGTGTCCATTGGCAAAACTCATTTTTTATGGGTAAAAGCAGTTTACCTGCTTTTACGTTATCAACCTACCATATAGGTGGCGGTGGCACTGGCTATATAAAGCTGTTCTTCATTGTGTAATTCAACGCGGGCGACGGCGACTTTATTGCCCGCACGCAACAGACTACTGGTAGCAGTAAAACGCTCACCCCTGCCTGGGCGCAGATAATCGACGCGAAGATCAATGGTCCCCATTCGCGATAGCCGCTGGCGTAGTTCATCTTCACTGATGGTTTCGTGGCGGGTTAAGGTACTTCCCACGCACACCAGACCGGCGGCGACATCCAGCGCCGACGCAATGACCCCGCCGTGCAAAATGCTTTGCGCCCAGTTACCCACCATCATTGGCTGATTTTTAAAGGCCAGCTGTGCGAACTCTTTTTCGTAACGCTCCAGTTCCATCCCCAATGCGCGGTTAAATGGCATGTGATAAACAAACATCTCACCCACTAATTTCAGGGCTTGTTCAGCGGTCAGTACGGCAGACATATCATCCTTACACTTCATTAGTTAATGAAATGTTGATTTTATGCTTCTTTTTTGTTGGTTTCTACTTTAGGAAGGGATAACTAACGGCAAAGGAGTTAAGTATGTAAAATAGCCCGCAGAAAAATATTCATCTAATCAATAATTCGTTACGGAGAACACGACCGATGCGGACTCTGCAGGGCTGGTTGTTGCCGGTGTTTATGTTGCCAATGGCAGTGTATGCGCAAGAGGCAACGGTAAAAGAGGTGCATGACGCGCCTGCGGTGCGTGGCAGTATTATTGCGAATATGCTGCAGGAGCATGACAATCCTTTCACGCTCTATCCTTATGACACCAACTACCTCATCTACACCCAAACCAGCGATCTGAATAAAGAAGCGATTGCCAGTTATGACTGGGCGGAAAACGCGCGTAAGGATGAAGTGAAATTCCAGTTGAGCCTGGCATTTCCGCTGTGGCGCGGAATCTTGGGGCCAAATTCGGTGTTGGGGGCTTCTTACACGCAAAAATCCTGGTGGCAACTGTCCAATAGCGAAGAGTCTTCACCGTTTCGTGAAACCAACTACGAACCGCAATTGTTCCTTGGTTTTGCCACAGATTACCGCTTTGCTGGCTGGACGCTGCGCGATGTGGAGATGGGTTATAACCACGACTCTAACGGGCGTTCAGACCCGACTTCCCGCAGCTGGAACCGCCTTTATACCCGTCTGATGGCAGAAAACGGTAACTGGCTGGTAGAGGTGAAGCCGTGGTATGTGGTGGGGAATACTGACGATAACCCAGATATCACCAAATATATGGGTTACTACCAGCTTAAAATCGGCTATCACCTGGGTGATGCGGTGCTGAGTGCGAAAGGACAGTACAACTGGAACACCGGTTACGGTGGTGCGGAGTTAGGCTTAAGTTACCCGATCACCAGGCATGTGCGCCTTTATACCCAGGTTTACAGCGGTTATGGCGAATCGCTCATCGACTATAACTTTAACCAGACCCGTGTGGGTGTGGGGGTTATGCTGAACGACTTGTTCTAATGTGAGTTGATTGAAAGGCAAAACTGGAATCCAGCATCCAGGATTACCCTCTCAGAGACTAAAAGCATTGCAGTTTCTCGCGCAGGCGCTGAAAATAGCGCCTGTTTTTATTTCAGGCAATCGGGGTTAATGTGGCGCAGGCGGAAGTGTTGAATCTGGAGTCCGGGGCTAAACAGGTTTTACAAGAAACCTTTGGCTACCAACAGTTTCGCCCCGGCCAGGAAGAGATTATCGACACCGTACTTTCCGGTCGCGATTGCCTGGTCGTCATGCCCACTGGTGGCGGAAAATCCCTTTGCTATCAAATTCCTGCCTTACTGCTAAACGGTCTTACCGTGGTTGTTTCACCACTGATTTCGTTGATGAAAGATCAGGTGGATCAGCTACAGGCCAACGGCGTGGCGGCGGCGTGCCTTAACTCGACGCAAACCCGCGAGCAGCAGCTTGAAGTAATGACAGGCTGCCGCACCGGGCAAATCCGCCTGCTGTATATCGCGCCGGAACGCCTGATGCTGGATAACTTCCTTGAGCATCTGGCGCACTGGAATCCGGTGTTATTAGCCGTTGATGAAGCGCACTGTATCTCCCAATGGGGCCACGATTTCCGCCCGGAATACGCTGCCCTCGGTCAGCTGCGTCAGCGTTTTCCGACGCTGCCGTTTATGGCGCTGACTGCCACCGCCGACGACACCACGCGGCAGGATATCGTGCGCCTGCTGGGGCTGAACGATCCGCTGATTCAAATCAGCAGTTTTGACCGTCCGAATATTCGCTACATGCTGATGGAGAAGTTCAAACCTCTCGATCAGCTGATGCGCTACGTGCAGGAACAACGCGGTAAGTCGGGGATTATTTACTGTAATAGTCGTGCGAAAGTAGAAGACACCGCCGCGCGTCTGCAAAGCAAGGGTATCAGCGCAGCGGCTTATCACGCCGGGCTTGAAAACGATGTCCGTGCGGACGTGCAGGAAAAATTCCAGCGCGATGACCTGCAAATTGTGGTGGCGACGGTAGCGTTCGGCATGGGCATCAACAAGCCTAACGTCCGCTTCGTGGTTCACTTTGATATTCCACGCAATATCGAATCCTATTATCAGGAAACCGGTCGCGCCGGGCGTGATGGCCTGCCCGCGGAAGCGATGCTGTTTTACGATCCGGCCGATATGGCGTGGCTGCGCCGTTGCCTGGAAGAAAAACCGCAGGGGCAGTTGCAGGATATCGAACGTCATAAACTCAATGCGATGGGCGCGTTTGCTGAGGCGCAAACCTGTCGTCGTCTGGTGCTGCTGAATTACTTTGGCGAAGGGCGGCAGGAGCCGTGCGGGAACTGCGATATCTGTCTCGATCCGCCAAAACAGTACGATGGTTCAACCGATGCGCAGATTGCGCTTTCCACCATTGGTCGTGTGAATCAGCGTTTTGGTATGGGCTATGTAGTGGAAGTGATTCGCGGTGCGAATAACCAGCGAATCCGCGACTATGGTCATGACAAACTGAAAGTCTACGGCATGGGCCGCGATAAAAGTCATGAGCACTGGGTGAGCGTAATCCGCCAGTTGATTCATCTCGGTCTGGTGACGCAAAACATCGCCCAGCATTCGGCATTACAACTGACAGAAGCCGCACGCCCGGTGTTGCGCGGCGAATCCTCTTTACAACTTGCCGTGCCGCGTATTGTGGCGCTCAAACCGAAAGCGATGCAGAAATCGTTCGGTGGCAATTACGATCGCAAACTGTTCGCCAAATTACGCAAACTGCGTAAATCGATTGCCGATGAAAGCAATGTCCCGCCGTACGTGGTGTTTAACGACGCGACCTTGATTGAGATGGCGGAACAGATGCCAATCACCGCCAGCGAAATGCTCAGCGTTAACGGCGTTGGGATGCGCAAGCTGGAACGCTTTGGCAAACCGTTTATGGCGCTGATTCGTGCGCATGTCGATGGCGATGACGAAGAGTAGTCAGCAGCATAAAAAAGTGCCAGGATGAAGACTCCGTAAACGATTTCCCCGCGAGTCAATTGTATGTTGATGTTATTCCTCACCGTCGCCATGGTGCACATTGTGGCGCTTATGAGCCCCGGTCCCGATTTCTTTTTTGTCTCCCAGACTGCCGTTAGCCGTTCGCGCAAAGAAGCGATGATGGGCGTGCTGGGCATTACCTGCGGCGTAATGGTCTGGGCAGGGATCGCGTTGCTTGGCCTGCATTTGATTATCGAAAAAATGGCCTGGCTGCATACGCTGATTATGGTGGGCGGTGGCCTGTATCTCTGCTGGATGGGTTATCAGATGCTGCGTAGCGCACTGAAAAAAGAGGTCGTTTCTGCGCCTGCGCCACAGGTAGAACTGGCAAAAAGCGGGCGCAGTTTCCTGAAAGGCTTACTGACCAATCTCGCCAATCCGAAAGCGATTATCTACTTTGGTTCGGTATTCTCGCTGTTTGTCGGCGATAACGTCGGCACTACTGAGCGCTGGGGCATTTTCGCGTTGATTATTATCGAAACACTGGCGTGGTTTACCGTCGTTGCCAGCCTGTTTGCCCTGCCGCAAATGCGCCGTGGTTATCAACGTCTGGCGAAGTGGATTGATGGTTTTGCCGGGGCGTTATTTGCCGGATTTGGTATTCATTTGATTATTTCGCGTTGATGCCAGACGCGTCATCAGAGTAAGTCGGATAAGGCGTTTACGCCGCATCCGACATTATTTTTCACGCATGTCTCGCCGATGCTAACAGCGCTCCCACCAGCATAAACAACGAGCCGAAAATCTTATTCAATGCCTTCATCTGTTTCGGCCCTTTTATCCATAACGCGATCCGTTGGGCGAGGGTGGCGTAACCGATCATCACAATAATATCGACCACAATGGTGGTGACGCCGAGCACTACATACTGCATAACTTGCGGCTGTTGCGGCATGATGAATTGTGGAAAAAGTGCTGCCAGAAACACAATACTTTTGGGATTGGTGAGATTCACAAACACTGCGCGTTGGAACAAATGTCGGCGCGATTGGGTTGAGGCCAGCGATTTAAGATCAATTGCGCCAGCAGCACGCCACTGCTGGATACCCAGCCAAATCAAATAAGCTGCTCCTGCCCACTTCAACACTTCAAACGCAATCACTGAGCGGGAAAATAGCGTACCCAACCCCACACCAACCAGCACAATATGAATCGCCAGTCCGGTCTGAAGCCCAGCAATAGACGCCATCGCACCACGATAACCGTGGTTGAGCGAGGTGGTCATGGTGTTGATTGCACCAGAGCCTGGCGACAGGCTTAAAATGATTGATGTTAGCAGGTAGGCAAACCACCATTCTAAGGTCATGATGAACTCCCGGTGTGTCTATTTTTGTGCCACAATACGCTACTGTCGCAGCGTTGTGTCAGACACGCTTAAAAAAACGATTTTACGTGGTTTAAGAGGCAGATTACCCGATGTTTCAGCAGCAAAAAGACTGGGAAACAAGAGAAAACGCGTTTGCTGCTTTTACCATGGGACCGCTGACTGATTTCTGGCGTCAGCGTGATGAAGCAGAGTTTACTGGTGTAGATGACATTCCGGTGCGCTTTGTCCGTTTTCGCGCACAGCACCATGACCGGGTGATAGTCATCTGCCCGGGGCGTATTGAGAGCTACGTAAAATATGCGGAACTGGCCTACGACCTGTTCCATTTGGGGTTTGATGTCTTAATCATCGACCATCGCGGGCAGGGACGTTCCGGTCGCCTGTTAGCCGATCCGCATCTTGGGCATGTTAATCGCTTTAATGATTATGTTGATGATCTGGCGGCATTCTGGCAACAGGAGGTCCAGCCCGGTCCGTGGCGTAAGCGCTATATACTGGCACATTCGATGGGCGGTGCGATCTCCACGTTATTTCTGCAACGCCATCCAGGTGTATGTGACGCCATTGCGCTAACTGCGCCAATGTTTGGGATCGTGATTCGTATGCCGTCATTTATGGCGCGGCAGATCCTTAACTGGGCCGAAGCACATCCACGTTTCCGTGATGGCTATGCAATAGGCACCGGGCGCTGGCGCGCGTTGCCGTTTGCTATCAACGTACTGACCCACAGCAGACAGCGATATCGACGTAACTTACGCTTCTATGCTGATGACCCAACGATTCGCGTCGGTGGGCCGACCTACCATTGGGTACGCGAAAGTATTCTGGCTGGCGAACAGGTGTTAGCCGGTGCGGGTGATGACGCCACGCCAACGCTTCTCTTGCAGGCTGAAGAGGAACGCGTGGTGGATAACCGCATGCACGACCGTTTTTGTGAACTCCGCACCGCTGCGGGCCATCCTGTCGAAGGGGGACGACCGCTGGTAATTAAAGGTGCGTACCATGAGATCCTTTTTGAAAAGGACGCAATGCGCTCAGTCGCGCTCCACGCCATTGTTGATTTTTTCAACAGGCATAACTCACCCAGCGGAAACCGCTCTACAGAGGTTTAAATTTCTTATGTACCAGGTTGTTGCGTCTGATTTAGATGGCACGTTACTTTCTCCCGACCATACGTTATCCCCTTACGCCAAAGAAACTCTGAAGCTCCTCACCGCGCGCGGCATTAACTTTGTGTTTGCGACCGGTCGCCACCACGTTGATGTGGGGCAAATTCGCGATAATCTGGAGATTAAGTCTTACATGATTACCTCCAATGGCGCGCGCGTTCATGATCTGGATGGCAATCTGATTTTTGCTCATAACCTGGATCGCGACATTGCCAGCGATCTGTTTGGCGTGGTCAACGACAACCCGGACATCATTACTAACGTTTATCGCGACGACGAATGGTTTATGAATCGCCACCGCCCGGAAGAGATGCGCTTTTTTAAAGAAGCGGTGTTCAAATATGCGCTGTATGAGCCAGGATTACTGGATCCGGAAGGCGTCAGCAAAGTGTTCTTCACCTGTGATTCTCATGAACAACTGCTGCCGCTGGAACAGGCAATCAACGCTCGTTGGGGCGATCGCGTCAACGTCAGCTTCTCTACCCTAACTTGTCTGGAAGTGATGGCGGGCGGCGTTTCAAAAGGCCATGCCCTGGAAGCGGTGGCGAAGAAACTGGGCTACAGTCTGAAAGATTGTATTGCCTTTGGTGACGGGATGAACGACGCCGAAATGCTGTCGATGGCAGGTAAAGGCTGCATTATGGGCAGTGCGCACCAGCGTCTGAAAGATCTGCATCCGGAGCTGGAAGTGATTGGTACTAATGCCGACGATGCGGTGCCGCATTATCTGCGTAAACTCTATTTATCGTAATTGTTCTTTATTTGGTCAGTTGTCAACCTGATACTTCGCTACAATGGATACTCGTTAATCAAAGAGTTTTCCATTGTGGCGCTACTTATCATCACCACGATTCTGTGGGCCTTCTCCTTTAGCTTTTATGGCGAGTACCTTGCGGGGCACGTCGATAGCTATTTTGCAGTGCTGGTGCGCGTTGGCCTGGCGGCACTCGTGTTTCTGCCGTTTCTGCGTACCCGTGGCAATAGCCTGAAAACGGTCGGTCTGTATATGCTGGTGGGCGCGATGCAGCTTGGCGTGATGTATATGCTGAGTTTTCGCGCCTATCTCTACCTGACGGTCTCCGAGCTGTTGCTGTTCACCGTACTGACGCCGCTCTACATCACGCTGATTTATGACATCATGAGTAAGCGCCGTCTGCGCTGGGGCTATGCTTTTAGCGCCTTGTTGGCGGTGATTGGTGCCGGAATTATTCGCTATGATCAGGTCACCGACCACTTCTGGACTGGCCTGCTGCTGGTGCAACTCTCCAATATCACTTTTGCTATCGGCATGGTGGGTTACAAACGCCTGATGGAAACTCGTCCGATGCCACAGCATAACGCCTTTGTGTGGTTCTATCTTGGCGCGTTTCTGGTGGCAGTGATTGCATGGTTTTTGCTGGGAAATGCGCAGAAAATGCCGCAAACCACGCTGCAATGGGGCATTCTGGTGTTTCTTGGCGTGGTGGCCTCCGGGATTGGCTACTTTATGTGGAACTACGGCGCGACTCAGGTGGACGCCGGAACGCTGGGCATTATGAATAATATGCACGTTCCGGCAGGGCTGTTGGTTAACCTGGCTATCTGGCACCAACAGCCGCACTGGCCAACGTTTATTACAGGCGCGCTGGTGATCCTGGCCTCACTGTGGGTGCATCGTAAGTGGGTCGCTCCGCGCTCTTCACAAACGGCAGATGATCGCAGGCGTGATTGCGCGCTGAGCGAATAAACGCTTCTGTAATCGGCTGACGCTGCTCGCCATCGCGCACGGCGGCGTACAGTCGGCTCCACAAGCCTTCGCCCAGGGTTTTGGTGACCACCAGACCCTGGCGTTCAAAACTCTCCACCACCCAGTGCGGTAGCGCAGCGATGCCCATCCGTGCGGCAACCATCTGAATCAACAACAAGGTGTTATCGACGCTTTTCAGTGACGGGCTAACGCCTGCGGGCTGAAGAAAATGCCGCCAGACATCCAGTCGGCTACGCTGCACCGGATAAATTAACAGCGTCTCGCTGGCGAGATCTTCCGGCGTGATTCGCGTTTTTGTCGCCAGTGGATGGTCAGGTGCCAACACCAGACGCACTTCATAATCGAACATCGGCGAATAATGCAGGCCACTGCGTGGCAGAATATCGGAGGTCATCACCAGATCCAGCTCACCCTGCTGCAACGCGGGCTGCGGGTCAAACGTCACGCCCGATTTAAAATCCATCTCCACCTGCGGCCAGTTCTTATGGAAATTTTCTAACGCGGGCGTCAGCCACTGAATACAGCTATGGCACTCAATGGCAATGCGCAGGCGCGTCTGCTGCGGTTCATTGCAGGCTTGCAGTGCCTGGCTGATTTGCGGCAGCACCTGATTCGCCAGTTGCAACAGGATTTCTCCCTGCGGTGTAAACCGAAGCGGCTGGCTTTTACGCACAAATAGCCGGAAGCCAAGGCGTTGTTCCAGATCGCTAAACTGGTGAGACAGGGCGGATTGCGTTTGATGCAACGTCGCCGCAGCGGCTGCGAGTGAGCCGCAGTTCCGCAACGCTTGTAGCGTTTTCAGGTGTTTTACTTCGATCATGAAAGTCCTTCACTTCGGCATGAATAATTTGCGCTTGAGGAATATACAGTAACCGCCAATTATGGATGTGTAAACATCTGGACGGCTAAAATCCTTCGTCTTTTAAATTTATGGTGCGTTGGCTGCGTTTCTTCACCCCGGTCACTTACTTCAGTAAGCTCCCGGGGATGAATAAACTTGCCGCCTTCCCTAAATTCAAAATCCATAGGATTTACATATAATTAGAGGAAGAAAAATGACAATATTGAATCACACCCTCGGTTTCCCTCGCGTTGGCCTGCGTCGCGAGCTGAAAAAAGCGCAAGAGAGTTATTGGGCGGGGAACTCCACGCGTGAAGAACTGCTGGCGGTAGGGCGTGAACTGCGTGCTCGTCACTGGGATCAACAAAAGCAAGCGGGTATCGACCTGCTGCCGGTGGGCGATTTTGCCTGGTACGATCATGTACTGACCACCAGTCTGCTGCTGGGTAACGTTCCGGCGCGTCACCAGAACAAAGATGGTTCGGTAGATATCGACACTCTGTTCCGTATTGGTCGTGGACGTGCACCGACTGGCGAACCTGCGGCGGCAGCGGAAATGACCAAATGGTTTAACACCAACTATCACTACATGGTGCCGGAGTTCGTTAAAGGCCAACAGTTCAAACTGACCTGGACGCAGCTGCTGGAGGAAGTGGACGAGGCGCTGGCGCTGGGCCACAAGGTCAAGCCCGTGCTGCTGGGACCGGTTACCTACCTGTGGCTGGGTAAAGTGAAAGGTGAACAGTTTGATCGCCTGAGCCTGCTGAGCGACATTCTGCCGGTTTATCAGCAAGTGTTGGCAGAACTGGCAAAACGTGGCATTGAGTGGGTACAGATCGACGAACCCGCGCTGGTGCTGGAACTGCCGCAGGCGTGGCTGGACGCCTATAAACCCGCTTACGACGCGCTCCAGGGCCAGGTGAAACTGCTGCTGACTACCTATTTTGAAGGCGTAACGCCAAACCTCGACACCATTACTGCGCTGCCTGTTCAGGGTCTGCATGTCGATCTCGTACATGGTAAAGATGACGTTGCTGAACTGCACAAGCGTCTGCCTTCTGACTGGCTGCTATCTGCTGGTCTTATCAATGGTCGTAACGTCTGGCGCGCCGATCTTACCGAGAAATATGCGCAAATTAAGGACATTGTCGGCAAACGTGATTTGTGGGTGGCATCTTCCTGCTCATTGCTGCACAGCCCTATCGACCTGAGCGTGGAAACGCGTCTTGATGCAGAAGTGAAAAGCTGGTTTGCCTTCGCCCTGCAAAAATGCCATGAACTGGCATTGCTGCGCGATGCGCTGAACAGTGGTGACACGGCAGCTCTGGCAGAGTGGAGTGCACCGATTCAGGCGCGTCGTCACTCTACTCGTGTACATAATCCGGCAGTAGAAAAGCGTCTGGCGGCGATCACCGCCCAGGACAGTCAGCGTGCGAATGTCTATGAAGTGCGTGCTGAAGCCCAGCGTGCGCGTTTTAAACTGCCCGCGTGGCCGACCACCACGATTGGCTCTTTCCCGCAAACCACAGAAATCCGTACCCTGCGTCTGGATTTCAAAAAGGGTAATCTCGACGCCAACAACTATCGTACGGGCATTGCAGAACATATCAAGCAGGCCATTGTTGAGCAGGAACGTCTGGGTCTGGATGTGCTGGTGCATGGTGAGGCCGAGCGTAATGACATGGTGGAATACTTTGGTGAGCACCTCGACGGTTTTGTCTTTACACAAAACGGTTGGGTACAGAGCTACGGTTCCCGCTGCGTGAAACCGCCGATTGTCATTGGTGACGTTAGCCGCCCGGCACCGATTACCGTGGAGTGGGCAAAGTATGCGCAATCGCTGACCGACAAACCGGTGAAAGGGATGCTGACTGGCCCGGTGACCATTCTCTGCTGGTCGTTCCCGCGTGAAGATGTCAGCCGTGAAACCATCGCCAAACAAATTGCGCTGGCGCTGCGTGATGAAGTGGCCGATCTGGAAGCCGCTGGAATTGGCATCATTCAGATTGACGAACCGGCATTGCGCGAAGGTTTACCACTGCGTCGCAGCGACTGGGATGCCTATCTCCAGTGGGGCGTGGAGGCTTTCCGTATCAACGCTGCCGTAGCGAAAGATGACACGCAAATCCACACTCACATGTGTTACTGCGAGTTCAACGACATCATGGATTCGATTGCGGCGCTGGATGCTGACGTCATCACAATCGAAACCTCGCGTTCCGACATGGAGTTGCTGGAGTCGTTTGAAGAGTTTGATTATCCAAATGAAATTGGTCCAGGCGTCTATGACATTCACTCGCCAAACGTACCGAGCGTGGAATGGATTGAGTCCCTGCTGAAGAAAGCGGCAAAACGCATTCCGGCAGAGCGTCTGTGGGTTAACCCGGACTGTGGTTTGAAAACGCGCGGCTGGCCAGAAACCCGCGCGGCACTGGCGAACATGGTGCAGGCGGCGCAGAATTTGCGTCGGGGATGATGAGTATTAACGAGTCATTGTAAATTGCAGCACAATAATGGCTTCCAACACCGGAAGCCATTTTGCTATGTATGCCAGGTATGATGTGGATCTTCAGGAACAGAAAATTAATTGCGGATTTCTTAAATATTCTATGCACCACTGACAGGCTTTGCCCATACCATCGGAACGAGCGGCAAGAAATAACTTGGTGGCGTGTTTATGTTCGCGCATTGGCTTTTTAAGCAATTTACCGCTGTTCAATAACGGCAATGCCAGATGATGTGGAATATAACCAATACCGACGTTTTGTTCTATTAAGGCGATTGCCGTAGCGAAGTCAGGAACAAAAATCGGTTTTTGTCCTTCCAACAGCCAGGCTTGCATCGGGGGGAAGTTAACGGAGGTATCGCGGATACAAACCGCTGGATAATGACGCAATTCACTGTTTTCTAATGGATGCCGCTTCGCTGCCAGTGGGTGGAGTGGGCTGACGACAAAATCCCATTCCATTTGTCCGACCGGTTCGCTAATGATGCCTTCACTGCTTGGCACTGCATGAGGAGCACCGTAGACCAGATCAGCACGCTTACTGTACAGCGCATCCCAGCAGCCGTTGTATACCTCAAGATCTACCGTCAGTGTTGTTGATGTGAATTGCCGTTCAAAATCTCGAATAAATGCCACCAGCAAATCACCAGGAATAATATTGTTCACCGCAATTGTCAGTTCACGTTCAATACCATCGTGAATCAGCACTGTGTTGCGCTTTAATGCTTCCAGGTCGCCCAGAATAGTTTTGCTATGTTCGATGAAGTAACTCCCCGCCGGAGATAATTCAATATAGCGTCCCTTACGAATGAACAGTTCAACGCCTAGGCTCTCTTCCACTTTCTTGATGGTGTAACTGATGGCGGAAGGGACTTTATTTAACTGTTCGGCTGCGGTGGTAATGCTCTGGTGTCTGGCGACCAGATGAATAACACGAAGCGTTTCGTCTGAGATGAACATAAGGCTCCCTGGTCAGTGGTAAAGTGGCTGAATCTCTCCAGATTCAGCCGTAATCATTGCCTGAGTATACCCAGGAATTAGCGGCGTTGACTTGCCCGACTGAGAATCGCATACGCGATACATGCCACCAGAATCGAGTCTACCGAAGGGATTGTCGTCAGGGTGAATAAGCCTTTTACGGTCATAAAGCCAACCGCTGCACCTATGATCCATGCTGCGAATGTCAGCACTTTGATCTGTGACTCCTGGGCTAACACTGACTCTTGATAGCCATTACGGCGATAAAGGAAAAAGTCAGCGATATAAATTCCGGCAACGGGTGGCGTGGCGATACCCAGGAACAGCAGAAACGGAATAAACCACGCCATAATATCCAGACTGCCTACGATGGCGGAAAGGATACCCAGCGCCACGGTAATCTGCCATTTGGGAAAGTGGGTAAGCAGTGTGGAAACCACCAGCGTGCCCTGGAACATATTGCCCGCGTTACCGGTGACGCAGGCGAAAATCAACAACAGCGCCGCGGGCAGAACCGCACCGAATACCGCCATCGCACCCAGTAAAGATCCCTGACCACTAATGGCGCTCGGCGTTGCTCCCGCCCAGTAGAGCAGAGGGTAGGCAACCAGAAACGTCACGCCTGCGGCAATCAGCGCATGTTTGCGGTTATGCACAAAACTACCGAAATCAGGCAGTGTGGCAACCAGCACAATAATGGTGCCAACAACGGTGGAAACAGCGACACCCGTATTCATCTCCACAATCACCGCTGGTGCTGCCACTTCGGTATGGGTTGCCACATAGAGGATGTAACACAGCACCAGCGCGATAACCGGCACGGCAACCTGGGCAATTTTTCCCAGAACGGCAAAACCAAATGCTGTAGAGGCGACAAAAATGACACAGCCAGCAGCCACTAACAGTGCTAGTGGAACTTCCAGTCCATGTTGAGCCAGTAAGTCATGTACCGAATGACCAAACATATTGGCGGTAACGGCAATCCAGCCGAACAGACTTATCGCCATCAAAATGTTAATGGCGATGGCCCCTTTTTCGCCAAACGAATATTTCACAATGCCATACGTTGGCAGGCGGGCTTTTTCTCCCACGCTAATGGTGATGGCTGAAAGTAAGGTCAGAATGACGCCGCCTAACAATACGACGCTAATTAAACTGCCGCTGGAAAGTTGATTGCCGAGGCTTGAGGATGACAACAGCACAGGTGTGACGGCAATACCCAGTAAAATCATGGCAATACGCAATCCTGATGCTGTATTCAGATTCTCTTCTTTTTTACGCATAGTATGTTCCCTTTAAAAATGCGCGTTACACAGTATGAAAATGCCCGGTGTATTTGCGCCAGCTACCCAGTTCTGTAATTTCCCGTTGGCCTTCGGTCAGCCAGTTTTCTGCCAGTACGCCCAGCACTTCGCTACCATCGGCAAGTTTGATTTTGCCAATTGCCAGCCCAGCGGGTTCGCTCATTAACAGAGCGGCAAAACTGGTCAGTGGTAATTGCCAAATTTCTACGTCGACGTGTGTTCCTCCTTCATTCACGCGAATCATTCCCGGATGACGATCGTTAATACTCCACAACCTGTAATGGGCGTCAGTTCGGTCTTCACGGACAAAAATGCCGCCCGCTTTTTGCATATTTGGGTTGAGTTCCAGGCCACGCATCAGCGTTCCGTTAACGGCTAAAAGTGTTGTAGTCATTGAGTTCTCCAGAGAATTAAAGGGTTATCCATGTGCCGCTCTGATGCGAAAGGGCTGCTTTTATGGTTTGCGGTGAAGTAATCAGGCCGCTGGCCTGTTTGCCTTGTTGTTGGCTGGCATTGATGAAATCAACAATGGCTTCCACTTTGGGCTGCATACTGCCGACACCAAACTGACCTTCCCGTAACAGCGTTTGCGCTTCGGCAACGCTGATAGCGTCGAGCCACTGTTGTTGTGGTGTACCAAAGTTAATCGCCACTTTTTCTACACCGGTGGGGATCACCAGCAGATCTGCGCCTAACTGACTGGCGAGCAGCGCGGAGGCCAGATCTTTATCGATCACGGCTTCCACACCTTTCAGTTGTTGTCCGTCTCGCACCACCGGAATACCGCCACCGCCGCAGGCAATAACCAGATATCCCTGGCGCACCAGGTGAGCGATGGTGTCGTGCTCAATAATTTCCAGTGGCGCAGGAGAGGGAACTGTACGCCGCCAACCACGCCCGGCGTCCTCCATCAGCGTCCAGCCGAGTTGCTGTTGGCGTTGTAGGGCCGTTGCTTCATCGAGAAACGCGCCAATCGGTTTACTGGGGCTGGTGAAAGCATCGTCATGTGGGCAGACTCGCGTTTGTGTCACCAGCGCAATTACCGGTTTGTTTATGCCACGGCGAGCCAATTCGTTATGCAGCGCTTTCTGGAACATGTAGCCAATTGCACCTTGTGTATCACCCACGGCGTAATCAAGTGGAACCGGAGAAACTTCGTTACTGGCGAGTTCAGAGCGGCGCAGAATAAAGCCCACCTGCGGGCCATTACCGTGGGTAAGCACCAGGTCCCATCCGGCTTCAACCATATCAACGATATGCTGCACGCTTTCCATCACTGCAACATATTGATCGGGAATACTATTGCGTTGCTCGTCCTGAATGAGCGCATTGCCGCCAACTGCGACAACAGCCAGTGGCTTAACCATGATGGTTCTCCTTTGCGACGATCTCAGACAGTGCACGTACAGCGGCGACAAAACAGGCCATCGGCGCAGTGGTGATCCCGGCACCAATTTGCCCGACCCCCGCTTGTTTGTGGGCGATACCCGTATTGATGACCGGTAAAATGCCGCGATCGGTCACTTTACGCGCATCAATCCCTGCTGCGGTGGGGGCAAAATTGAGGGCAGGAAGTGTAAATGCGGGGTTACCACCGAGGGTGATTGCTTGCATCCTACGGCTGTTATTGGTGGCATCGGCAGGGGTGCCTCCCACAAATTTGACGATCGCTGGAGATGACGCCATCGCGAAGCCACCCACACCTGCGGTTTCGGTAATTGCGCTATCACCCAGGTCAGCAGCGGCATCGTCGACGCCAAATCCGGGGAAGAACAGACCTTCAACTGCATTGGCAGGAGCCTGGAACCAGCGATCGCCAGTACCGGAAAGCCGAATACCAAAATTCACCCCGTTACGCGCCATCACCGTAACCATTGAACTGAACGGTACATTGGCGGCGGCATCCATCATCGCTTTACAGGCAGCCATCGACAGATTGAGGAAGAAGTGATCGTTACTGGTGATAAATGCCACGACGCGCTGGATATGTTCCTGTGGAATAGAGCAGGCCAGCAATGCCGGGAGCAGGCGCTTAATCAGCAAACCGGTAGCGGCAGCATTGCGGTTATGAACTTCATCCCCCATATGCAGCGCCTGCGCCATTAATGGCTTGAGTTCCAGCTCGCCGTGTTGTGCGATTGCTGCTTTCATTGCCGGTGCCAGTTCATCGCGCATCCAGGCCAGACGATTGAGAACTTCATCGTTATTGGCACCAAAACGGAGAACCTTACCCAGACCTTCATTGAAATTGCTAAAAGTACGGTGGCCGTTGGTTTTGTTTTCTACCACCCATAACGGCATCGACGGGCTGATGATGCCTGCCATTGGTCCAACCGCGTGATAATGATGACAAGGGGCAAGGTCGATTTCGCCTGTGTTTATCTGGTTTTCAGCGTCTTGCTGGCTGGTGGCCCAACCTTCGTACAGCATGGCACCAATAATCGCCCCTTTTACCGGACCACACATCTCTTCCCAGGCAATCGGCGGGCCAGAGTGCAAAATACGTTTTTGTTCAGCCATTGCTGGAATGGCCTCTTTAGCGAGCATGACATCCACCAGCACGGGTTGTGCTTCGAGATAACGTGTCATGGCGATTTGATTGGCATTTTCTACTAGTGGATGACGTAGCAACGATGCCAGATCCAATCCAGCGTCAATATCGCCTTGTGCTGGTGGCTGCCAGTTGAGTGCAATTGCGCTTCCCCCGGCATGTTGAATATTGTCAGCAAAACTGTGTAGTCCCGCGTTCACGACCTTCAAAGGCTGATTAAATAAGGTATTCATGCGTTTAGCCCCTTTTTCTGCAACTGAGTCTGCGCAACGGCGCTGGCCCATAGCGCCGCCTGTGCATTGCTGCTGGCAATGATGATGCCCGCATTTTGTAGTGCGCTTATCTGCTGACTGCGTATTTGCGGATCAGCTTCCGTTCCGCAAACGTGCGCAATCAGCAACGGTGCGTTATTCATGTCGATGTGTGAAAGTTGGTCCAGTAATTCGCTGGCAGGCGTAGCGGAAGCGCCATAACCAAGTACCAGGTCGAATAACACGACGGCAGTGTGTGAGTCGTTGAGTTCGTTGAGCAGACGTTGATTGCGCAGAGTCGGGTCGATCATTGGATGCGGTTTGCCACGGGTGAAATCATCGTCGCCCATATCGATCAGCGTGTGACCTTTGCTTTGCCAGATATTTGCCAGAGTACGATTACCCGCAACTGGCGTATTGGAGGCGGCGCTGAATCCCTTTTGCTGGCAGATAAGTTGCGCTTCGTAACAGAAGGTTCCTCCGGCGAAAACACCGCGTATCGCCTGGCGATGGGCTGGCAGACGCTGGCAGGCGTTTTGTAACATTGTGAGATCGTCGCAGGAAATCTCGGTCTCGACAGTCGGAAGTGGCTGATCATTCAGTACTGCCACGGCGATATTTGCGGCGCTGGCAAGTGTGGCGGCAGCGGTGATATTGGGACGTGCCAGATCATGCGGATTCGCACCGAGGAAATTCACCACCACGGGTTTTCCACAAGCCTCGGCGCGCTCCAGAATAGCCCGGGCAACGATCGGTGAAGGCGGTTTTGAAATAAGCACAATCACGCGAGTTTCATCGTCTTGCGCCAGCGCATCTAAAGCGAAGAGCATCGATATTCCACCAATCTCTTCACTGAGATCATGCCCGCCTGTTCCCAACGCCTGAGAAATACCCGCTCCGAGCTGGTCGATTCGGCAAGTCACTTCCTGTAGCCCGGTGCCTGACGCGCCAATAACACCAATTGCTCCGCGTTTCACCACATTAGCGAAGCCTAACGGAATGCCGTTAACAATGGCGGTTCCACAATCAGGTCCCATTACGATGCGCTGACGTTCTCGGGCAAGTGTTTTGATGGATTTTTCCTGCCCGATACTGACGTTATCGCTGAACATCATCACGTTCATTCCGAGGTTTAACGCTTTAATTGCTTCGGCGGCGGCGTAGTCTCCCGGTACAGAAATGAGTGCCAGGTTGGCTTCGGTGTCGGCTTCCAGTGCCATTTCCAGGCTGACATTTTCCGGTGTTTTAATGCCACTATCCGTTTCATCATCGGGTTTGCTGGTCAGACGTTGCTGGGCCAGTATCAGTGCTTCATTGCAAATATCTTCTTCACCCATGACTGCAATCACTAAATCATTGGGACTGGCGTTGATTTCGTTACCCAGACCCGCATCGCGCAATTGTTCGAGATTATTGGGTGTTCCCATGACGACCGAGGCCTGTTGAATACCGGGCAACTTACTGATTTGCGCGGAAATCTGCATCAGAGAAACCGAGTCCTGATAAAGATTGCTGAAAACTTTATATTTAACTTTCATGCTGTTACGCCTGTTTTATTCCGCCCGATAGCAAAATTCGGGCAAAGCATCCCCGTGTAGCGCCATAAATGGGCTACGGGAGAAAAGGTTGAAATCAATTCATGGTGTTCAGGGTTCGAAAGCCATGCAGCATTCCTGCAAGGCAATCTACTCCTGACGTTGCGCCAAATTGCATGACCTGTTCTGCACAGGATGCGATTGTCATTTCCGATGCGCCCCCAACCAGTTGTGCGAGTAACTGGCAAATCGGTTCTGAAAAATGCCCCTGAAGCGCACGCTCCAGATAATGACGACTGATATCCGTGGTGTTGTGCGCATGTTGATCAATTGCCTGCTGCAACCGGTATTGATGATCGGCAAGTGTTGCAGGGAGTTGCCATAACCAGAGCGCTGCCAGATAGCCCAACAAATAGTCATCTCCATCGGGCGTTAAGCCTTTACCAAAGCCGATCAGTTGTGGCACCTGGCGTTCCAGTGCATCTGGATGTTCCATAATCGCTAATCCCTGGTGCGTGAGACTATCCGGCAGGTGCAATGTGCTTTGAACGTTATGCTCCAGACAAAATAAAAGCCGTTGCGATGCCATCGTTGGGTAGTGCTGGAAAACCAAAGGGAATGCCTCAAGTGTCAGCATTCCCCCCACAAATGGCGGTTGCCAAAGTGTTGTGTTATGAAGCACCACGCAAAAGCGAGGTGTTTGTAACAAGCCTGGGGTTAACTGAATGGGATCTGAATGGGCAATCTCTCTTCGCCAGTCCCAATTCTCAGGCAGGTTGACTCTGGCGGCATCAGGGAGATTCAGATACGTTTGCGCACACAACAGAGTGATGAATGTTCCCGCTTCTGAATACAGATTTACCGCATGTTTAAAAGCACTATGCAGACGTAAATCTTGCGTTTCATTTTGCGGGAAAAGATATCCCAACGATGATGCGCAAAGCGTCACCTGTACCATCGGCGTTAGCCTTCCAGACCTGCAATAATGGCTTTGGAATCACTCACCCAACCGAAAATGGCACCTTGTGCTTTGATCATCTCGAGGGCATATTTCTGGAATTCCGGGAAATATGAGCCGACACAATCTTCCGGGATAATGCATTCATAGCCACGGTCATTTGCTTCGCGCACGGTGGTGGTTACGCAAACTTCGGTTGTTACACCACAAACTATCAGCGTCTTGATACCGTGGTTTTGCAAAATCAGATGTAAGTCGGTTTGATAAAAAGCGCCTTTACCGGGCTTATCAATCACCGGTTCGCCTGTCACTGGGTACAGTTCAGGAATGATGTCATGACCCGCTTCACCTCTGACCAGAATGCGTCCCATCGGTCCTGGTTCACCAATAAAGGTTTTTCCGCCGCGCGTCAGTTTGGCTGGCGGGCAGTCGCTTAAGTCTGCACGATGGCCTTCACGAGTATGAATAACCATAATTCCTTTTTGACGTGCGGCTGCCAGCACCTCTGTACATGGTGCGATAGCCGTGCGTACCAGTGAAACATCATTGCCCAGTGCCTCACCGAAGCCCCCTGCTTCGACAAAGTCACGCTGCATGTCGATCATGACCAGTGCAGTTGTGCGCGGATCAAAAGGTAATTCAAAGGGTTGAGCCTGAAAAATGGATTGCGTCATGGTAAATCTCCTGTCTGATGTTTAAACGATCCAGTTGTTCTGAGAGCGAGTATTCAGGAGAAAAGCGGCATAAAACAGGAAAAAAGTTTGCCGCACAGCAACGAAATTTTTGCATTCAACAGGTGGTGTGATGACGAATGTGAAGGGAGTCAAAGAGTGGCATACAGCAACAAATTTTTTGATGCTGTATGGTTTTGAGATTAAAAAAATCGTTGAAATTGTGTGAGCTTAATCATCAGATTTAGCGGCTATGGCGTTACTTTTTAACACCATACTGCTTAAACCACTCCAGCATTCGCTGCCAGCCATCTTTCGCAGATTCGGCATGATAGCTCGGGCGATAATCGGCGTTGAATGCATGCCCGGCATCCGGGTAGACGATAATCTCTGCTTTCGCATTAGCAGCCCGCAGCGCCTGGCGCATGGTTTCAACGCTCTCCTGCGGAATGCTGTTATCCTGGCCGCCATATAAGCCGAGAACCGGAGCGTTAAGATCGGTTGCGATATCAACAGGTTGTTTCGGTGAATTCAGCGTCTTATCGCCGGTTAATTTGCCGTACCATGCCACCGCTGCTTTCAGTTGTGGATTATGCGCAGCATACAGCCAGGTGATGCGCCCACCCCAGCAAAATCCGGTGATCATTAAGCGATGAACATCGCCGCCGTTGCGTGACGCCCAACTGGCGACATGATCGAGATCGGCCAGCACCTGCGAGTCAGGCACTTTTGCTACCAGACCGCTAAGCAGCGTAGGGATATCGGCAAAATCATTCGGATCGCCTTCGCGGAAGTAAAGTTCAGGTGCGATAGCCAGATACCCCTCCAGCGCCAGACGGCGACAAATATCGCGGATATGTTCATGCACGCCAAAAATTTCCTGCACTACAATGACCACTGGTAGTAGGCCATCGCTCTGCTTTGGTCTGGCATGGTAAGCAGGCATGTTATCCCCTTGTGAAGGGATAGAGGTGATGCCTGCTACAATCGCGTCATCCGGGGTCTGAACGATGGTCGAAGCGAGAGGTGATGCAGCAGGTGCAAATCCAGATTGTTGTGTTGTTGCCATGGTATTCTCCGTACCCTTATAAAAATGTTGCGCAATGTTAACTATAGTCAGCATGCAACAAATCACATTGCCTGAATCGGCTCATCTTTTATGCAGTCATGCAGAATGAAGAGTGATTTATGTGATTCGCATCACTTTTGCTGGGTAAATTTATGCAACGCATTTGCATCAAGGTGATGAGTGTCACGAAAAAATGTTAAACCCTTCGGTAAAGTGTCTTTTTGCTTCTTCTGACTAAACCGATTCACAGAGGAGTTGTATATGTCCAAGTCTGATGTTTTTCATCTCGGCCTCACTAAAAACGATTTACAAGGGGCTACGCTTGCCATCGTCCCTGGCGACCCGGATCGTGTGGAAAAGATCGCCGCGCTGATGGATAAGCCGGTTAAGCTGGCATCTCACCGCGAATTCACCACCTGGCGTGCAGAGCTGGATGGTAAACCTGTTATCGTCTGCTCTACCGGTATCGGCGGCCCGTCTACCTCTATTGCGGTTGAAGAGCTGGCACAGCTGGGCATTCGCACCTTCCTGCGTATCGGTACAACGGGCGCTATCCAGCCGCATATCAATGTCGGCGATGTGCTGGTGACCACGGCGTCTGTTCGTCTGGATGGCGCGAGCCTGCACTTCGCTCCGCTGGAGTTCCCGGCTGTCGCAGATTTCGAATGTACGACCGCGCTGGTTGAAGCGGCGAAGTCAATTGGTGCCACCACTCACGTTGGTGTGACGGCTTCTTCTGATACCTTCTACCCGGGTCAGGAACGTTACGATACTTACTCTGGTCGTGTAGTCCGTCACTTTAAAGGTTCTATGGAAGAGTGGCAGGCGATGGGCGTAATGAACTATGAAATGGAATCTGCAACCCTGCTGACCATGTGTGCAAGCCAGGGCCTGCGTGCGGGTATGGTGGCGGGCGTTATCGTCAATCGTACCCAGCAAGAGATCCCGAATGCTGAGACGATGAAACAAACCGAAAGCCAGGCGGTGAAAATCGTGGTGGAAGCGGCGCGTCGTCTGCTGAAATAAAAAACGCTCCCTGGCTTAGGGGAGCATTCCGATTGTTGTTAACGTGTCCTTTGTTCATACCGGATGCGGCGTGATCGCCTTATCCGGCCTACAAAAGCATGCAAATTCAATATATTGCATTTCTGTGGTAGGCCTGATAAGCGCAGCGCATCAGGCAATTTAGCGTTTGTCATCAGTCTCATACTCCCCAACGTCGGGGAGCGATATCAATTACTGACGCCGTAAGCGCATAATTTTGCGTATTATTGGCGTCAGTAGCGTAAAGGCTGCCAGTGTCAGCAATGCCAGGGTTATCGGTCGGGTATACAGGAAGTCGAGTGACCCCCCTGAAAGCGACAGCGCACGGCGAAAATTACTTTCCGCCATTGGCCCCATAATCAATGCCAGCACTACGGGTGATGCCGGATATCCCCCTTTTTGCATGAAATAGCCCACCACGCCTGCAATCAGCATAATGCCAACATCAAACAGGCTATTGTTCAACGCATAAGTCCCGACCACACAAAGTGCGAGGATCATCGGTGTGAGAATATTGCCGGGAATTTTCACCACGTTACCGATGACTTTCAAAGAGAGCAGTCCAAGAACTAGCAGCATGAAGTAACAGAAGATCATGCCGACAAATAACGTATAAACCATATCGCCGTGGTCGGTAAACATCAGTGGGCCTGGCTGCATCCCTTGTAACGTTAACGCGCCCAGCATGATGGCAGTTACCGCATCGCCTGGGATCCCCAACGTCAGCATAGGTAACAATGCGCCACCGGTGCAGCCATTCGCGCCTGCCTCACAGGAGGCCACCGCCTTAATCTCACCCTTACCAAAGTTTTCAGGCGTCTTACTGAAACGACGAGTTTCGTTATAGGCAACAAAAGCTGCAATATCTGCCCCCGCACCGGGGATCATGCCGATAAAAACCCCTAATCCTGATGAGCGCAAAATGGTTAATGCGATGCGGCGTAGCGTTTGCCAGGGCAGTAACAGACTGCCGATAGCCACGTTCGCGCTCTGACGAATATGCTGATTTTGTTCCATAGAACGGAACGCTTCTGAAGCAGCAAACAGACCAATCATCACCGGGATAAATGGCACATTCATCAGTTCCACAAACCCGCCCGTAAAGCGTGGAAAACCGCCCATCGGATCGAGGCCTATCGTTGCGATCATTAATCCGCCAATCCCGGCGATCAGCCCTTTAATCAGCGACTCACCGGAAATACTGGCAATAATGCTCAGTCCGAAGGTTGCCAGGGCGAAGGACTCCGAGGCACTAAATTTCAACGCCCAACTAGCAAGGACCGGAGAGAGAAACATCAATACGATAATGCTGAGCGTTCCACCGCTAAAAGAAGAGAACGTGGCGGCACTTAATGCCAGCCCGGCTTTTCCCTGCTTCGTTAACTCATAACCGTCAATGGCGGTGGCAGCGGCGGCAGGTGTACCGGGAATTTTGAGCAAAATTGCGGTGATAGAACCACCATACACACCACCAAAAAAGACACCGCAAATCATCAACAAGCCAGAAACAGGCTCCATGCCGTAGGTGAAAGGCAGCAAAATCGCCACACCCATGGTCGCTGTCAGGCCAGGCAGAGCGCCAATCATAATACCCAGCATCACTCCAAACGTGGCAAACAGCAGCGCCTGAGGATTACTGAGTAATGTCGAAAACCCCTGAGTTAAAAGTTCACTTTCAAACATTGCAGGCCCCTGTTATTCGAAAAATGTGCCGACAGGCAATGGCACCTGTAACGCTTCGACAAACAGCAACCAGAGGATTGCCGTTAACAGCAGCGCAATACCCGGAGTGAGTACCCATCGCCTGTAGCCCATCAACGTCATAATGACGATGAGGAAAACAGGAGTAGTAACGAGATAACCGCAGTAGCTCATCGCCACAATATAAAACGCGGTTGCCGCAATTCCTGTTGCCGTTTTCCTTAATGCCGGTTTTTCCTGTGCGTTGGCGCAAGGGACTGGTTTTGCCAGCAAAAGATCGCGTATCACCAGTAAGACAGCGAGCACAATCAGAGCGCAGGCATAGAAAGTAGGGAAGGCACTTGCACCGGGATCCGTTTCAATGGCAGTTGCTGGAAAATCAGCGGCATTAATTATCACCGCGCCAGCAACCACACAAAGTAACAGCGCCACCACCACAGTGGATGAAAGGCGCTTGCGGTGCGGTACGGCGAGTTGAGCAACAGACTGTTTTGTGTTCATCGACCGTACCTCGGGATTATTTTTTCAGGCCCAGGCGAGTCAGAAGCTCGTCAAAGTACTTTTCCTGCTCGTTGATTTGGGTCTGGAAGCTGGCACCATCAAGCCATGCATAGTTGAGATTCAACTTTTGCAGTGCATCCTGGAATGCAGGCTCTTCAGCCGTCTCTTTTGCTGCCTTTGCCAGCACATCCACCACATCCTGCGGCGTTTTTTGCGACACAATCAGGCCGCGCCAGGTGCCGATGGAGAGATCAACGCCTTTCTCTTTTAACGTCGGGACGTCAGGCATGGTTTTCATACGTTCATCCGCCATCACTACCAGTGTCTTCAGCTTGCCGCCTTTCACATGATTGATAACTTCACCTGGGCTTACGGAAACCGCTTCAATATGCCCGCCTAACAGGCCTGTAATGGCAGGGGCTGCGCCGTCATACGGGACATGAGAAAACTTCACGCCCGTTTTGTCTTCCAGTGCAGCTGCCGCCAGATGCCAGATTGCTCCGGTGCCTGAGTTACCAATGCGTACTTTTCCGGGATTCGCTTTGGCGTAAGTCATAAATTCTTCATAGCTATTCCACGGCGCATCGGCACGGACGGTGATAGCCGCCGGATCCGCATTCAGACGGGCAATGGGTTTAAAGTCGCTGGTTTTAAAACGCACCATTCCGAGGCTGGGAAGGGTGGTCAGTTCAACCGTGCCTAAACCCATTTTGTAACCGTTAGGGCGGGCAGCGGCGATTTCACTCAGGCCGATAGCGCCGCCACCGCCAGGTTTATTGATAACCCCGATGCTGACGGGTAAATGGTTTTTGGCGGCATCAGCAAAGGCTCGGGCAACCAGGTCCGTACCGCCTCCGGCCGCGTAGGGTACGACTAACTCGATTTGTTTGGTTGGCCAGGAGGCCGCCTGTACAGGCGCAGTGCTGAGGGCAGCGCCGGCAAGAAGTACCATTGCAGCCATTTTTTTCGGTAAGGTAAGATGTTTTATCATTGCTTTTATATCCTTATTTATCAGTTATTTGCTATTTAAATTGTTCCATGCGTTCATAAACAGTACTGCATTTTCATAGACTTGCTCTGGCGTCATGCCGGGGCGATATAGCGCAGAACCGAGGCCAAAGCCGTTTGCGCCGTGGCTCAGATAACGCGCCATTGTGTCTGGAGTGATACCGCCAACCGGTAACATCGGAACGGATTGTGGAATAACCGCACGCCAGGCTTTGGTGACTTCAGGCGTAATTTGTTCAGCCGGGAACAGCTTGATGGCATTGGCGCCATGTTCAATGGCAGCAAAAGCTTCGGTGGGCGTAGCGACGCCAGGCGCACAATACATACCCAGCGCACGGGCACGACGGATCACCGCAGTATCGCAATGCGGCATCACGATAATCTGGCCTCCAGCCTCTTTAACCGCGACGACTTGCTCCACCGAAAGCACCGTTCCGGCTCCGACCAGGCAGTCCTTAGGCAGGGCGTCGCGCAGTAAACTGATACTTTGCAACGGCTCCGGCGAGTTCATGGGAATCTCAATCAGGCGAAATCCAGCGGCATACAGCTTTTCACCGATGGCGACAATCTCATCCGGTTTCACGCCGCGTAAAATGGCGACTAACCCGGTTTTTTGCAAAAGCGTATTAAATGGCATGGGTACATTCCCTGGCGTTGGTGGAGAGTAGCCCGGCAACGTGGGCGATTCGCCATAACCCCTGTTCAGTGGCATTAGGAATGGCGTGTAGCTGTCTGTCGGGAAAAACGTGGCTGAATGCTTGTGAATAGCGGCTGTTCAGAGTGGCGCTACCGATTAAGGCGATCGGTGTTGTGGCGGGTAAATCACGTAGCAAACTGGATGCCAGACCGCATAATTCATGGCCTATCAGTAATCCTGAAAGGTAATCCCCCTGTGAGGACGGCGTAAGATTACTGGTCAGCAGGCGCGAACGGGTCGAAAACAGCGTCGATAATAATCCGGTCTGATGATGCTCTTGTGCTGCTGTCAGCCCATGGGTGAAGGCATCCCAGTGCGGTTCATCTCCCGAACGCATGGTGGCACCGAGAATCGAATGGCGGGATAAAACATCAAATAACTCGCCAGTCATAAAGGTTCGGAAATCGGTAATGGTGTTGTTTTCAACTACCGCCCATTTCGCATGTGTGCCAGGTAAGCCAATCAGCACAGGCATACCCTGGCGGATCGCGTTTTGCAGGGCCGGTTCCATCGAGATAGCACCGAAGATTTGTGTCTCTTCACCACGCATTACTTCGGGCATTTCACCTTCTTTAATCACGCCAGGAATAATATGCAGCATTGTCTGCTGCTGGTGGATAACAGGCGTCAACTGCTTTGCCAGACCCTCGAGAGTGACCGGGCAAGGTAAATAAGCTGCGGGTTGCCACCCTTGCGCACTGCCGATCATGCCGCAAGCCAGAACCGGGCATGGGGATTGTGCCAGCCAGTCGCCGCAGACACGTAAAAACGTATCGTGGAAAGCGTCCTCACGTGTTGCTGCCTGGGAGGGTAATTTCATGATCCCCCACGGGAATTCACGTTTTTCTTGTGGATTTGGTGAATCGCCAAAACGCCATGCCCGAAGCGATGACGTTCCCCAGTCCAGGGCAATAAATGAGGTGTTTCCCGACATTAGCCGTTTCCTTTAGTCATGGTTTATTTATTTTTGCGGACGTGCTTACCCCAGCCCAGTTCAGCGGATATCTCTTCTGCACAGGATTTGACGTAAGGTGCCAGTTCTTCCAGACGCGCCAGTGACATATACGTAGTGGTACTGGCGACAGAAATAGCCGCCACAATTTCATCCCGGGCGTTGTAAACCGGCGCTGCAACGCAACGGATAGTCGGCTCGTTCTCTTCCAGATCAAAAGCAAAACCACTCGCGGCATAACGACGCATGTTCTGAATAAATGCGCCCAGTTTTGTTTCATCACCACAGGTCTTAAACAGCGTGCGCCACTCTTCTTCTGTTCGGTTGAGGATCAATGCCTTGCCGATGCCGGTGATTGCCAGTGGCATGCGATGGCCTGGGCGTGAGCGCATTTCCAGCCCGCGCTGGCTGTTGATCTTCTCCAGATACAGCACTTCGTCGCCTTCAACGATCCCCAGATGCACGGTGTCCAGGGTGTAACGGGCAAGGCGTTGCAAAACGGGCAGCGCAACTTCGTACAGCGAGGTGCTTTCCAGCGCTCTGGCACCGAATTCGATCAGTTTGGCGCCCAGTTGGTAGCCCTGCGTTGGGACGTGGCGCAGGTAGCGTTGTTCCACCAGAACGGTGACTAAACGATGGGTTGTGCTCCGGGTCGTGCCGGTGAACTCGCCGATACTTTTCAGGTCATGGCAGCCGTTATAAACAGCATTAAGAACCGCGAGCCCGCGTAATAACGTTTGTGCGCCAGCGGTGGTTGAAGAGGTATCTGCCATACGTTTCTCCTGATGATATTGCTGAAGTGTTCCACATAATGACGTGGGGAAAAGGTGATTTATCCCACAATATAAACTAGGTCTCATATTGTGGGATAAAATAATAAAAATTAAGGATCGTTTTGCGTAGCGCCTCGCAGGAAACTTCTTTCAAACTGGACGTTTGTACAGCACAATTCTATTTTGTGCGGGTAAGTAATGAGGCTGGAGGCGTTGTGGATATCTCAATCATGGTTTACGCAGTTATTGCGTTGGTGAGCGTGGCGATTGGCTGGCTGATTGCCAGTTATCAGCATGCGCAGCAAAAAGCCGAGCAATTCGCTGAACGTGAAGAGATGGTCGCGGAGTTAAGTGCGGCAAAACAACAAATTACCCAAAGCGAACATTGGCGTGCTGAGTGCGAGTTACTCAATAATGAAGTGCGCAGTCTGCAAAGCATTAACACCTCGCTGGAGGCGGATCTGCGTGAAGTCACCACGCGAATGGAGGCCGTACAGCAACATGCTGACGATAAAATTCGCCAAATGATCAACAGCGAACAGCGCCTCAGTGAGCAGTTTGAAAACCTCGCCAACCGTATTTTCGAGCACAGCAATCGCCGGGTTGATGAGCAAAACCGTCAGAGTCTGAACAGCCTGTTGTCGCCACTACGTGAACAACTGGACGGTTTTCGTCGTCAGGTTCAGGACAGTTTCGGTAAAGAAGCACAAGAACGCCATACCCTGACTCACGAAATACGCAATCTCCAGCAGCTCAACGCGCAAATGGCCCAGGAAGCGATCAACCTGACGCGTGCGCTGAAAGGCGACAATAAAACCCAGGGCAACTGGGGCGAGGTAGTATTGACGCGTGTGCTGGAGGCTTCCGGTCTGCGTGAAGGGTATGAATATGAAACCCAGGTCAGCATCGAAAATGACGCCCGCTCGCGGATGCAGCCGGATGTCATCGTGCGGTTGCCGCAGGGAAAAGATGTGGTGATCGACGCAAAAATGACACTGGTCGCCTATGAACGCTATTTCAACGCAGAAGACGACTACACCCGCGAAAGCGCGCTACAGGAACATATCGCGTCGGTGCGTAACCATATCCGTTTGCTGGGACGCAAAGATTATCAACAGCTGCCGGGGCTGCGAACCCTGGATTACGTGCTGATGTTTATTCCCGTTGAACCCGCTTTTTTACTGGCGCTTGACCGCCAGCCGGAGCTGATCACCGAAGCGTTGAAAAACAATATCATGCTGGTTAGCCCGACCACGCTGCTGGTGGCGCTGCGCACTATCGCCAACCTCTGGCGCTATGAGCATCAAAGCCGCAACGCTCAGAAAATAGCCGATCGTGCCAGCAAGTTGTACGACAAAATGCGCTTGTTTGTCGATGATATGTCCGCGATTGGTCAAAGTCTGGACAAAGCACAGGACAACTATCGTCAGGCAATGAAAAAACTCTCTTCAGGTCGCGGAAATGTGCTGGCGCAAGCAGAAGCGTTTCGCGGTTTAGGAGTAGAAATTAAACGCGAGATTAATCCGGATTTGGCTGAACAAGCGGTGAGCCAGGATGAAGAGTATCGACTGCGGTCGGTACCGGAGCAGCCGAATGATGAAGCTTATCAACGCGATGATGAATATAATCAGCAGTCGCGCTAGCCCATTGGGGGTAGTTAAGCCGGGTAGAAATCTAGGGCATCGACGCCCAATCTGTTACACTTCTGGAACAATTTTTTGATGAGCAGGCATTGAGATGGTGGATAAGTCACAAGAAACGACGCACTTTGGTTTTCAGACCGTCGCGAAGGAACAAAAAGCGGATATGGTCGCCCACGTTTTCCATTCCGTGGCATCGAAATACGATGTCATGAATGATTTGATGTCTTTTGGCATACATCGTTTGTGGAAACGCTTCACGATTGATTGCAGTGGCGTACGCCGCGGGCAGACCGTGCTGGATCTGGCAGGCGGTACTGGCGACCTGACAGCGAAATTCTCCCGCCTGGTGGGTGAAACTGGCAAAGTGGTCCTTGCTGATATCAATGAATCCATGCTCAAAATGGGCCGCGAGAAGCTGCGTAATATTGGTGTGATTGGCAACGTTGAGTATGTTCAGGCGAACGCTGAGGCGCTGCCGTTCCCGGATAACACCTTTGATTGCATCACCATTTCGTTTGGTCTGCGTAACGTCACTGACAAAGATAAAGCTCTGCGTTCAATGTATCGCGTTCTGAAACCTGGCGGCCGACTGCTGGTGCTTGAGTTCTCGAAGCCGATTATCGAGCCGTTAAGTAAGGCCTATGACGCTTACTCCTTCCATGTGCTGCCGCGTATTGGCTCACTGGTCGCGAACGACGCTGACAGCTACCGTTATCTTGCTGAATCTATCCGCATGCATCCCGATCAGGACACCCTGAAAGCTATGATGCAGGATGCTGGATTCGAAAGTGTCGACTATTACAACCTGACGGCAGGGGTTGTGGCGCTGCATCGTGGTTATAAGTTCTGACAGGAGACCGGAAATGCCTTTTAAACCTTTAGTGACGGCAGGAATTGAAAGTCTGCTCAACACCTTCCTGTATCGTTCACCCGCGCTGAAAACGGCCCGCTCGCGTCTGCTGGGTAAAGTTTTGCGCGTGGAGGTAAAAGGCTTTTCGACGTCATTGATTCTGGTGTTCAGCGAACGCCAGGTCGATGTGCTGGGCGAATGGGCAGGAGATGCTGACTGCACCGTTATCGCCTACGCCAGCGTGTTGCCGAAACTTCGCGATCGCCAGCAGCTTGCTGCGTTAATTCGCAGCGGTGAGCTGGAAGTACAGGGCGATATTCAGGTGGTGCAAAACTTCGTTGCGCTGGCAGATCTGGCAGAGTTCGACCCTGCGGAACTGCTGGCCCCTTATACCGGTGATATCGCCGCTGAAGGTATCAGCAAAGCCCTGCGTGGAGGCGCAAAGCTCCTGCATCACGGTATTAAACGCCAGCAACGTTATGTGGCGGAAGCCATTACTGAAGAGTGGCGTATGGCACCCGGTCCACTTGAAGTGGCCTGGTTTGCGGAAGAGACGGCTGCCGTCGAGCGTGCTGTTGATGCCCTGACCAAACGGCTGGAAAAACTGGAGGCTAAATGACGCCAGGTGAAGTACGGCGCCTATATTTCATCATTCGCACTTTTTTAAGCTACGGACTTGATGAACTGATCCCTAAAATGCGTATCACCCTGCCGTTACGACTATGGCGATACTCATTATTCTGGATGCCAAATCGGCATAAAGACAAACCTTTAGGTGAGCGACTACGACTGGCTCTGCAAGAACTGGGGCCAGTGTGGATCAAGTTCGGGCAGATGCTGTCTACCCGCCGCGACCTTTTTCCTCCGCATATTGCCGATCAGCTGGCGTTATTGCAGGACAAAGTTGCTCCGTTTGATGGCAAGCTTGCGAAGCAACAGATTGAAGCTGCAATGGGCGGTTTGCCGGTAGAAGCGTGGTTTGACGATTTTGAAATCAAGCCGCTGGCGTCGGCTTCTATTGCTCAGGTTCATACCGCACGATTGAAATCGAATGGCAAAGAGGTGGTGATTAAAGTTATCCGCCCGGATATTTTGCCGGTGATTAAAGCGGATCTGAAACTTATCTACCGTCTGGCTCGCTGGGTGCCGCGTTTGCTGCCGGATGGTCGCCGTCTGCGCCCAACCGAAGTGGTGCGCGAGTACGAAAAGACATTGATTGATGAACTGAATTTGCTGCGGGAATCTGCCAACGCCATTCAGCTTCGGCGCAATTTTGAAGACAGCCCGATGCTCTACATCCCGGAAGTTTACCCTGACTATTGTAGTGAAGGGATGATGGTGATGGAGCGCATTTACGGCATTCCGGTTTCAGATGTCGCGGCGCTGGAGAAAAACGGCACCAACTTGAAGTTGCTGGCAGAACGCGGCGTGCAGGTGTTCTTCACTCAGGTCTTTCGTGACAGCTTTTTCCATGCCGATATGCACCCTGGCAACATCTTTGTAAGCTATGAACACCCAGAAAACCCGAAATATATCGGCATTGATTGCGGGATTGTCGGCTCGCTAAACAAAGAAGATAAACGCTATCTGGCGGAAAACTTTATCGCCTTCTTTAATCGCGACTATCGCAAAGTGGCAGAGCTACACGTCGATTCTGGCTGGGTGCCGCCAGATACCAACGTTGAAGAGTTCGAATTTGCCATTCGTACGGTCTGTGAACCTATCTTTGAGAAACCGCTGGCCGAAATTTCGTTTGGACATGTGCTGTTAAATCTGTTTAATACGGCGCGTCGCTTCAATATGGAAGTGCAGCCGCAACTGGTGTTACTCCAGAAAACCCTGCTCTACGTCGAAGGGGTAGGACGCCAGCTTTATCCGCAGCTTGATTTATGGAAAACGGCGAAGCCTTTCCTTGAATCGTGGATTAAAGATCAGGTCGGTATTCCTGCGCTGGTGAGAGCATTTAAAGAAAAAGCGCCGTTCTGGGTCGAAAAAATGCCAGAACTGCCTGAACTGGTTTACGACAGTTTGCGCCAGGGCAAGTATTTACAGCACAGTGTTGATAAGATTGCCCGCGAGCTTCAGTCAAATCATATACGTCAGGGACAATCGCGTTATTTTCTCGGAATTGGCGCTACGTTAGTATTAAGCGGCACATTCTTGTTGGTCAGCCGCCCTGAATGGGGGTTGATGCCCGGCTGGTTAATGGCAGGTGGTCTGATCGCCTGGTTTGTCGGTTGGCGCAAAACACGCTGATTTTTTCATCGCTCAAGGCGGGCCGTGTAACGTATAATGCGGCCTTGTTTAATCATCATCTACCACAGAGGAACATGTATGGGTGGTATCAGTATTTGGCAGTTATTGATTATTGCCGTCATCGTTGTACTGCTTTTTGGCACCAAAAAGCTCGGCTCCATCGGTTCCGATCTTGGTGCGTCGATCAAAGGCTTTAAAAAAGCAATGAGCGATGATGAACCAAAGCAGGATAAAACCAGTCAGGATGCTGATTTTACTGCGAAAACTATCGCCGATAAGCAGGCGGATACGAATCAGGAACAGGCTAAAACAGAAGACGCGAAGCGCCACGATAAAGAGCAGGTGTAATCCGTGTTTGATATCGGTTTTAGCGAACTGCTATTGGTGTTCATCATCGGCCTCGTCGTTCTGGGGCCGCAACGACTGCCTGTGGCGGTAAAAACGGTAGCGGGCTGGATTCGCGCGTTGCGTTCACTGGCGACAACGGTGCAGAACGAACTGACCCAGGAGTTAAAACTCCAGGAGTTTCAGGACAGCCTGAAAAAGGTTGAAAAGGCGAGCCTCACTAACCTGACGCCCGAACTGAAAGCGTCGATGGATGAACTACGCCAGGCCGCGGAGTCGATGAAGCGTTCCTACGTTGCAAACGATCCTGAAAAGGCGAGCGATGAAGCGCACACCATCCATAATCCGGTGGTGAAAGATAATGAAGCTGCGCATGAAGGCGTAACGCCTGCCGCTGCACAAACGCAGGCCAGTTCGCCGGAACAGAAGCCAGAAACCACGCCAGAGCCGGTGGTAAAACCTGCTGCGGACGCTGAACCGAAAACCGCTGCACCTTCCCCTTCGTCGAGTGATAAACCGTAAACATGTCTGTAGAAGATACTCAACCGCTTATCACGCATCTGATTGAGCTGCGTAAGCGTCTGCTGAACTGCATTATCGCGGTGATCGTGATATTCCTGTGTCTGGTCTATTTCGCCAATGACATCTATCACCTGGTATCCGCGCCATTGATCAAGCAGTTGCCGCAAGGTTCAACGATGATCGCCACCGACGTGGCCTCACCGTTCTTTACGCCGATCAAGCTGACCTTTATGGTGTCGCTGATTCTGTCAGCGCCGGTGATTCTCTATCAGGTGTGGGCGTTTATCGCCCCAGCGCTGTATAAGCATGAACGTCGTCTGGTGGTGCCGCTGCTGGTTTCCAGCTCTCTGTTGTTTTATATCGGCATGGCGTTCGCCTACTTTGTGGTCTTTCCGCTGGCATTTGGCTTCCTTGCCAATACCGCGCCGGAAGGGGTACAGGTATCCACCGACATCGCCAGCTATTTAAGCTTCGTTATGGCGCTGTTTATGGCGTTTGGTGTCTCCTTTGAAGTGCCGGTGGCAATTGTGCTGCTGTGCTGGATGGGAATTACCTCGCCAGAAGACTTACGCAAAAAACGTCCGTATGTGCTGGTTGGCGCATTTGTTGTCGGGATGCTGCTGACGCCGCCGGATGTCTTCTCGCAAACGCTGCTGGCGATCCCGATGTACTGCCTGTTTGAAATCGGTGTCTTCTTCTCACGCTTTTACGTTGGTAAGGGTCGAAACCGGGAAGAGGAAAACGACGCTGAAGCAGAAAGCGAAAAAACTGAAGAATAAATTCAACCGCCCGTCAGGGCGGTTGTCATATGGAGTACAGGATGTTTGATATCGGCGTTAATTTGACCAGTTCGCAATTTGCGAAAGACCGTGATGATGTTGTAGCACGCGCTTTTGACGCAGGAGTTGATGGGCTGCTCATCACTGGCACTAACCTGCACGAAAGCCAGCAGGCACAAAAACTGGCGCGTCAGTATTCATCCTGTTGGTCAACGGCGGGCGTGCATCCTCATGACAGCAGCCAGTGGCAAGCAGCGACCGAAGAAGCGATCATTGAACTGGCCTCGCAGCCAGAAGTGGTGGCGATTGGTGAGTGTGGCCTCGACTTTAACCGCAACTTTTCTACACCAGAAGAGCAGGAACGTGCTTTTGTTGCTCAGCTACGCATTGCTGCAGAATTAAACATGCCAGTATTTATGCACTGTCGCGATGCCCACGATCGGTTTATAACCTTGCTGGAGCCGTGGCTGGATAAACTGCCTGGTGCAGTTCTTCATTGCTTTACCGGTACACGTGAAGAGATGCAGGCGTGCGCGGCGCGTGGAATTTATATCGGCATTACCGGTTGGGTTTGCGATGAACGACGTGGGCTGGAGCTGCGGGAAATCTTGCCGTTGATTCCGGCGGAGAAATTGCTGATCGAAACTGATGCGCCGTATCTGCTCCCGCGAGATCTCACGCCGAAGCCATCATCCCGGCGCAACGAGCCAGCCTATCTGCCCCATATTTTGCAACGTATCGCGCAATGGCGTGGGGAAGATGCCGCATGGCTGGCTGCCACCACGGATGCCAATGTCAAAACACTGTTTGGGGTTGCGTTTTAGAGTTTGCGGAACTCGGTGTTCTTCACGCTGTGCTTGATCTCTTTATTAATAAGATTAAGCAATAGCATGGAACGTGCCTCGCCGTCGGGTTCGGTGAAAATGGCCTGGAAACCTTCGAATGCGCCTTCGGTAATAATTACCTTATCACCCGGATAAGGGGTTGCCGGATCAACAATGTCTTTCGGTTTATACACCGACAGCTGATGAATCACCGCTGATGGGACTATCGCTGGCGACGCGCCAAAGCGCACGAAGTGGCTAACACCGCGGGTCGCGTTGATAGTCGTGGTATGAATGACTTCTGGATCAAATTCCACAAACAGGTAGTTGGGGAACAATGGTTCACTGACTGCAGTACGTTTGCCACGCACGATTTTTTCCAGGGTGATCATCGGTGCCAGGCAATTCACAGCCTGTCTTTCGAGGTGTTCCTGGGCACGTTGAAGTTGCCCGCGCTTGCAGTACAGTAAATACCAGGATTGCATAATGACTCTTATCCGTTTAATCGGGGCGCAAGGATAGCAAAAGCTTTACGCTAAGTTAATTATATTCCCCGGTTTGCGTTATACCGTCAGAGTTCACGCTAATTTAACAAATTTACAGCATCGCAAAGATGAACGCCGTATAATGGGCGCAGATTAAGAGGCTACAATGGATGCCATGAAATATAACGATTTACGCGACTTCCTGACGCTGCTTGAACAGCAGGGTGAGCTAAAACGTATCACGCTCCCGGTGGATCCGCATCTGGAAATCACTGAAATTGCTGACCGCACTTTGCGTGCCGGTGGGCCTGCGTTGTTGTTCGAAAACCCTAAAGGCTACTCAATGCCGGTGCTGTGCAACCTGTTCGGTACGCCAAAGCGCGTGGCGATGGGCATGGGGCAGGAAGATGTTTCGGCGCTGCGTGAAGTGGGTAAATTATTGGCGTTTCTGAAAGAGCCGGAGCCGCCAAAAGGTTTCCGCGACCTGTTTGATAAACTGCCGCAGTTTAAACAAGTATTGAACATGCCGACAAAGCGACTGCGTGGTGCGCCCTGCCAACAAAAAATCGTCTCTGGCGATGACGTCGATCTTAACCGCATTCCCATTATGACCTGCTGGCCGGAAGATGCCGCGCCGCTGATTACCTGGGGGCTGACCGTAACGCGCGGCCCGAATAAAGAACGGCAGAATCTGGGTATTTATCGCCAGCAGCTGATTGGTAAAAACAAACTGATTATGCGTTGGCTGTCGCATCGCGGCGGCGCGCTGGATTATCAGGAGTGGTGCGCGGCGCATCCGGGCGAACGTTTCCCGGTTTCTGTGGCGCTGGGTGCTGATCCCGCTACGATTCTCGGTGCGGTAACGCCCGTTCCGGATACACTTTCAGAATATGCGTTTGCCGGATTGCTGCGCGGCACCAAGACCGAAGTGGTGAAGTGTATCTCCAATGACCTTGAAGTGCCCGCCAGTGCGGAGATTGTGCTGGAAGGGTATATCGAACAAGGTGAAACGGCGCCGGAAGGGCCGTATGGCGACCACACCGGTTACTATAACGAAGTCGATAGTTTCCCGGTATTTACTGTGACGCATATTACCCAGCGTGAAGATGCGATTTATCATTCCACCTATACCGGGCGTCCGCCGGATGAACCTGCTGTGCTGGGTGTCGCACTGAACGAAGTGTTTGTGCCGATTCTGCAAAAACAGTTCCCGGAAATTGTCGATTTTTACCTGCCGCCGGAAGGCTGCTCTTATCGCCTGGCGGTAGTGACGATCAAAAAACAGTACGCCGGACACGCGAAGCGCGTCATGATGGGCGTCTGGTCGTTCTTACGCCAGTTTATGTACACTAAATTTGTGATCGTTTGCGATGATGACGTCAACGCACGCGACTGGAACGATGTGATTTGGGCGATTACCACCCGTATGGACCCGGCGCGGGATACTGTTCTGGTAGAAAATACGCCTATTGATTATCTGGATTTTGCCTCGCCTGTCTCCGGGCTGGGTTCAAAAATGGGGCTGGATGCCACGAATAAATGGCCAGGGGAAACCCAGCGTGAATGGGGACGTCCCATCAAAAAAGATCCGGATGTTGTCGCGCATATTGACGCCATCTGGGATGAACTGGCCATCTTTAACAACGGTAAAAGCGCCTGATGCGCGTTTGTTTTGCCCTATTTATCGATCCGACAGAGAAAGCGCATGACAACCTTAAGCTGTAAAGTGACCTCGGTAGAAGCTATCACCGATACCGTATATCGTGTTCGAATCGTGCCAGACGCGGCCTTTTCTTTTCGTGCTGGTCAGTATTTGATGGTGGTGATGGATGAGCGCGATAAACGTCCATTCTCAATGGCTTCGACGCCGGATGAAAAAGAGTTTATCGAGCTGCATATTGGCGCTTCTGAAATCAACCTTTACGCGAAAGCAGTCATGGACCGTATCCTCAAAGATCATCAAATCGTGGTCGATATTCCCCACGGAGAAGCGTGGCTGCGCGATGATGAAGAACGTCCGATGATTTTGATTGCGGGTGGCACCGGGTTCTCTTATGCGCGCTCGATTTTGCTGACGGCGCTGGCGCGTAACCCAAACCGTGATATCACCATTTACTGGGGGGGGCGTGAAGAGCAGCATCTTTATGATCTCTGCGAGCTTGAGGCGCTTTCGCTGAAGCATCCTGGTCTGCAAGTGGTGCCGGTGGTTGAACAACCGGAAGCGGGTTGGCGTGGGCGTACTGGCACCGTGTTAACGGCGGTATTGCAGGATCACGGCACGCTGGCAGAGCATGATATCTACATTGCCGGGCGTTTTGAGATGGCGAAAATCGCCCGTGACCTGTTTTGCAGTGAGCGTAATGCGCGGGAAGACCGCCTGTTTGGCGATGCGTTTGCGTTTATCTGAGATATAAAAAACCCGCCCCTGACAGGCGGGAAGAACGGCAACTAAAACTTTATACAGTGGCATTTAGATCTATGTCGCATCCGGCAATCGATGCCTGATGCGACGCTGGCGCGTCTTATCAGGCCTACATTAGTGCCGGGTCGGTAGACCGGATAAGGCATTCACGCCGCATCCGGCAAGTGGTTAAACCCGCTCAAACACCGTTGCAATACCCTGACCCAGACCAATGCACATCGTCGCCAGACCAAACTGGACGTCTTTGCGCTCCATTAGATTCAGCAGCGTGGTGCTGATACGCGCACCGGAACAACCCAGAGGATGGCCCAGCGCGATCGCACCACCGTTGAGGTTGATCTTCTCGTCAATCTGCTCAATCAGTCCCAGATCTTTAATACATGGTAGGATCTGCGCGGCAAAAGCTTCGTTCATTTCAAACACGCCGATATCGCTGGCAGAAAGCCCCGCTTTTTTCAGCGCCAGCTTCGAGGCTGGAACCGGGCCGTAACCCATAATCGACGGGTCACAACCAACGACCGCCATCGAACGTACGCGGGCGCGTGGCTTAAGACCTAATTCACGAGCGCGGCTTTCACTCATCACCAGCATGGCTGCAGCGCCATCGGAGAGAGCGGAAGACGTACCCGCCGTTACCGTGCCGCTGACTGGATCGAACGCCGGACGCAGCGTGGCGAGGGCTTCCACGGTGGTTTCCGGCCGAATCACTTCGTCGTAATTAAACTGCTTCAGGACGCCGTCGGCATCGTGACCACCGGTCGGGATGATTTCATTTTTAAATGCGCCCGACTGCGTGGCGGCCCAGGCGCGGGCGTGTGATCGCGCGGCAAAGGCATCCTGCATTTCACGGCTGATACCGTGCATACGCGCCAGCATTTCTGCCGTTAAGCCCATCATGCCCGCCGCTTTGGCGACATTGCGGCTCAGGCCGGGGTGAAAATCGACGCCGTGACTCATCGGCACATGGCCCATATGCTCCACGCCACCGACCAGACATGCCTGTGCATCGCCAGTCATAATCATCCGTGCTGCGTCATGCAGTGCCTGCATGGATGAACCGCACAAGCGATTGACGGTGATCGCCGGGACAGAATGCGGCACTTCTGCCAACAGCGCCGCGTTACGAGCGATATTAAAACCCTGCTCTAGCGTCTGCTGCACACAACCCCAGTAAATATCATCGAGGGCCGCTGCTTCCAGCGCCGGGTTACGCGCCAGCAGGCTACGCATTAAATGAGCGGAGAGATCTTCCGCACGCACGTTACGAAAAGCACCGCCCTTCGAACGGCCCATCGGGGTACGAATTGCATCGACAATGACAACCTGTTCCATTGTGACTCCTTAAGCCGTTTTCAGGTCGCCAACCGGACGGGCTGGCTCAACCGGGGGATAGTACGGTTCATTATGACGCGCTTTATTACGCAGACCTTCCGGCACTTCATACAGCGGGCCGAGGTGCTGATATTGTTGTGCCATATCGAGATATTTTGCGCTACCGAGGGTGTCCAGCCAGCGGAACGCGCCGCCGTGGAACGGAGGGAAGCCCAGGCCGTAGACCAGTGCCATATCGACTTCTGCCGGAGTGGCGATAATGCCTTCCTCCAGACAACGCACCACTTCGTTGACCATCGGGATCATCATGCGGGCGATAATCTCTTCTTCGCTGAAATCTCGCTTCGGCTGGCTGACTTCTGCCAGCAGGTCGTCAACGGCGGCATCTTCTTCTTTCTTCGGCTTACCTTTGCTGTCTTCTTTATAACGCCAGAAACCAAGGCCGTTCTTCTGACCAAAACGGTTGGCATCAAACAGAGCGTCGATGGCATCGCGATAATCTTTCTGCATCCGCTGCGGGAAACCTGCTGCCATCACTGCCTGGGCGTGATGCGCGGTATCAATGCCCACGACATCCAGCAAGTATGCCGGACCCATCGGCCAGCCGAACTGTTTTTCCATCACTTTGTCGATCTTGCGAAAATCCGCGCCGTCGCGCAGCAGCTGGCTGAAACCGGCGAAATAGGGGAACAGCACGCGGTTAACAAAGAAGCCGGGGCAGTCATTAACCACAATTGGCGTTTTACCCATCTTGCTCGCCCATGCGACAACTTTCGCGATGGTTTCGTCGGAGCTTTTCTCACCGCGAATAATTTCCACCAACGGCATCCGGTGCACTGGGTTAAAGAAATGCATCCCGCAGAAGTTTTCCGGGCGTTCCAGCGCGTTGGCCAGTTCGCTGATAGGAATGGTTGAAGTATTGGAAGCCAGCACGGTATCCGGGCGTACTTTCTGCTCGGTTTCTGCCAGCACGGCTTTTTTCACTTTCGGGTTTTCGACAACCGCTTCTACCACAACGTCCACGCGATCAAACCCGGTGTAGTCGAGCGTTGGATGAATCGTGGAGATCACGCCAGCCAGTTTCAGACCGTCGATCTTGCCGCGCTCAAGCTGCTTGTTCAGCAGTTTCGCGGCTTCGGTCATGCCGAGGGTTAACGACTTGTCGTTGATATCTTTCATGACAACCGGCACGCCTTTCCACGCAGACTGGTAAGCGATGCCGCCGCCCATAATGCCTGCGCCCAGCACAGCGGCCTGTTTCGGGGTTTCAACATCTTTGGTGAGTTTCTTCGCTTTACCTTTTACATATTGATCGTTAAGGAAAATGCCGACCAGTGCGCGAGCTTCGTTGGTATGCGCCAGCGGGACAAAACTTTTGTTTTCCAGATTTAATGCTTCTTCACGACCAAAACGGGCAGCCGCTTCAATGGTTTTTACTGCGGTGATGGGTGCGGGGTAATGTTTCCCTGCTGTTTGTGCGACCATTCCTTTAGCGATGGTGAAGCTCATGGTGGCTTCAATCTTGCTCAGTTTTAGCGGTTCCAGCTTCGGCTGACGTTTCGCTTTCCAGTCGAGGTCGCCGTTAATAGCCTGACGTAAAATCGCCTTCGCGCCTTCAACCAGTTTTTCTGCTTTGACTACGCCATCCACCAGACCGATTTTCAGCGCCTGATCCGCGCCGACATCTTTACCGGCGGCAATGATTTCCAGCGCACTATCAGCACCGAGCATACGTGGCATACGTACAGAACCGCCAAAGCCCGGCATAATGCCCAGTTTGGTTTCCGGCAGACCGATGCGCAGATCTGGCGTCGCCAGACGATAATCGGTCGCCAGCACACATTCGCAGCCACCGCCCAGCGCATAGCCGTTGACGGCAGCAATGGTCGGCACCGGCAGATCTTCCAGGCGATTAAACACGCTATTGGCAAAATGCAGCCACTGGCTTAACTGTTCTTCAGGAACGAGGAACAGGGACAAGAATTCGGTGATATCAGCACCGACGATAAAGGCTGCTTTATTCGAACGCAGCAGCAGCCCTTTTAAATCTGATTGCTGTTCCAGCACGCCGATGGCCTCGCCGAGGCTGGCGACGGTCGCAGTGTCGAGTTTATTAACTGAACCTGGGGCATCAAATACCAGTTCGGCAATGCCATCTTCCAGCCAGTCAAGGTACAGGGTGTCGCCTTTGTAAAGCATGTCAGTCTCCTGAATCCGCAAGGTGATCTGGTCGTACCAGATGAGACGAAGTGTGTATTTTGTGTTAAAAATATGCAAATAAAAGATTAAAGAAATGCCAATCTGATCACGCTCGGCAGAAATCACGCTCTGTATTAACGTTGTGCTAAGATGCGGAGACTTAAGGTCAAAAAACAGAAGGGTAAAAAATGGAATCACTGGCCTCGCTCTATAAAAATCATATAGCTACCTTACAGGAACGGACTCGCGATGCGTTGGCGCGCTTCAAGCTGGATGCGTTACTTATTCACTCCGGCGAACTGTTCAACGTTTTTCTCGACGATCATCCCTATCCGTTTAAAGTGAACCCGCAATTCAAAGCGTGGGTGCCGGTAACTCAGGTGCCAAACTGCTGGCTGCTGGTGGATGGCGTGAATAAGCCGAAACTGTGGTTCTATCTGCCGGTTGATTACTGGCACAACGTCGAACCGCTGCCGAACTCCTTCTGGACTGAAGATGTAGAAGTGATCGCGCTGCCGAAAGCCGATGGCATTGGTAGTCTGTTGCCTGCTGCGCGCGGCAATATCGGTTATATCGGTCCGGTGCCAGAACGTGCGCTGCAACTGGGTATTGAGGCCAGCAATATCAACCCGAAAGGGGTGATCGACTACCTGCATTACTACCGCTCCTTCAAAACCGAGTACGAACTGGCCTGTATGCGAGAAGCGCAGAAAATGGCGGTCAACGGTCATCGCGCGGCAGAAGAAGCGTTCCGTTCTGGCATGAGCGAGTTCGATATCAACATTGCCTATCTGACCGCGACCGGTCATCGTGATACCGACGTGCCTTACAGCAACATTGTGGCGCTCAACGAACACGCTGCGGTACTGCATTACACCAAACTCGACCATCAGGCACCGGAAGAGATGCGCAGCTTCCTGCTGGATGCCGGGGCCGAATATAACGGCTATGCGGCTGACCTGACTCGTACCTGGTCGGCAAAAAGCGACAACGACTATGCACAGCTGGTGAAAGACGTAAATGATGAACAACTGGCGCTGATCGCCACCATGAAAGCAGGCGTCAGCTATGTGGATTACCACATCCAGTTCCATCAGCGTATCGCCAAACTGCTGCGTAAACATCAAATCATCACCGATATGAGTGAAGAGGCGATGGTCGAAAATGATCTTACCGGACCGTTTATGCCGCACGGTATCGGCCATCCGCTGGGCCTGCAGGTGCATGACGTGGCCGGTTTTATGCAGGATGATAGCGGTACGCACCTCGCGGCACCGGCAAAATATCCGTACCTGCGCTGCACCCGTATTCTCCAGCCGGGCATGGTCTTAACCATCGAACCGGGTATCTACTTCATCGAATCGCTGCTGGCACCGTGGCGTGAAGGGCAGTTCAGCAAACACTTCAACTGGCAGAAAATTGAAGCACTGAAACCGTTCGGCGGTATTCGTATCGAAGACAACGTGGTGATCCACGAAAACAACGTGGAAAACATGACCCGGGATCTGAAACTGGCGTGATGGAAAGCTGGTTAATTCCTGCGGCACCGGTCACGGTTGTTGAAGAGATCAAAAAAAGCCGCTTCATTACGCTGTTGGCGCATACCGATGGCGTCGAGGCGGCGAAAGCGTTTGTTGAATCGGTGCGGGCAGAACACCCTGATGCCCGCCACCATTGCGTGGCGTGGGTAGCTGGCGCACCGGATGATTCTCAACAACTGGGTTTCTCTGATGACGGGGAACCGGCGGGAACGGCAGGTAAACCGATGCTCGCCCAACTTATGGGCAGCGGCGTCGGGGAAATTACCGCCGTGGTGGTGCGCTACTACGGCGGCATATTGCTGGGCACCGGTGGGTTAGTGAAAGCGTATGGCGGCGGCGTGAATCAGGCACTGCGCCAGCTAACGACCCAACGCAAGACGCCATTAACCGAATATACTTTGCAATGTGAATATAGTCAGTTAACCGGCATTGAAGCGTTGCTGGGGCAGTGTGGCGGCAAAATTATCAACAGTGATTATCAGGCATTCGTTCTGCTGCGGGTGGCGCTTCCGGCGGCGAAAGTGGCTGAATTTTCCGCAAAGCTGGCGGATTTTAGCCGTGGTTCATTGCAATTGTTAGCGATTGAAGAATAATCCCCACTTCGTTTTGCAGAACTAAGGAAGCGGCAGAGATGCATTTTCGCGCCATTACCCGAATCGTTGGACTACTGGTCATCTTATTTTCAGGGACCATGATTATCCCTGGGCTGGTAGCACTCATCTACCGGGATGGAGCGGGCCGCGCTTTTACCCAGACCTTTTTTGTCGCCCTTGCCATTGGTTCTATGCTGTGGTGGCCGAACCGTAAAGAAAAGGGCGAACTGAAATCCCGTGAAGGGTTTCTGATAGTGGTGCTGTTCTGGACCGTGTTGGGTAGCGTCGGTGCGCTCCCTTTTATCTTTTCGGAAAGCCCAAACCTCACGATTACCGATGCGTTTTTTGAATCTTTCTCCGGTCTGACTACCACGGGGGCCACTACGCTGGTGGGACTGGATACACTTCCTCACGCAATCCTCTTTTATCGCCAGATGCTGCAATGGTTTGGCGGGATGGGGATCATCGTTTTGGCGGTTGCGATACTGCCTATCCTCGGCGTGGGTGGGATGCAGCTCTATCGCGCGGAAATGCCCGGCCCGCTGAAAGATAACAAAATGCGCCCGCGAATTGCGGAAACGGCGAAAACCCTGTGGTTGATTTATGTCTTGCTGACCGTCGCCTGTGCGCTGGCGTTGTGGTTTGCCGGAATGGATGCCTTTGATGCCATCGGCCATAGCTTTGCGACTATCGCTATTGGCGGCTTCTCGACACATGATGCCAGTATCGGTTATTTCGACAGCCCGACTATTAACACCATCATTGCTATCTTCCTGCTGATCTCCGGCTGTAACTACGGTCTGCACTTTTCGCTGTTAAGTGGGCGTAGTCTGAAGGTTTATTGGCGCGATCCGGAATTTCGCATGTTTATCGGCGTACAGTTTACGCTGGTGGTTATTTGTACCCTCGTGCTGTGGTTTCATAATGTCTACAGTTCGGCGCTGATGACAATTAACCAGGCGTTTTTTCAGGTGGTGTCGATGGCGACGACCGCCGGATTTACGACAGATAGCATTGCCCGCTGGCCGCTCTTTTTGCCGGTACTGCTTTTATGTTCAGCATTTATTGGCGGTTGCGCCGGGTCTACGGGCGGTGGCCTGAAAGTGATCCGCATTCTGCTGCTGTTTAAGCAGGGGAACCGTGAGCTGAAACGACTGGTGCACCCGAACGCCGTGTATAGCATTAAGCTGGGGAATCGCGCACTGCCGGAACGTATCCTCGAAGCCGTTTGGGGATTTTTCTCCGCCTATGCATTGGTGTTTATTGTCAGTATGCTGGCGATTATCGCCACGGGTGTGGATGACTTTTCTGCCTTTGCCTCGGTTGTTGCGACATTGAATAACCTGGGACCAGGGCTTGGCGTGGTTGCTGATAACTTTACCAGTATGAACCCGGTGGCTAAATGGATCCTGATTGCCAACATGCTGTTTGGTCGTCTCGAGGTCTTTACATTGCTGGTGCTCTTTACCCCGACTTTCTGGCGTGAATGATGGAGTAATACGTGAAAACATTAATTCTTTTCTCAACAAGGGACGGACAAACGCGCGAGATTGCCTCCTACCTGGCTTCGGAACTGAAAGAACTGGGGATCCAGGCGGATGTCGCCAATGTGCACCGCATTGAAGAACCCCAGTGGGAAAACTACGACCGTGTGGTCATTGGTGCTTCTATTCGCTATGGTCACTACCACTCTGCGTTCCAGGAATTTGTCAAAAAGCATGCGACGCGGCTGAATTCGATGCCGAGCGCCTTTTACTCCGTAAACCTGGTGGCGCGTAAACCGGAGAAGCGTACTCCACAGACCAACAGCTACGCGCGCAAGTTTCTGATGAGTTCACAATGGCGTCCCGATCGCTGTGCCGTCATTGCCGGGGCGCTACGTTATCCACGTTACCGCTGGTACGACCGCTTTATGATCAAGCTGATTATGAAGATGTCAGGCGGTGAAACGGATACGCGCAAAGAAGTTGTCTATACCGATTGGCAGCAGGTGGCGAATTTCGCCCGAGAAATCGCCCATTTAACCGACAAACCGACGCTGAAATAAGCATAAAGAGTAAAAAATGCGCGGTCGGAAAATTATTTTAAATTTCCTCTTGTCAGGCCGGAATAACTCCCTATAATGCGCCACCACTGACACGGAACAACGGCAAACACGCCGCCGGGTCAGCGAGGTTCTCCTGAGAATCTCGACAGAGAAAAGCAAAAAAATGCTTGACTCTGTAGCGGGAAAGTGTATTATGCACACCCCGCGCCGCTGAGAAAAAGCGAAGCGGCACTGCTCTTTAACAATTTATCAGACAATCTGTGTGGGCACTCGAAGATACGGATTCTTAACGTCGCAAGACGAAAAA